>JAIXRH010000011.1 GCA_027485285.1 Comamonadaceae bacterium | reverse complement strand
TCGCGACCGGTGAGCGCCTTCAGTGCAGGCTCGTAGTGCGGGTTGGGCAGCATGCGCACATCAAACACATAGTCGGCATGCACAGGAATTCCGCGTTTGAAGGCGAAAGACTCAAACATGAGGGTCAGCTGCGTGGCTGGCGCCGAGATGAGCGACTTGATATAGCCCTGCAACTTGCTGCTGCGCAACAAACTGGTGTCGATGATGTGCGACTCTTCACGCAGCTCAGACAAAAGTCCGCGTTCCAGTTCAATGGCTTCTACCAAGTCCCACTGCTGGTCGCGCACCACGTCTTGGCCATCTTGGCGCGACAGCGGGTGGCGGCGACGTGTTTCAGAAAAACGGTGCACCAAGATATCGGTGGTGGCGTCTAAAAACAGCATGCGCACATCTACATCCATGGTGCGCAAGTGGGTGAGTTGTGCAGGCACCATCGGCAGCGAACTGGCGCTGCGCACATCCATGGCAATGGCCACTTTGCTGATGCTTTGCTGAAGTTCAAGCTGCACAAAAGGCAGCAACAACTCGGGTGGCAAGTTGTCCACGCAGTAATAGCCTGCGTCTTCTAACGCGTGCAAAGCCACAGACTTGCCCGAGCCGGACATGCCAGTGATGAGGACCAGTTCTTGTTTCATCGTTTTCCCGTCTTTGCCGAGTGTTGAAGCATTTCACGCGCGTGGGCCAGGGTGGTGTCGGACACTTTTTCGCCCCCCAACATGCGTGCAATTTCGTTCACCCTTGCATCGGCATTGAGCGCGTTGACTTGACTCGATGTGCCTTGTTCATCGCTGTGTTTAGACACCAACAAGTGGTGGTCCGCGCAGGCCGCCACTTGCGGCAAATGGGTCACGGCCAGCACTTGGCGGTCTTTGCCCAACTGTTTCATCAAGCGGCCCACGGTTTCAGCCACGGCGCCGCCCACACCTGAATCAACCTCGTCAAAGATGAGGGTTTGCGCGGTGCCCAACTCGCTGGTCGTGACAGCAATGGCCAAGGCTATGCGCGACAGCTCGCCGCCCGAAGCCACTTTGGCTACAGGGCGTGGTGTGCTGCCGGGGTGGCCTGCCACCAAGAAGGTGATGCTCTCTTGGCCACTCGCGGTGGGTTGCTCGGTTGGGTCGAGCTGCACCTCAAAGCGTCCGCCTTGCATGCCCAAGCCTTGCATGGCTTGGGTGATGGCTTTGGCCAACTTGGGCGCAGCTTGTGTGCGAGCCAGAGAGACTTGGCGGGCTTCGGTTTGGTAGGCTGCTGCAGCTTTGGTTTCAGTGGCTTCCAAGGTTTCGAGGTCGGTGGCTGCATCGAGCTGCGTCAGGCGGTCTTTCCACTCCAAGTAGAGCGCAGGCAGCTCTTGGGGTGTGCGTTTGAAGCGACGGGCCAAAGACATCCACAGCGACATGCGGTCGTCCAGGGTTTGCAGGCGCGCAGGGTCGAGTTCAGTGCGGCCCAAGTAGGCGTTGAGCGAGTGCGCCACATCGCCCGCTTGCGCGAGGCTAGAGGCCAATACATCGACCAGCGCGGTGAATTCGGGCTCCACGTCGGTTTGGTCTTGCAACGCGTCTTGGGCTTTGGCCAACAGACGCAGCGCGCCGCTGTCGTCGTCTTCCAGCGCTTGGATGGCGGCTTGCGCTGCATCCATCAAGGCTTGGGCGTTCGAAAGGCGGGTGTGTTGGCTGTTGAGCTCATCCCACTCGTCTTCCGCTGGGGCAAGCTTGTCGACCTCCGCCACTTGCCACAGCAAGCGCTCGCGTTCTTCTTGCAGCGTGGCTTGCGCGGTGCGCGCTTCGTGCAGGGCTTGGGTGGCTTGACGCCATTGCGTCCAGGTTTGGGTCAGCCTTTGCAGCGTCACGCCTGCATAGGCGTCGAGCAAACCGCGCACGGCTTCGGGGCGGGTCAGGCTTTGCCAGGCGTGTTGGCCGTGGATGTCCAGCACCTTGTCGCCCAAGGTGCGCAGCTGGGTGGCTGTGGCGGGGCTGCCGTTGACCCACGCTCGGCTTTTGCCTTGGGCATCAATCGTGCGTTTGAGCAGCAACTGGCCATCGTTGGCGATGTCGGCAAAGCCTTCATCGTCCAGCCATTTCAAAATGTCGGGGGTGGTGTCGAATTCGGCACAAATCTCGGTCCGGGCTGCGCCTTCGCGCACCACGCTGCTGTCAGCACGAGCGCCTAGCACCAGTTGTAGGGCGTCAATCAAAATCGATTTACCGGCACCAGTCTCACCGGTGAGCGCAGAAAAGCCGCTCGACAAATCGAGGTCCAGTTCGCGCACGATCACAAAATCGCGCAACACGATGTGCTGCAAACTCATGCGCCACCCTCGTTCCAGTGCAGTTTTTGACGCAAGGTGTCGTAATAGCTCCAGCCGCGTGGGTGCAAGAAGGTGGCGTGGTAGTTGGAGCGCTTCACAGTGATGCGGTCACCAACGAGCAGAGACGCGAGCGACTGCATGTCAAAGTTGGCGCTGGCGTCGCGCCCCGCCACCAAGTCAATCGTCACCTCGCCCGTGTCGGCCAGCACGATGGGCCGGTTCGACAAGGTGTGAGGCGCAATCGGAGTCATGACCCAAGCCGGCAACGAAGGGTGTAGCAAAGGCCCGCCCACGGACAACGAATAGGCCGTGCAGCCTGTGGGTGTGGCAATGATCAACCCGTCCGCCCGTTGGTTCGCCACAAATCGTCCGTCAATGGCGACGCGCACTTCCAACATGCCGCTGGTCGCGCCGCGGTTGACCACCACATCGTTCATGGCCAAGGCATTGAACACACAATGGCCGTCGCGCCACACCTTGGCACGCATCAGTGCGCGGTGGTCTTCCTCAAACCCGCCAGCCAGCATGGCGGTGAGTGTGTTTTTCACTTCGCTCAATGGAATGTCGGTGATGAAGCCCAAGCGGCCTTGGTTGATACCAATCAGCGGCACTTTGTGTGGCGCGAGTTGGCGGGCGTAGCCCAACATGGTGCCGTCGCCACCGAGCACAATGGCCAAGTCGCATGATGTGCCAATTTCTTCGATGGTCATCACGGTGTAGCCGCTCAGGCCAGAACCTGCGGCCGTGTCATGCTCTAGGATGACTTCGCAACCCAAGGTGTGCAAGAACTGCGCAATTTCCTCTAGGGTTTTGCGGGAAGATGGGTGAGCGCTTGAACCCGAGTTCAAGTGGTATTTCCCGAGCAAGGCAATCTGACGAAACTTGGATTTCATGGGCAAATTACATCATTAAAATTCGACAACAGGATGACCATGCTAGACGATCGCGCCAAGTTATTGCTCAAAGCGCTGGTGGAGCGCTACATCGCCGACGGGCAGCCCGTCGGCTCGCGCACGTTGTCTCGTGCCACGGGCATAGAGCTGTCACCCGCGACCATTCGCAATGTGATGTCAGATTTAGAGGAATTGGGCTTGATTGCCAGCCCCCACACCTCGGCTGGGCGCATCCCCACAGCGCTGGGCTATCGCTTGTTTGTGGACACCATGTTGACGGCCGATCGCAGTCAGTTTCAGACGGCGACCTTGGCCCCAGATCAGCCGCAAAAAGTGATTGCCAATGCTGCACATTTGTTGTCGGACTTGTCGCATTTTGTGGGGGTTGTGATTGCGCCTAAGCGCAGCTCGGTGTTTCGCCACATTGAATTTTTGCGTTTGTCGGATCGCCGTTTGTTGGTCATCATTGTCTCGCCCGAGGGTGATGTGCAAAACCGTGTGTTGTTCACCGAGGCCGACTACACCGCTTCGCAGTTGCTGGAAGCATCAAATTACTTGAACCATCACTTTGCAGGTATGGCGATTGAGCAGGTGCGCGAAAAACTGTTGGCCGAGGTGGAGTCGCTGCGCGGTGAAATTGCCACCCTCATGCAAGCGGCGGTGCAGGTCAGCACCGAGGCGCTCACGCAAGTGCAAGACGATGTGGTCATCAGTGGCGAGCGCAATTTGTTGTCGGTGAGCGACTTTTCCAGCGACATGGGCAACCTGCGCCGTGCGTTTGATTTGTTTGAGCAAAAAGCGCAGTTGGTGCGTTTGCTTGACAGCTCTGCGCAAGCAGAAGGCGTGCGAATCTACATTGGCGGCGAAAGCAAAATTGTGCCGATGGAAGAGCTCTCGGTGGTCAGTGCACCGTATGAGGTGGACGGTCTGGTGGTGGGCACGTTGGGTGTGATTGGCCCCACGCGCATGGCCTATGACCGCATGATTCAAATTGTGGACATCACATCCAAGCTGGTGAGCAATGCCTTGAGCCACAAGTAGCTGGTTCAAGGTTTGGGCACGCGCACGCCAAACAAAATACCGCTGGTCACCAGCGCCAAACCCGCCAAGAGGTTGAGGCTCATGGGTTCATTCAAAAACACCACGGCACCCAAGGCCGACAAGCCTGGCACGAGGGCCGTGATCATGGTCGAACGCACAGGGCCGTAATGGCGAATCATCACGTTGAAGGTGATGCCAGAAATGACCACCGAGCCCACGCCTTGAAAGATGGCCTGAAACAACATTTCGCTGGCTGGTGCTGAGTCCAGTCGTGTGGGCACCCAGCCTGCATAGGCCGCCAAGGCATACACAGGCACAAAGCTCACGCAAGAAAAGGCAGTGATGGCGATGGTGGCGCGCACTGGGTCAAGCGCGTAGCGGCGTACCAGCACGCTGTAGTAGGACCAGCAAAACGCAGCGCTCATGAACAACACATCGCCCTTCCACACCTCCCCACCATCAAATGCTTTGAGCAGGCTGGCGCCGCCGACCAACATGTCGCCCAACACAATGCAGGCTAGGCCCATGGCGCGTGCTCGGGTGATGTGGTCTTGCAACACCACAATGGCCAAGAGCGATGTCCACAGCGGCAAGCTGCCTGGCATCAGCACTGAGGCATGTGCGGCAGGCGCAAAGAAAAACCCAGAGTAGACCAGCATGGTGTAAAGCATGCTGCCAAAAAGCCCCGTTAATGCGGTGATGCGCAAGGACAGGGGTGATAAACCCATCAACGAGCCAACGGATTCAACGGACGTTTGGCTGAGTTTTCGCTGCGCACGCATGAGCCACCAGCCCCAAGGCAGCAACACACAGCCTGCGCCCACGAAACGAAGAAAACCAATATCCAGGGGAAGCAAGTTGTGTGCGGCCGACGCCCGTGCCACCACAATGAATGAGGACCAAATGAGCACCGTGACGAGCGCAGCGGCAAGCCCGAGAGCATTTGGAGAGAGTTTCATGTGAGGGATGATAAGTCCCTCGCGTTTTCAAGCTTGGTGGGGTTTAGAAATTGAAGCCCATCAAAACGGCAGCAGAGCTTTGTTTGAACTTCACACCAGCCAAGCCAGCAGGATTGTCGTCAGCTTTGCGCTGCGTCCATTCGGCTTGGATGAAGTTTTGGCCATGAACATAGTGCTTGATGCCAATGCCATAGCTTGTACCACTCAAGTTGCGCGCAGCGTTTGCGGCGAGCTCATAGCGGCTGGTGTAGCTGCCCAATTTGGCATACAGCAAAGAGTTGTTAATCAACAAAATGCCAGGTTCGACAGTCACTTCTGTGATGCCATTGGCAGACAGAGTCTCTTTGTCGCTGATCTTTGAATTTTTCAAATCCATGGTAGCTGTTACGCCTAGCTTTGCAGGGTATGCCAAAGCGAAGGTGTAATTCAGCTTCGCCTGAGGCGCATTCGCTTTAGTGCGCGAAGTTGTTTCTGTAGGCGTATCAGTTTTTTCTGTTTTGTTTTGTGCGGCACCAATGCTGAGGTTGAAACCTTCAAAGTAGCTGTAGCTTGGCTTTGCAGGTTGCGCTGAGCTGGATTGGGCAGCGATCGCAAACACAGTCACTGCGAAAATTTGTTTCATAAATCACCTAGATAAAAAGTTGTTGAACTAAATATCGACTCAGAGAACAAAAACTTGATCAAGGACGCCAGATTTCTGTATTTTTCAAGATCGTGCCTGAGCTTTGGAAGTAACTGCCATCAATCAACACATCGCCACTGTTCATGCGTGTGCTGGTGTGCATAGCCCTTGCTGACTTCAATACTTTGGCGTAGGTGACCCATGTGTTGTCGGCCGGGTTGTAGGTTTCAATGCTGGTCAAGGTTTGCTTACCGTCGTAACCGCCCACTACCAAAACACGGCCATCTAATAGAAGTGTGCTGGTATGCAGTGATCGAGCGGTGGACATTGGCGCTGCTGTTGTCCAAGTGTTTGAATCTAAGTTGTAAATTTCTGCTGTGGCGGGTGAAACACCACCCCCAATGATCATGACCTTGCTTTGAGCAACATCGAGAACAGTTGCCGTGTGGCCGTAGCGCACATGGCTAGCAGACGGCGTGCTGGCCCAAGTTGATGACGCAGGTGCTGAACTGTTGTATGTCAAAACTCTTCCAGCCGCAGAGTTGTCACCACTGTTGCCGATGAACAAAACCTTGTTGTCTTTCATCAGCGTAGCGGTATGCCCTTGACGCGCCTCAGGTAGCGATGGCCCAGGCGTGAAGAGTCCTGTGGATGGCGTGTAAATTTCCGTCACTTTTGGGTCAGCTGTGATCGCGGGGCCTGCCGCACCACCTGCAATCAAGACATTGCCGTCCGGTAATAAGGTGGCCGTGTGGAAGCGATGGCTGAGTGCCATTGGTTTGATGGTGGCTGTCCATGTGTTGGAGGAAGGGTCATAAACCTCGGCAGTTGCAAGTGCTGCTTTGTCGTCGAAGCCACCTGTCACCAACACTTTGTTGTCTTGCAGCAGCGTCATGGTATGGCCGCGGCGTGCGGTCTTCATGTCTGTGGCGGAAACCCATTTTTCGCTGGACGGGTCAAAGACCTCCACAGACTTCAAGACAGCTGTGCCATCAGTTCCGCCTGCCACCAACACGCGACCATCTGGCAAACGCACTGCAGTGTGGTCGCTGCGAGCTGTTGTCAGCGAGCCTTTGCTTTGATCCAGCGTCACGGGAGGAACTGGTACCAAGGTGATCGGCACATTGAGCTTGGCTGTTTTGGTCAAAAAGCTATTGAGTTTGGCAGGGTCGGGATAAGAGACGGTTAATGTGTAATCTGTGCTGCTCAAAGGGTTATCTTGGATAAGGGTACCCGACCCACTCAGGCTGAGTTCACCGGTCGCGCCAGCGCCATTGACCCAAGTGATCTTCGCATCGGCACCGGTGTAAGTGGGTTTGAGGAAAATGGCTTTACCAGGGTAGAAAGGCGCTAAATCAATCGACGCATTTTCTAATTTCGCAGTGGGTTCCTCCGCCGTCAAGGGCGACCCGCCTCCACCGCCGCCGCCACACGCAACAAGCAGACCAAGGACGCCAACCATCAGCAAATGGCGCGGCGAGCGGATGATGTAGCTCTTGAGAGAGCTGAGGGTCTCGAAGGTCATGGGCGTGATTCACAAATAGGCTGGATGCAGACATTAGCGTCCTACACAGATGTTTCGGCATCACGCCGCAATACTTGAATGCCACTTTGCTGAGCCAATTACAATGCAAGACGCGGTGAAAAATTAAGCTGCACTTTGGGGTCAAAAGGGGCAAAGTACAATTAGTTTTCGGGCCTATAGCTCAGTTGGTTAGAGCAGAGGACTTAAAGAGCAGGTGACCTAAAACACAAAATGTCATGGTCATTTGCCGTTGGGTTGCATGCGGGTAAGTTAACTCTGCCAGCATGTAGAACTACTCAAATTCGGGGAAGCCTGTGCTGATCGCAGCGTGGTAATCCCGAGCCAAGCCCAGTCACCATGTTGGGAAGGTGTAGAGACTGTACGGGTAGGTCGTAAAGACAAGAGACAGTCCAGACTACAAACTGGAAACAGGCAGCGAAAGCTGTAGTAGTAAGCATAATCCTTTGGTCCCAGGTTCAAGTCCTGGTGGGCCCACCAATAGTAAGAAAGCCACTGATCTCGGTCAGTGGCTTTTTTCATTCATGGGAATCACTGCAGGCACTCACTTCTTGGTGCTCATAAGCTCAAAGCGCTCGCCTTGTACCTGCTCAGACAAGAGGCGGATTATGGCTTTGCCTCAGAGTTGGTGAAGTCGGCGTAGTGCACATATGTACGTTTCATGTACCACTCAAAAAACGACCAATAACTCTGGGGCTCATACGTGGGCGCGCCCGATGCGGGCAGGCAGCTGGGCAGGCATTGCGCAACGGCCTCTAGGTTGGTGTTGACAAAGCAAGCAAAGGAATAGCGGTCGTTGTCTTTTGGCGGTAAGACACGGTGGGGCGTGGCTCGAAACCGGTCATTGGACCAGCGCGAGAGAAATTGCCCAATATTCACAATGATGGCGCCCTCGGGAACAATGGGCCAGAACCACTTCTTGTCTTTGTCAAGAATCTGTAGTCCAGCTTCCAGCGCAGGGGGGAGAAAGGTCATGAAACCCGTGTCGGCATGAGCGCCCAGCCCAAACTCGTTGTCTTGCACAAAGTCCACCTTGGGGTATTTGGCCATGCGCAGATAGCAATAGGGGTCGGTGAACGAGGGCTTGAAGAAACCGGGTTTCAAGTCGAGCGCTTGCTCCCACACAGGCAGCAATGAGAGTCCCAAGTTTTTGATCGCCTCCATGTAATGCGAGACTGAGTCACGAAAACCGGGCAAGGTGTCTTCACTGGGCCAGGGCGTTTGACCATAAAACTGTGTCCCTTTTTGCGCCTCGGGATGGTCTGTGGGAAAGTCTGTTGCCACCACAAAGCACTCCACGCTGTCGAGCTTGGTGTGTGCGTGGTAGGGCGAGTGCGTGAGGATGGTGGCCTTGGAAGGGATAAATCCCTTTTGGTCACGCGTGACTGCCACTGCCATTTTTTGGTCGACGGTGAGATCGTCGTGGAACCGACGGGACTGTCGCTCCATGTCGTCGATCAGGGCTTTGTCAACGCCGTGATGAATGACGCAGAGGAAACCCAGGTTTTCGCAGACCTCGCGCCAAACGCTGGCGATGTTCTCTACCGCACCGGCTTCGCCTCGCATCAAGGGGCCGAGGTCAACCACAGGAAGCGGGCGATGGTCCTTGTTTGACAGGCGGGCGTCGTTGGTCATCGCATCGTCATTGCTTGGAATTTTTCCAATATGTCCCATGGGTCTCTCCTGTCATTAAGGAAACTGTGGTGGCGGAACTCTGCGGGCAGACGCTTGCTCATAGCTCGACGCAATGCGCAGGGCGACATCCTCTCGGCCAGGCTCAGTTCTAAACACCAGCGAGAACGGCAAGCCCGGTGAGGGCAGGTGCGTTGGCTTGTCATTGGCGACAAATTGATAGCTCTTGCCATCGGGGGACAACATGAACTTGGCGTCGTAGGCCACATCCACATAGCCTGCAGGCACCAGCATTTCGCTCAGCCCCGCG
>JAIXRH010000045.1 GCA_027485285.1 Comamonadaceae bacterium | reverse complement strand
GGCCTACTTGGTATTGCTGCGCGTAGAGATTGCCCGTTTCACCCGAACTCAATCGGCTCGTCTCTGTTGCTCTGATCCTCACCTCACGGTGGAGAGGTGTTACCTCTTACGCTGTCCTTCGCAGTCCGGACGTTCCTCCAGTGCCTGGTTTCCCAGATTGCACCAGCGACGGCCTAGCGAGCTTCACGGCTGGATTATGGACGGATAATCAAGGCCCTCGACATAACTTGCCCGATCACCACGGGCCACACGCTTGTGATTCGAATCTCAGAACTCAAACTTCCGCTCGCTGCAATTGCCGTCGAAACACGCCGCGCGGCCGATGCGCCGCCCGAAACCGAGGCAGACCGCCAACTCCCACCTCACCCTGTTGATGCCTTGCTCGCCTTAGCGGCCGAGGCCTTAGGTGTCACGCCAGCCGACATTGCCACGCTAGCGGTGTTCAAGCGCAGTTTTGACGCACGCAAACACAACTTGCTGGTGGTCTACATCGTGGACATCACCTTGGCCGATGCCGCGCAAGAAGCGGTTTTGCTAGCCAAGTTCGACAAGAACTCGCACATCCAACCCACGCCCGACATGTCGTGGCACGCGCCTGCACACGCGCCGGGCGACTGGGGCACTTCATTGTCAACAGGCGCGGGTGAACGCCCTGTGGTGGTGGGCTTTGGGCCGTGCGGCATTTTTGCGGCGCTGGTGTTGGCGCAAATGGGCTTCAAGCCCATCGTGATTGAGCGCGGCACCCCCATGCGTCAACGCACCAAAGACACCTGGGGCCTGTGGCGCAAAAAGATTTTGAATGTCGAGAGCAACGTGCAGTTCGGCGAAGGCGGCGCAGGCACATTTTCGGATGGCAAGCTGTACAGCCAAATCAAAGATCCGCGCCACTTGGGCCGCAAGGTGATGAATGAGTTTGTGCGCTTTGGTGCACCCGAAGAAATTTTGTTTGCTGCCCACCCGCACATCGGCACCTTCAAACTGGTCAAAGTGGTGGAAGGCTTGCGCGAAGAAATCATCCGCTTGGGTGGCGACGTGCGCTTTGAGCAACGTGTGGTGGACATCGACTACGAGGACACCGGTCCTTCCACGAGAGCCATCCGAGCCCTGCGCATACACAACCAAGCGACAGACGAGACCTACACCCTGCCCGCCCACCATGTGGTGATCGCGCTGGGTCACAGCGCGCGCGACACCTTCACCATGCTGCACCGCCATGCGGTCGCGATGGAAGCCAAACCGTTTTCTGTAGGGGTGCGCATTGAGCATCCGCAAGGCGTGATTGACCGTGCGCGTTGGGGCCAACACGCGGGTCACTCGCTGTTGGGCGCAGCCGACTACAAACTGGTACACCACGCAGAAAACGGCCGTGCCGTGTACAGCTTTTGCATGTGCCCGGGTGGCACCGTGGTGGCCGCCACCAGCGAAGCTGGGCGCGTGGTGACCAACGGCATGAGCCAATACTCACGCGCTGAGCGCAACGCCAACGCAGGCATCGTGGTGGGCATTGACCCAAGCGACTACCCCAGCGACCCCTCCGCCTTTGAAGCCGAGCTGGGCCAAGAACTAGGCAACGTTGTGCGCCACACCACACACGATGCGCCCGGCGGCTACCACCCGTTGGCCGGCTTGGTGTTGCAACGCCAACTCGAAGCCCACGCTTACACCTTGGGCGGCAGCAGCTACGAAGCACCCGCACAACTGGTGGGCGATTTTGTGGCGGACCGTGCGTCTACTGCATTGGGCAGTGTGGCGCCCTCTTACAAACCTGGCGTGAAGATGGTCAGCCTGAACAGCGCATTGCCCCACTACGCCATCACCGCAATGCGCGAAGCACTGCCCGTGTTCGGTCAAAAAATCAAAGGCTTTGACATGCACGACGCCGTGATGACGGGTGTGGAAACACGCACCTCATCGCCCCTGCGCATTGCCCGCGAAGACGACACCTTGCAAAGCCCCACGCTCTTTGGCCTCTACCCTGCTGGGGAAGGCGCAGGTTACGCAGGCGGTATTTTGTCGGCGGGGGT
Source organism: Comamonadaceae bacterium (assembly GCA_027485285.1). GTDB lineage: Bacteria > Pseudomonadota > Gammaproteobacteria > Burkholderiales > Burkholderiaceae_C > Limnohabitans. The sequence goes on along the minus strand of JAIXRH010000045.1, from coordinate 3,559 downwards.
GGACGGCATCAAAGTGGGTGAGGCCGTTGCACGCCAGCTCAACCAAAGACCGCATTGATTTGGCCAGGGTGAACGCCGGCGTTACCACTGACGTCCCAAGCTAGTGAGCTAGTTAAACGAAAGATGATTGACATGACCAACCGCACCATTCACTTGCATCGTGTTTTAAAAACCTCTCCAGACAAGGTCTATCGCGCTTTTCTAGAAGCCGGCGCTTTGGCCAAGTGGCTGCCGCCCTATGGCTTCACTGGCACCGTGCATCACCTTGAGCCAGAAGTGGGCGGCACGTTCCGCCTGTCGTTTCATAACTTTGGCAGTGACAGTGTCCATTCGTTTGGTGGCGAGTACCTTGAACTTGTGCCCAACAAACGCATCCGCTACACCGAGAAGTTTGAAGACCCCGACTTAACAGGTGTGCTGGAAGTGACGGTATCGCTCAAGTCTGTGCTTTGCGGCACGGAGTTGAACGTTACACAAGCGGGCATTCCAGACATGATTCCCCTGGAGATGTGCTACCTTGGATGGCAAGAATCACTGGCGCAATTGGCGAAACTGGTTGAACCAAATATGGCGGGTTAATGACCTCGCAAGCGATCCAAATTCGTCAGTTCAGCCCGCATCTCTTTGGCCAGCTGCGCTTGCTCTTTGAGCCAACGTTTCAGCTCTGCTTCATTTTGAATGCGACGCAGGTCGCGCTGTAGTGTGTCTACGTCTTGCGCTTTATCGCGCAGACGAAGGGCCAAAGCGCGCGCCAAGCTCTCGGCGCTGATGTGGTCGAGATCATTCACACCGAGGTGGTGACGAATTTCAAATTGGGCTTGTGCTTCGTCTTCTTCCAGCGCTTGCACTTGCTCTTTGAGCAGCAGACACATGGCGTTGAGTTTGTCATCGGCCATGCGACTCAAAGCCGTGCTGTCGATTTGCGCCAATTGCAATTGCAGCTTCAACAGCTCAGATAAATTTTTGCGGTCATACGCAGCGTTGACGTCGCTCATCAGCGCGGTCTTGCGCAAGCGCTCAGCTTCGTCGGGTTCGCGGTCGGGGTGCAATGCGCTCGCCAGCTGACGATAAACCGTGCGCAACGCCGTGTTGGCATCCATTTTTTGCTGTGCGTCTTTGAGCTGACGCGCCGCTGGCTTTTTCTTAGCCTTCTTGGCTTGGCGTTTGTCTTCTAGCCGCTGCTGTTGTTCTCGGTATTGGCGCAGGCCTGCTTCAAACACGGCCTCAGCGGTGTGCAACGCCTCTGCGCCGTGCAAGGGCTTGCCGAATAAATCTTCAAACACAGCCTTGGCGTGCTCGGCCCCTGCACGGGCTTCTTCGGCCAAGGCTTGCGCATCTTCTTCGCTGTGGTGTTGGTTGAACACGGCTTGCACTTGACCGTCGTTCTTGTGTGCCAGCGCTTCGCACAGACCCAGGATGACTTGCGTGGCGCTGCGGCGGTGCGAGGCCGTGAGCTCAGCGTGATGCAAGCGTCCATCTAAAAACAGCAACAAATTTTTGCGCGCATCGTCTTCATGGCTCTGCAAGGTGCGCATGGCATGCAGGTGGCTGCTGCGGTGCTGCGTGGACAAGGCCTCTAGCGTGGCAATGGAATCGGTCAATGCCGACACACGCGCCAACAAGGTGTTGAACCGTTTTTGAGCAGGCGTGAGTGCAGCGCTGGGCTGAATGGCAACGGTCGCCACTGCTTGCACAGAGGCGACCGTCCAAGGAGAGGATGAATGGCTCAAAGAAAAAACTTCATCTCAAACACGCCCTTGTGCATTTTGCAAAGCCGCAATGCGCTCTTCCAAGGGTGGGTGCGAGGCAAACCACTTGCCCAAACCACCGGTGATGCCCATGGCTGCCACGCTGGTGGGCAGCTCGCCTGCTTGCATGCTGTTCAAGCGGGCCAAGGCATTGATCATGGGTTGCTTGCTGCCCATCAGTTGTGCCGCACCCTCATCCGCGCGAAACTCGCGCTGGCGGCTGAACCACGCCACGATCATGCTGGCCACCAAGCCAAACACAATGTCGAGCACGATACTGGTGATGTAGTAGCCCATGCCGGGACCCGTCGATTCATCGTCTTTGCTGCGCAACATGCTGTCCACAAAGTAGCCCACCACGCGGCTCAAGAACACGACAAAGGTGTTGAGCACGCCTTGAATCAGAGTCAGCGTGACCATGTCGCCATTGGCGACGTGGGCAACTTCGTGGCCTAACACCGCTTCAATTTCTTCGCGGGTCATGCCTTGAAGCAAACCGGTGGACACCGCCACCAAAGCTGAGTTTTTGAATGCTCCTGTGGCAAACGCGTTGGGCTCGCCGTCGTAAATCGCCACTTCAGGCATGGCGATGCCCGCACGCTCAGACAAACGCTGAACCACATTGACCAACCACGCTTCGTCTTGGTTGGCAGGCTGGTTGATGACGCGCGCGCCCGTGCTCCACTTGGCCAAGGGCTTGCTCATCAAGAGCGAAATGAAAGCGCCGCCAAAACCCATGATGAGCGAAAAGCCCAACAAGGCCGAGAGGTTTAAACCGTTGGAAGTGAGAAAGCGGTTGACGCCCAGCAAACTGGCGACGACCCCCAGCACCACCATCACGGCGAGGTTGGTGAGGACGAACAGAAGAATGCGTTTCATGGTTTTCCTTTGCGCGGGGAATACAAAATTCCGCGAACAAGAATGGTAGGGGCGAACACTTGCAATTCAATGCCATCGCGCCAAAAAACCACACGAAAACTAGGCAAAGCCACGCACAGAGCTGGCACTTGAAAGGGCGTGGTTTTAGGTCAGTTTGACAACCGCTTCACGCTTGGGGCGAAACACCTGAGTGTCTTCGTAAAACGCCCGCTCAGCATTGGCGGGCCACCAGCCGGGCACGCCCAGCACGGGCAGCGGCTCATAGGGTTTGGTGGCGAGTTTGGCGGGCTGCAAGTCTTGCACCAGCCAAGCGTCTAGCGCAGCATCGTCATGGGGATGGATCTCATTCGACACGCGGTACACATGCGCCGTGATGGACTTGTAGGGCGTGACGAGTTTTTCTAGCAAGGCGTGACCAAACAACACCAGGTGCACCTGCTGCCATTGCGGACGCAAGTCCACAAACAGCGTGAGCCAATCGCGTGCTTGCAGTGCGTCCCACACCGCGTCGGGCGCGTGCATGAGCACCACGTTTTCGTCAAACAGCGTGAGCGCGTCGCGCACAGGGCCACGCGTGTGGCGAATGCCTTGGGCTTCGATCTCTCTCGCTTGCAGTTGGTTCAGGCGTCGTTTGGCCTGTGGGAAGCGTTGCCAACATAAGCCGTTGAAAAAGTCATGCAGGCCGTCGCGCGTGGGAACTTGGGCGGTTTTGAAAATGAAGTCTTCGTAGGCTTGGCCTTCGGGCAACGCTGATTGGAAGACGAACTTCACTGCCTTGGCGGTGTGTGTGTTTTCGTTGAGAGCTTGGGCGAGGTTTTGTTGTTGCAGTGCTTGTTGCGCAGTTGGCTCACCAAGTGCGCGCCATGGTCCAAACCAAGGCTGTGTCCAATCGATGTCAGCTAAGACAGCGCCTGAAAAACCATCTTGCTTGG
>JAIXRH010000047.1 GCA_027485285.1 Comamonadaceae bacterium | reverse complement strand
CGTTCATGGAAAGCTCCTAAGTCAAAAAATTGAGGCCAGCGCCCCGTCTGTTCAAGCGCGAGGCGCTGACCTCAATTCATTGCAGCTGGCGTACACCAGCAGGATGGCTATTTTATGAAACTCTGACTGGGCACGGGCCTGCAAAAACCCTATGAGCGGCATGAAAGGCCCCATAAGTATTACTTTTGCAAAGGTTTTATGTAACTCATAGGGTTTGCCTGAGTTAGAAGTTACCAATAAAAAAGCGCCACGAAAGGCGCTTTGTTGCTGTGCAAGACCGACGAAAGTCGGCCAAACCTATGTTTTAGGCCATGGCCACTGCAATAAAAATCATCAGGAACATCAAAACGCCGCCCACGACGGGCAGCACGATGGGCATCATGGGCACGATGGATTCGACAACGTCTTGCTCGGTGCCGTTTTCTGGTGTGTGGTCGGACATGGGAAGCTTCCTCAGAATATATGAACTTGCCTGAATTCTAGGGGAAATGCGAAACCCCCTCATAAATAGGTCAGCTGACGCTGGCAGCTCAGGCGGGCAGCGCCACCACGCGCAGCACCTCGTCACCGTAGGCCTCCAGTTTTTTGGCGCCAATGCCAGCGATGCCTTGCAGGGCCTGTAGGTCTTGCGGCTCGGCTTGCGCGATGGCGGCCAAGGTGGCGTCATGGAAGATGACGTAGGCGGGCAAGTTGTGCGACTTGGCCACCTCGGCCCGCCACGCCTTGAGGGCGTCATAGCGTTGCTGGCCTGCATCGTCCAGCACCAGGGGTGCGGGTTTGGAGGTGCCGCTGGCCCCCTTGGCTTTGCGGTCGCCTTTGCGGTCAGCGGGGGCGGATACCGAGGCGCGCAGGCGCACCGACACCTCGCCTTTGAGCACCGCGCGCGAGGCCTCTGTCAAATACAAGGTGTTGAAGGCTTGCGCGTCCACGCCCAAAGCCCCCAAGGCAATCAGCTGGCGTAACACGCCGCGCAGCTGCACTTCGCTGAAATGCGCGCCAATGCCAAACGTGCTGAGTGTGTCGTGGCCGTATTGGCTGACTTTTTCGGTGGCTTTGCCGCGCAAGATGTCCATCATGTGGCCTGCGCCAAACGACATGCCGCTTTGTTGCTTGACGCGGTAGATGGTGGACAACAGCATGCGGGCGGCTTCGGTGCCGTCCCAAATCTCAGGCGGTTGCAGGCAGTTGTCGCAGTTGCCACACGTCAGCCTGACTTGCCCGTCTTCGGCGGATGTGTAGGTTTCGTCGAAATACCCCAGCAGCCGAACCCGTCGGCAGTCGGTGGCTTCGGCCAAGGCCAGCAGCGCATCCAGCTTGCCGCGCATGGCCTGTTTGAAGTCTTCGGCGGCGGGGCTTTCGTCAATCATGCGGCGTTGGTTCACCACGTCGTTCAGGCCGTAGGCCATCCATGCGTGGGCGGCTTGGCCGTCTCGGCCGCCACGGCCCGTTTCTTGGTAATAGCCCTCGATGTTTTTGGGCATGTCCAAGTGGGCCACAAAGCGCACATCGGGCTTGTCGATGCCCATGCCAAACGCAATGGTGGCCACCATCACCAAACCTTCTTCACGCAAAAACCGGTTCTGATGTTTTTGGCGAATGGCGCTGTCTAGGCCTGCGTGATAGGGCAGCGCGGCAATGCCTGCGTCGCACAAATTCTTGGCCACTTCTTCCACGCGTTTGCGCGATTGGCAGTAAACAATGCCGCTGTCTTGCCAGTCTGGGCCCGTGTGTTCGCGCTGGATGAAGCGCAGCAGTTGCAGCGAGGCGTCTTTTTTCTCGACGATGGTGTAGCGAATGTTGGGGCGGTCAAAGCTGCTGACGAACTGTTGCGCATCTTCGAGTTGCAAGCGCTCGACGATGTCAGCGCGCGTCAAGGCATCGGCAGTGGCGGTGAGCGCCATGCGCGGCACGCCGGCGTAGCGCTCGTGCAGCACGGTGAGGGCGCGGTATTCGGGTCGGAAGTCGTGGCCCCATTGGCTCACGCAATGCGCTTCGTCAATGGCAAACAGGCTGAGCTGGCCTTGCGCGTGCAGCGCATCGAGCTGCGCCAAAAAGCGCGGCGTGGTGATGCGCTCGGGCGCGGCATACAGCAGGGTGATGTCGCCACGGCGCAGGCATTGCTCCACCGCATTGGCTTCTTCACCGCTGAGGCTGGAGTTTAAAAACGCGGCCTCAACGCCCGCCTCATGCAGCGCGCCCACTTGGTCGTGCATGAGCGCGATGAGCGGCGACACCACGATGGTGATGCCGTGCCCCGCGCGTTGTCGTGCAATGGCAGGAATTTGGTAACACAGCGATTTGCCGCCGCCCGTGGGCATGAGCACCAGCGCATCGCCGCCAGCGCACACGTGTTTCACAATGGCCTCTTGCGGACCGCGAAACGCGTTGTAACCAAAAACCTCGCGCAAGATGCTCAACGGAGAGGGCAAAACTGAAACCTGTGACAGACAATGAGCAGGCATTGTCCCCCATTGGATTTGGCACCCTGTGTCTGCCGTTGGATGTCTTGTGCCTCTGCTGGGCCATGGGCGAGAGCGGTCACAATTGCCCTTCAACATCACGCCACACGATTTCAACGCTTCAACCGATGCCCATGATGAAAACCACCCTGCTTCGCGTTTGTTTGGCCTTTGGCCTTGTTTTATCCATGTCAGCGGCCCATGCGCAGCAGGGGTTTTCGTTTGTGGCCTTGGGCGACTTGCCTTATGGCTCGCCCGAAAAAGCGTATGGCCCGTATCGTGCACTGATCGATCGCATCAACCAAGTGGGGCCCGACTTCTCGATCCATGTGGGCGATTTCAAATCGGGCTCTACCTTGTGCAGCGACGAAGAGTTTGCCAACCAACGTGAGCACTTCCAGCGCTTCAAAGGCCCCTTGGTGTTCACCCCAGG
>JAIXRH010000013.1 GCA_027485285.1 Comamonadaceae bacterium | reverse complement strand
GCACGACCCATCCTGCACGGCATCAGCTTTGAAATACCCGCAGGCAAAACCTTGGCGGTGGTGGGACCTTCGGGTTCTGGCAAATCCACCTTGGCGCGTTTGCTGTTTCGCTTTTACGATGTGGGCAGTGGCGCGATCACCATCAACGGGCAAGACATTCGCCAAGTCACCCAAGGCAGTGTGCGCCGCGCCATGGGCATCGTGCCGCAAGACACGGTGCTGTTCAACGACACCGTGCGCTACAACATCGCCTATGGCAACACCGATGCGACCGAGGCAGAGGTGGAGCAAGCCGCCAAAGCGGCACACATCCACGATTTCATCTCCGCCACGCCCAAGGGCTACGACACCATGGTGGGTGAGCGTGGTTTGAAGTTGTCGGGTGGCGAGAAGCAACGCGTGGCGATTGCACGCACATTACTCAAGAACCCGCCGATTGTGATTTTTGACGAAGCCACTTCCGCTTTGGACAGTGCCAATGAGCGAGCGATTCAGGCAGAGTTGCAAAGTGCGGCGCAGAACAAAACCACCTTGGTGATTGCGCATCGTTTGTCCACGGTGGTGGAGGCGCATGAGATTTTGGTGCTTGATGCGGGGCACATTGTGGAGCGGGGTGCTCACGCGGAGTTGTTGGCGATGAATGGGCGGTATGCGCAGATGTGGGCGTTGCAGCAGTCTTCGGAGGTTTGATTCTTCTGGCGTCGCGGTTGCGTTCTTAGTTTTGTGCGTTTCTAGTTGCAGCGAAGCTTGGGTGGCGCACCCCAAACGGCTTACATCGCTTCGCGACGAATGGCGCCGCATCTGCCTACCCCAACTCGCATCCCCGAGGCCCGAGGACGACGACAAAGACGCAAACAAAAAGGGCCTCCCGTCAAAAACGAGAAGCCCTTAATTACGACTTCTGGTCTCCGCTCACATCGCAAGCGATATGAGCTTCGCCCAAGAACCGATACCTCGCTTTCGCGAGGCGGTCTTACAGACCTGCTGCTGCACGAAGTGCCGCAGCTTTATCGGTTCTTTCCCACGTAAATTCTGGCTCTTCACGACCAAAGTGACCGTAAGCTGCTGTCTTGCTGTAGATCGGGCGCAGCAAGTCGAGCATTTGAATGATGCCTTTGGGTCGCAGGTCAAAGTGCTCGGCCACCAGGGCTGACAACTTGTCATCAGAGATGACGCCAGTCCCTGCGGTGTTCACCGTGATGTTCATGGGGCGTGCCACGCCGATGGCGTAGGCCACTTGTACTTGGCACTGGGTGGCCAAACCAGCGGCCACGATGTTTTTTGCCACATAGCGTGCCGCGTAAGCAGCTGAGCGGTCCACCTTCGATGGGTCTTTGCCCGAGAACGCGCCGCCGCCGTGTGGGCATGCGCCGCCGTAGGTGTCCACAATGATCTTGCGGCCCGTCAAGCCGCAATCGCCCTGGGGGCCGCCGATGACGAAACGGCCAGTGGGGTTGATCAAATACTTGGTGTCCTGCAGCCACTCTTTGGGCAACACGGGCTTGATCAGCTCTTCGATGATGGCTTCGTTGAAGCTGGCCTTCATCTTCGTGGCTGACTCGCTTTGGTCAGGGCTGTGTTGGGTCGACAACACCACGGTGTCAATGCTGTGCGGCTTGCCGTCTACGTAGCGCATGGTCACTTGGCTCTTGGCGTCGGGGCGCAAGAAAGGCAAGCGGCCATCTTTGCGCAGCTGCGCTTGGCGCTCAACCAAACGGTGTGCGTAGTAAATGGGGGCGGGCATCAGTTCGGGTGTTTCGCTGCAAGCGTAGCCGAACATCAGGCCTTGGTCGCCCGCGCCGATGTTGAGGTGGTCGTCAGACGCGTGGTCCACACCTTGGGCGATGTCGTTGGATTGTTTGTCGTAGCAAACCATCACGGCGCAACCTTTGTAGTCGATGCCGTACTCGGTGTTGTCATAGCCGATGCGCTTGATGGTGTCACGTGCGACTTGGATGTAGTCGACGTGTGCGTTGGTGGTGATCTCGCCCGCCAACACAACCAAGCCGGTGTTGGTCAGGGTTTCTGCAGCCACACGTGAACGTGGGTCTTGCGCGAAGATGGCATCCAAAATCGCGTCAGAGATTTGGTCAGCCACTTTGTCTGGGTGGCCTTCTGACACAGATTCAGAAGTGAAGAGGTAATTGCTAGACATAAAAAAAGCTCCTTGTTTTCAATAGGTTGTTCGGCGTTGCCGACCCTGAAAACTTGGAGCCCAGCGAACGCTTTAGCAGAAGGGTTCAGATTTCTCTTGGCCCACACACCGTGGTGTGCTGTCGCCCTGCAAGTAGTTCTATAACTCGGCGACAATTGATATTCTAGTGCTGTTATCAAAGTTAGTAAAAAGTTCATGTCTTTTGTCCCCCACATTTTCCAGCTGCTCGCCCGCATGCCCCTGCCTTGGATGCAACGGCTAGGCGCTGGGCTGGGCTGGCTGGTTTGGTGGCTGTCGCCCAGCTATCGCCGCAATTTCAAGTCGAATGTGCAAGCGGCTGGCGTGGCGTGGCGTGAAGCCCGACCCGCGGTGGCCGCCATTGGATCAATGGTGGCCGAGCTGCCGTGGGTGTGGATGCGTCCTCACAGCGCCAAGTTGGATGGCTTGGTGACATGGGACGGTGCCGAGCACTTTGAAGCGGCCATGCAAGCGGGCAAGGGCGTCATCATCATGTCGCCGCATTTGGGGTCTTGGGAAATTGGTGCACAAGCCATTGCCGAAAAGTTTGGCCCCATGCATGGCGCGATGGTGGCGCTGTTTCGCCCTGCACGCAAAGCGTGGCTAGAGCCCTTGGTGGCCAATGCACGCACCCGCCCATATTTAGATTCAGCGCCCACTTCGCTTGCAGGTGTGCGCACGCTCATTCGCACCCTTCGCAACGGCGGCTACACGGCCATCTTGCCCGACCAAGTGCCGCCGCTGGGTCAAGGCGTATGGGCGCCTTTTTTCGGTCGCGATGTGTACACCATGACTTTGCTGGCCAAGCTCGCGCAGCAAACGGGTGCGCAAGTCATCAAGACGTGGTGCGAGCGTTTGCCAGCAGGTCAAGGTTTTTGCATGCACATGCGCCCGTTTGATGCGCCTGAAATGACAGACGCCACGGTCTCGCCCGAGGTGGCCGCCGCTGCTGTGAACCGAGGCGTGGAAGCCATGGTGCGTCATGCGCCAGGCCAATACCTGTGGGGCTACGCCCGCGACAAACAGCCGCGCGCGGAGGGCTGAGTGATGTTCAGCCAATTGGGCTTGTTTTTGCTGCGCGCTCTGGGCTATTTGCCTTTGTCATGGTTACGTGCCATGGGCGCTGGCTTGGGCACTTTGCTGTGGGTGGTGATTCCTTCTCGCCGCCGCGTGGTGCAAACTAATTTACGCGTGTGCTTCCCCCATTTGAGCGATGACGAGCGCCAGGCGCTCACGCGCCAAAGCTTTATGTATTTTGCGCAAGCCTGGTTAGACCGCAGCTGGTTGTGGCACCGCAGTGCGGCGTGCATTCAGTCGCGCGTTCAGCTCTTAGGTGACGTGGCCGCTTTGTCTGAGGCCAAACCCACCGTGCTGTTTGCGCCGCATTTCGTGGGCTTAGATGTGGGTTGGACGGCGCTCACCCTGCAGCTGCCATTGCGCTTCACCACCATCTTCACGCCGCAGTCAAATGCCGCCGTGGATGCCTGGGTGGCCATGGGCCGAGAACGCTTTGGTCAAGTGCGTTTGTTTCGTCGCGAGGATGGTGTCAAACCCATTGTTGTCGCCTTGCGACAAAACGAGTTGCTCTACCTTTTGCCCGACATGAACTTTGGCGCGAACGAGTCGATTTTTGTGCCGTTCTACGGCGAGCCAGCGGCCACAGTGCCGTCCTTGTCGCGCTTTGCCAAACTGGGCCGTGCACGCGTGGTGCCTGTCATCACGCGCATGACGGATGCGGGCTACGAGGTGGAGGTGCATGCCGCATGGAATGACTTTCCAACCGAAGATGCCGAGGCCGACACAACCACCATGAACCAGCGCTTAGAGGCCTTCATCAACACCATGCCTGCGCAATACTTTTGGGTGCACAAGCGCTTCAAAACACGCCCGCCAGGCGCAGCAGAGCTTTACTGAGCTCCCCAGCTAGGTCGCTTCACCCGTTCAGGTCAAGCGCCTGGTTCCATCAAGGGTGCATCCACTTGTACAAGGTAGCAGCTACCTCGTCTACACCTTGCTTTTTCAGCGCTGAAAACAAGCGGACCTCACCACCGCCGGCTTGCAGCTTGGTGATTTGCAGGGCTTTCGCACCATCGGTTTTGTTGAGCTTGTCAGCCTTGGTGAGCAGCACCAAAAACTTCATGCCTTCCGCCACGCGTGGGCGAATCACGTCCAACAAAATTTCGTCCAGCTCCGTCAGGCCATGGCGCGGGTCGCACATCAGCACCACCGCATGAAGGTTGGGGCGGGTGAGTAGATAGTTGGCCATCACTTGCTGCCAACGGATCTTGTCTTGCTTGGGCACAGCGGCATAGCCGTAGCCTGGCAAGTCGGCCAGGACGGCGTCGGTCTTGCCGTGGCGGCCCATGGCAAACAAGTTGATGTGCTGCGTGCGTCCGGGGGTTTTAGAGGCGTAGGCCAAGCGTTTTTGCTGGGTCAACACGTTGATACAAGTGGATTTGCCGGCGTTTGAGCGGCCCACAAACGCAATTTCGGGCAAATCGTAGGTGGGCAGGTGGTGCAGCTGGGCGGCGGTGGTCAAAAACCGTGCGGTGTGCAGCCATCCCATGGCGTATTTGGCTTGATCGGCGGGGCTCAAGAGCTCGAATGCGGCTTTGGCAGCGGCGCGTTCGGCTTCGCGTTGGGCTTCAAATTCAGCGTTCAAAACCGCTATTTCGGGCACCTCAGAGGGGTCATTAGGGACTTGGGTGTCTTGTGGGTCAGGCTGGTTCATGTGGCATTGTAGAATCAGCTCAGTTTTTCGCCGTCTTTGAGACACATTTACCAAAGAACATTTATGAAGCTGATTGCCTCTTTGATCATGGCTGCCGCCTTGGTAGCCCCCACCCTCTCCAGCGCTGCTCAACCTGCAGCCCCTGCTGCCAAAGCTGATTTGGCCAAAGGTGAAGCCACTTACACCGCGATTTGCGCGTCTTGCCATGGTGCTGACGGTAATTCTGGCTCGCCTGCCAACCCCAAGCTGGCTCAGCAGCACCCTGAATACTTGGTCAAGCAATTGCAAGAATTCAAATCTGGCAAACGTGCCAACGCCATCATGAGCGGCATGTCTGCTGGCTTGTCTGATGCCGACATGAAGAACGTGGCCGCATGGTTGGCCTCTAAAGAAGCCAAACCCAACTTTGCCAAAGACAAAGATTTGGTGGCGTTGGGTGAGCGCATTTACCGCGGTGGTGTGGCCGAGCGTCAAATTGCTGCGTGCGCAGGCTGCCACAGCCCAACAGGCGCAGGCATTCCCTCTCAGTACCCACGTTTGTCCGGCCAACACGCCGATTACATCGTGTCTCAGTTGAGTGCCTTCCGTGAGCACGGCAACAAAGGCCCTGGCCAAAACGTGGGCCGTGGCAACAACGCACAAATGAGTGGTGTGGCTGCCAAATTGAACGACCGCGAAATCAAAGCAGTGTCTGATTACATCGCTGGTTTGCGTTAATTCAAAACCACCACGCTTCCACTCAAAAGCTGGCCTTGTGCCAGCTTTTTTGTTGTCTGCGGCAAGGTTTTGGGGCCGTGTGCGGGGGTTATCAACTTTGCCTCACAATCAGAAAACTATTTAGCTCAAGGAGAGTCGACGTGCGAACCCATCAATTTTCGAACAGCAGTGACTCGGGCTTTGTGCACCCTTTGAGCAGTGAGATCACGCCGCAGCTGGCCTACGCCCAGCGTCGCGACTGGCTCAAACAAATGGCGGCAGGTGCCGCGGGTTTGTCAATGGCTGCGTGGGCTTCGCGTGAAGCCTTGGCCCAAACGTCCAGTGAAGCGGTGATTCGCCCTGGCAAGTTGGCCCCGTTGACGGGCGCTGTCAGCCGCGTGAGTGGTGCCAACACCATGGAAAAAATCACCACCTACACGGACGCCAGCACCTACAACAACTTTTACGAATTTGGCACTGACAAGTCAGACCCTGCCAAATACGCACACACCTTGCAGACCCAACCTTGGACGGTGGAGGTCGAAGGCCTTGTTAAAAAACCAGGGCGTTTCGACTTGGACGCGTTGCTCAAACTCAGTCCGATGGAAGAGCGCATTTACCGCATGCGCTGCGTCGAAGGCTGGTCGATGGTGATTCCGTGGGTGGGCTATTCGCTGGCCGAGCTCATCAAACGTGTGGAGCCTTTGGGCAATGCCAAGTATCTGGAGTTTTTCACCCAAGCCGACCCCAAAACCATGCCCGGCCTGCGATCGCGTGTGCTGGATTGGCCGTATGTCGAAGGCCTGCGCATGGACGAGGCCATGCACCCGCTCACCCTCTTGGGCTTTGGCATGTACGGCGAAGTGCTGCCCAACCAAAACGGTGCGCCTGTGCGCTTGGTCGTGCCGTGGAAATACGGCTTCAAAAGCGCCAAGAGCTTGGTGAAGATTCGCTTTGTCGAAAAGCAACCCACCAACTCTTGGGGCCGATCCGCGCCACAAGAGTACGGTTTCTTTTCCAACGTCAACCCAAGTGTGAGCCACCCGCGTTGGAGCCAAGCCACCGAGCGCCGCATTGGCGAAGACGGCTTGTTTGCTAAAAAGCGCAAGACGTTGATGTTCAACGGCTACGAAACGCAAGTGGGCCAGCTCTACGCAGGCATGGACCTGAGCAAGTTCTATTGAGGTGAATGCCACCTTACGCAAAGTGCTGCAACACAGCGGTGCCAAGCCCGTGCTGTGGCTGCTGGGGCTTGCGCCCTTTGCCTGGCTGGTGTGGGGCGCAGCCAACGAGGCCTTGGGCGCAAACCCTGCAGAGTATGTGATTCGCGCGACCGGCGATTGGACGCTGCGCTTGCTGTGCATCACCTTGGCGGTGACGCCGTTGCGGGTGACGCTGGGTATGCCAGAGCTGCTTCGCTTTCGGCGCATGCTGGGCTTGTTCACCTACTTTTATGTGGTGCTGCATTTGCTCTGTTACAGCTGGCTGGATATGGGGTTTGCGTGGGGCGATGTTGCGACAGATATTGCGAAACGTCCGTTTATCTTGGTGGGTTTCACTGCGTTTGTGTTGCTCACGCCTTTGGCGTTGACGTCGTTTCACCGCGCGATTCGGTGGCTAGGCGCTAAGCGCTGGCAGTGGTTGCATCGCTTGGTGTACTTGGTGGCGGTGCTGGCGGTGTTGCACTTTTTTTGGATGCGGGCGGGCAAGAGTGACTTTGCAGAGGTGTTTGTTTATGCCTTCGTGCTATGTGTGTTGCTCGCTTGGCGGGTGATCCACGCTTCTTTGTGGCGTCGCTTGTTTAGCTTGGGTGGTTTCTCTCGCTGATGCGGCCAAGGGTCCCTGAGCCACGGCGAGCAGTCAGCGCCGGACTTGGCGACATTCGTCGCGCAGCGATGGGAGCCATGTCAGGTGCTGGCTGATCGCCGTGGCGGAGCGATAGAAGAGCACCACGAAAGCAAAAGCTCAACGAACCAAAGACTCACAAGCCATCTGATCTGCCACAGTCTCCCGACGACGAATCACATGCGCCTTGTCCCCGTCCACCAAAACCTCAGCCGCACGCCCACGCGTGTTGTAGTTGCTAGACATCGATACGCAATACGCACCGGTCGACAACACGGCCAACAAATCGCCCGACTGCACCGCCAGTTCACGGTCACGGCCCAGCCAGTCGCCGCTCTCGCATACGGGGCCGACCACGTCATACGTCACGGCCTCGTCGGCTCGGGCTGTCACCGGCACGATTTGGTGAAAAGCCTCGTACATCGCAGGGCGAGGCAGGTCGTTCATGGCCGCGTCGACGATGCAAAAGTTCTTTTGCTCGCCGGGCTTCAAGTACAGCACCTCGGTCACACACACGCCCGCATTGCCGACGAGTGATCGGCCAGGTTCAATCATCAGCTGGCGCTGGCCGTAGCCGCGTGCATCGAGCTTGGCCAACAGTTGCGCCCACAGTGCGTCTGCAGCTGGCGGCGTGTCGCCGTTGTAGTTGATGCCAAGGCCGCCACCAAAGTCGATGTGGTGAATGGCAATGCCAGCGGCTTCAATGGCATCGACCAAATCCAACACACGGTCCATGGCGTCTAGGTAGGGTGTGGATTCGGTGATTTGCGAGCCGATGTGGCAGTCAATGCCTGTGACTTGAAGCCCGGGCAAGCTGGCAGCGCGTTGGTAGGTGGCCAAAGCGCGTTCGTGTGCCACGCCAAATTTGTTGCCTTTGAGGCCTGTGGAAATGTAGGGGTGGGTTTTGGCGTCCACGTTGGGGTTGACGCGAATGCTGATGGGGGCGCGTTTGCCGACGCGCATGCCCACGTCGCTCAGCACTTCGAGCTCAGCTTCGCTCTCGACGTTGAAGCAGGCAATGCCCGCTTCCAAAGCTTTGCGCATTTCGGCCCGTGTCTTCCCGACGCCAGAGAAGATCACTTTTGAAACATCGCCGCCTGCGGCGATGACGCGGTCGAGTTCGCCACCCGACACGATGTCAAACCCACAGCCCGCTTGTGCAAACACTTGCAACACCGCGAGGGATGAGTTGGCTTTCATGGCGTAGCAAATGCGGGCCTGGCGACCTGCAAAGCCGCGTTGGTAGGCCGCAAGGGCGCTGAGCATGGCGGCTTTGGAATACACAAACAAGGGCGTGCCATGCGCGTGTGCGAGGTCGGCGAGCTTGACACTTTCCAAATACAAATCATTGTTCTGTGTGGCCACAAAGGGCGCACCGGCAAGCGGGGTGTGTGTCATTGACGGCTCTTGAAAAATTAACGGCCAGTCGCAGCTGATGCGGCTTTGGCGGGAGAGGTGGCAGCGGGTGCAGCAATGGTTTTTGTGTTCGCGCTCGACCCTGCAGAAGCTGCGCTCGATGCAGGGGCGGCTGCAGGTGAAGCGGTGCCTGGCAATTGGCGGCGCACAATGTCGGGCAAGGTGGCGCGTTGTTTGAACTCGGGGTCGTTGGGCAAGTAGAGTGCGCCCTTTTGCCCGCAGGCTGACAAAGCAAGCACGACGCACACGGCAGAGGCCACAGCCACACCAAGGCTTGTGCCTCTGACTAGAATCTTTTTCTCAATACCCATGGCACAAATTGTATGACCGATCTCGAATTCTTAGACCACGCAGAACTTCTGCTCAAAGCCGTTGAGTTGGCGTGTGACCGCATCAACGACGACGGTGAGGCCGACATCGACAACCAGCGCGTGGGCGGCATGATCACCCTGACGTTTGAGAACAAAAGCCAGATCATCATCAACTTGCAAAAGCCCTTGCATGAGGTCTGGTTGGCGGCCCGATCGGGTGGCTACCACTTCAAGTTTGATGGCGTGCAATGGGTCGACACCAAAGGTCAGGGTGAGTTCTTTCAACGCCTCACCCAAGACGCCAGCACCCAAACGGGGCTGGCGTTGGGCTTTCACGCTTAATTGCAGACTGCCAACAAAAAAGGGCGCCATGAGCGCCCTTGTCGTTAATTCCTGAACAAATCGAGAATCTTTTTCTTCTCGTCGTTGGCAGGCAGTGGTTCGCTGCCGTTGCCTGAGCGGCTCTCTAGCCCCAGACTCCCGACACCGCCGCCTCGGCTGAATTCGGAATACGCCCAATCGCCACCTTCATGGCTCAGACCTGCGGGAGGCACAGATTCAGCCACAGGCACGTTTTGCAAGGCGTGTTGCATGTAGCTGATCCACACGGGCAGGCTCAAGCCGCCGCCCGTTTCTCGGTCGCCCAGTTTGCGCGGCGTGTCGTAGCCAATCCACGTCACGGCAGTGAGCGTGGGGTGATAGCCCGCGAACCAAGCGTCCATCGAGTCGTTGGTGGTGCCTGTTTTGCCGTAAATGTCGTTGCGCTTCAAGGTGGTTTGTGCGCGTGCCGCCGTGCCTGAGCGGGTGACTTCTTGCAGCAAGCTGGTCATCACAAACGCGTTGCGTGCATCGATGGCGCGTGCGGATTCTTCCAGCGGGGGCGGCGTGAATTCAGACAAAACCTTGCCCATTTGGTCGGTCACCTTGGTCACGAGGTAGGGGTTCACGCGGTAGCCGCCGTTGGCAAACACCGAGTAGCCCGAAGCCATTTGCAGCGGTGTGACCGAGCCAGCGCCCAGCGCCATGGTCAGGTAGGGCGGGTGCTTTTCTGCATCAAAGCCAAATTGGGCAATCCAGTCTTGCGCGTTTTGTGCGCCCACCGCTTGCAACACGCGAATCGACACCATGTTTTTCGATTTGGCCAAACCTTTGCGCAAGCTCATGGGGCCTTCAAAGGTGCCGTCGTAGTTTTTGGGTTCCCACGGTTGGCCACCCGTGACGCTGGCATCAAAGAACAGCGGTGCATCGTTCACCACCGTCATGGGGGTGAAGCCTTTTTCCAGCGCAGCCGAATAAATGAAGGGCTTGAAGCTCGAGCCCGGCTGACGCCAAGCTTGGGTCACGTGGTTGAACTTGTTTTTGTTGAAGTCAAAGCCCCCCACCAGTGCGTGAATCGCGCCGTCGCGTGGATCGATGGACACAAACGCGCCTTCCACTTCGGGCAGTTGGGTAATTTCCCAGCCGCCTTTGGCAGTCTTGGTGATGCGCACCAGCGCGCCTGGGCGCAGCTTGATGTTGGGTGCGGCTTTGTCCGACAAGCCCGACTGCACAGGCTGCAGGCCATCGCCTGTGATTTCCAGCACTTCGCTGTTTTGGCGCATCACGCGCACTTTTTTGGGTGTGGCATCTAGCACCACGGCGGCCAGCAAATCGCCTTTGTCGCCCTGCTCAATCAAAGCGTCGTCAATCGCGTCTTCTAGCTCGGCCGCTTGGGCAGGCAAGGTGATGAAACGTTCAGGGCCACGGTATTGTTGGCGGCGCTCATAGTCCATGATGCCGCGACGCAGCGCAGAGTAGGCCGCTTGTTGGTCGCTGGCGCGCACGGTGGTGTAGACGTTCAAGCCGCGCGTGTAAATCTCGGGGCCATATTGCGCAAACATCAGCTGACGGGCCATTTCGGCCACGTAGTCGGCGTGGGTGTTGAGGCTGCTGGTGGCCGTGCGAATTTTGAGCTCTTCTTGCTTGGCGGCAATGGCTTGTTCTTTGGTGATGAAGCCGTTTTCTTCCATGCGCTCAATGATGTAGAGCTGGCGTGAGCGGGCGCGTTTGGGGTTGACGATGGGGTTGTAGGCCGACGGCGCTTTGGGCAAGCCCGCCAACATGGCCGCTTCGGCAATGCTGATGTTTTTTAGCGGTTTGCCAAAGTAAGCCTCTGAGGCTGCGGCAAAGCCATAAGCACGGTTGCCCAAATAAATTTGGTTCAGATAGATTTCAAAAATCTGGTCTTTGCTCAGCATGTGCTCGAGCTTGCTGGTCAGCAAAATTTCATAAATCTTGCGGGTGAAGGTTTTCTCTGAAGACAGGTACACATTGCGTGCCACCTGCATGGTGATGGTCGACGCGCCTTGGCTTTTGGCTCGGCCCAAGTTGGCCAAGGCCGCACGCATCAGGCCGATGTAGTCCACGCCGCCGTGTTGGTAAAAGCGTGCGTCTTCAATGGCCAGCACCGCGTCTTTCATGACCTTCGGGATGTCTTTGAACGGCGTGAGATTGCGGCGTTCTTCGCCGAATTCGCCAATTTGTGTGCCCTCTACCGAGTACACGCGCATCGACAGCTTGGGGCGGTAGTCGGCCAAGTCTGAGATGTCGGGCAACTGGGGATAAGCCATGGCCAGCGCCACAGCGACCAACAGACCCAAGATCATTGCGCCAGCCGCCGACAGCCCGAAGGCCCACAGCAGGACGTGGCCCAGTAAAGAGCGGGGCGCTGCAGGTGCGGCGGCGTGTTCTTTCGAACCTTCGGGGGGGTGGTTTTTGGCCATAAGTAACAAGGATTATAAAAACCATGCTCGCATCACAAAAGTCCCGAGTCAAACACCGCCGCAACCCTTGGTCATCGCGTTGAAATGCAAAACCTTCCGCACTTGATCCAAGGATGTTTTCATGCGCTGGACCTCATGGTTGCCCCGTTCACGCCCCCGCCGCCTCAGCGTGGTGGGGTTGGACATTGGCCCAGAGGCATGCAGTTGGGTGGCGCTCAGTGGCTCGCTGAGCCGGCTTGAGCGCGTGGACTGTGCGCAGCGTTTGGACTTGCCCGATGGTCTGGTGGGGAATGGCGAGGTGTTGCAGCCAGAGGCCTTGGGGCAATGGCTGCGCACTTTTTTGGATGCGGGTGACTACCAGCCCAGCCAGGTCTTCATCGGTCTAGACGGTGCATCCGTGTCGCACCATGCCGTCACTTTGGCTGCGGGCTTGACGCCCGCAGATGTGGCCTTTCAGCTGCAAGCCGAAGTGCAGTCGGAGTTGCCGCCCGAGGCGACCGAGGTCTGCATCGACTACACCACTGACCCAGGACCTGCCCAAGCTGGCGAGCAAAAGTTTCAGGTGCAAGCCGCGCCACGCCCACAAGTGGATGCCTTGCAGCGGGTGGCCCAAGCCGCTGGTTTGAAAGCACGGGTGATCGAGCCCCGCGATGATGCCGCCCGTCGCACAACACAACGCCATGCCTTGGCTGCCCTGCCACCCGCGCGTGTCATCTTGGCTTTGCAGCACAACGAGGCCTTTGGCTTGGCCTTGCGTGCCTGGCTGGATGAGGGCATCAACTTTTTGCCCTACCGTCAAGACGCGCAACGTGCATTGCGCCGTGCCTGGATGCTGAAGGTGGCCGTTTGGGCATTCGGTGGTGCCTTGTTGGCCGCTGGCTTTGCGATTGGGATGGGATCTGCCGCTGAAAGCAAGCACCAACATTTGGGCGATGCGGTGGCATCTGCCCGCGAGTTTGACCAAGCGGAAAAAGCGCATGCGCAAGCCAAGACGGCGCATGAGCGCCGAGCAGCGCAAGCCCGTTGGCTCAAGACCCGCCAAGATTTGCAATCACACAGCCTGCAATGGAGCCGCGTGCTGAACCAAGCCGCCCAAGGCATTTGGTTGTCCAGCGTCAAGCAGCAAGGCACGCGCTGGACGGTGCAGGGCGAAGCCTTGTCATCCAGCCATGTGCAGCAATTGGTGCAGCAACTCAAAGCGCTCGACATTTGGTCGCAAGCCCCCGAGCTCCCGCAGCTGCAACTGATGCCTGTTGTGCCAAGCACCGGCTTGCCTGTGTGGCAGTTTCGCATCGAGGCTGATTTGAAAGAGGGGGTGTGATGGTTTTGCAGCAGTTGGATTGGCGTCAACCTTGGTATTGGCCGCGTGCATTTCAAAACGTTTCATATGTGGGCGCTGGCGTGTTGGCTGTGTTGCTCCTCAGCCCTTGGTGGTTGCACAGCTGGCAAACGTGGGATGAGGCGACGGCTGCACAAGCCAAGCTGCAGGCCCAGCAAGACGCCACGCAAGCGCTGCACGCACACACAGCGCAACTGCTGCAAGCGCAAAACCAGCCCGCCGTGCCCTTGGCAGACGCCGCCGTGTTGACTCGTTTGGCGCAGCAACAAGGTTTGCAGCTGTCGCAGTTGGGGCAAGACAAGCCGCAGCCCAACGCGGCCTTGAATGCACTGCAGCTGCAGCAGTTGCCTGTGCACATGAAGGTGCAAGGCAGGTGGGATGGCTGGCTCCATTGGCTGGCGCAATGGCCCACCGCTGCGCCAGGTGTGGCCGTGGCCTCGCTGGAGCTCAAGGCCGAGCCGCTGGGCGGTATCTCCGCGCAGGTGTTGGCGTTGGTGCCACAGTCTGTGGCGGGGAAGACAGCCCTTGAGTTGTCCAGTGTCAACGCAGACGCTGCGACCGCCGACCCCTTTAGCGCCCAAGGTTGGACCCGGGTGCAGCGAAGCCACGCCGAGCAGCACCCCAGCTACACGCGATGGGTTGTGCCCGAGCTGTTGCGCCCGCGTGAGGTGTTGGAAGCGTTTCCTCGCGAGCGTTTGCAATATGTGGGGCATTTGGCATCAGGCTCGACCCTAGAAGCTTTGGTCAAAGTCTTGCCAATGACTGGCGCGAAGAAAGAGTCACAAATGATGAGCGTGTATCGGGTTGGCTTGGGCCAACGTCTAGGCCAAGACTTTGGCAAGGTGCTGGCTATTCAGCCAGATCAGCTGCTGGTGCAAGAGCTGGCGCTCACGGCCACGGGCGAATGGCAACCCCGCGAGGTGCGTTTGCCACTTCAGGAGCTTGCGCCATGAGGCTGAATACCAAGCACTGTTGGATGTCAGGTAGCCAATGCATGGCGTCAATGCGCGGCGCTGCTGTGCGTGGTGGCTTGTTGTTGCTTTGCGCGCTTGCCTTGCCGCTGCACAGCCAAGAACCCAAGCCCACATTCACTGGCGCCCCCATGTCGATGAACTTTCAAAACATCGAGGTGCGCACAGCCTTGCAGATCTTGGCTGATTTCACGGGGCTCAACATCATCACGTCTGACAGCGTGACGGGTGCGCTCACCTTGAAGCTGCACAAAGTACCGTGGGACCAAGTCTTGGACATCATGGCCCAAGCCAAGGGCTTGAGTGTGCGTCGTCAAGGCAACGTGGTGTGGGTGGCCCCACGTGCCGAAGTGGCTGCGCGCGAAAAGCTGGAGTTTGAAAGCAAGCTCGCCGCGCAAAACCTAGAGCCCATGCAAACGCGCGGCTTCGCGCTCAATTACGCCAAGGCGATAGATGTGCTGACGCAAATTCAAGGGGGCACCGTGTTACCGGCCCTTCCTGCGATGGGAGGCTATGGGGGGTTTGGCGGCTTGGGTGGATTTGGCAATGCGGGAATTGGCGCTGTGCCGCCCCTGGGCTCTGTCCCGTTTGGCCTGCCATCCATGGGCGGTGGCTCGCGCATTCTCAGCACACGTGGCAGCGCCATGGCCGAGCCACGCACCAACCAGCTTTTTGTCACCGACATTGCCGAACGTTTGGCGTTGGTGGCGCAAATGATTGCCAAGATTGACATCCCCTTGCGCCAAGTGATGATCGAAGCGCGCATCGTGCAAGCCAGCGACACCTTTGGTCAAACCCTCGGCGTGCGTTTGGGCGGCATGGGACAGGGCGGTTCTCAAAGCGTGTGGGGGCCAACCAATGTCAACGCGATGGCCAATGCCAACCCCACGGCGAAGCAAGGCACGAATTTCAGCATTGCCGACAAAGCGCTCGACACCTCGGGCAGCTTCGTCAACTTGCCCGCTGCCAGCCTCAACGGTTTTGCATCGGCCAGCTTTGCGGTGTCCATCTTCAACTCAGCCAAGAACCGTTTTCTGAATCTAGAGCTGTCTGCATTGGAGGCTGACGGCAAAGGCAAGGTCGTGTCGAGTCCGCGCGTGGTCACGGCGGATCAAGCCAAAGCGGTGATTGAGCAAGGCACCGAGTTGCCCTACCAAGTCGCAGCGGCCAGCGGTGCATCCACCTTGGCGTTTCGCAAGGCCAACCTCAAACTCGAGGTCACGCCGCAAATCACGCCCGAAGGTGGCATCGTGTTGGACTTGGATATTTCAAAGGACAACGTCGGCCAAATCACCCCTGCGGGTTTTGCCATCGACACCAAGCACGTCAAGACCCAAGTGCTGGTGGAAAACGGTGGCACGGTCATGATTGGCGGCATTTACGAGACCAGTGAGCAAGAGGACGAGTACAAAGTGCCGTTTTTAGGCGACATCCCTGTGCTGGGCTATTTGTTCAAAAACCGCCGCACCGCCCAAGGCAAGCAAGAGTTGCTGGTCTTCATAACCCCTAAAATGCTTGAACACAGTGCCGTTGCACGTTAAGAAAGCCTATGTTGTTGGTTTTGGTGGGTCTGCCGGGTTCCGGCAAAACGACTGTTGGGCGTCAATTGGCGCGACGTCTTCACCTCCCCTTTGTTGATTCGGATCACGCGATGGAGAACCGCTTGGGTTGCTCGATTCGCGAGTATTTCGAACGCGAAGGGGAAGACCGCTTTCGCGACCTCGAATCTGAAGTTTTGGCCGACCTGTGCCACCACCACCAAGGGGTGTTATCCACGGGCGGTGGCTCGGTGCTGCGCCCCATCAACCGCGAACGCCTGCGCCAACACGGCCAGGTGTTTTATTTGCGCTCCAGCCCCGAAGAGGTGTTTCGCCGTTTACGCAATGACCAAAACCGCCCCTTGCTGCAAGTGGCCGACCCCCAGGCACGTCTGCGTGAATTGTTAGCAACGCGCGACCCGCTGTACCGCGAAGCCGCCCATTACGTCATCGAAACAGGCCGTCCCAATGTGTCGGCCTTGGTCAACATGATCGTGTCGCAGCTGGAGCTCGCTGGCCACATCAAACCCGTCTCGCCCCCCTCGCCTGCAGACCGTCCGCGCGTGTCACCCCCACACAGAATCTGAGCCATGTCCAACACTCCCCACCTCGAACGCGTTGCCATTGACTTGGGCGAGCGCAGCTACCCAATTTGGATTGGCGAGCAGTTGCTCGACGCTGCCAGCACATGGGCTGATTTGCCCAAAGCCTCAGCCGCCCTGATCGTCACCAACGACACCGTGGGCCCCCTTTATGCCCAGCGTTTGCAAGCCGCCCTCGCGCCGCTTTACCAACAGGTGCACACCGTGGCCTTGCCCGATGGCGAGAGCCACAAAGATTGGCAAACGCTGAACTTGATTTTTGATGTGCTCTTGGGCAAAGGCGCGGACCGCAAAACCGTGCTGTTCGCCCTGGGCGGTGGCGTGGTGGGTGACATCACTGGCTTTGCCGCTGCCTGCTACATGCGCGGCGTGCCTTTTGTGCAAGTGCCCACCACCTTGCTGGCGCAGGTCGATTCATCGGTGGGTGGCAAAACCGCCATCAACCACCCCATCGGCAAAAACATGATTGGCGCGTTCTACCAACCGCAACGTGTGGTGTGCGACCTCGACACCTTGCAAACCTTGCCCCAGCGCGAGATGAGCGCGGGCTTGGCCGAAGTCATCAAATACGGCCCCATCGCTGACATGCAGTTTTTGGATTGGATCGATGCCCACCTCGACGCCCTCTTGGCGCGTGACCCCAAGGCTTTGGCGCACGCTGTCAAGCGCAGCTGCGAAATCAAAGCGTGGGTGGTGGGCCAAGACGAGCGCGAAGGCGGCATCCGTGCCATCCTCAACTTTGGCCACACCTTTGGCCACGCCATCGAAGCGGGCTTGGGCTTTGGCGAATGGCTGCACGGCGAAGCTGTGGGTTGCGGCATGGTCATGGCCTCGCACCTCTCGCAACGTTTGGGCTTGGTGGACGAGGCGTTTGTGACGCGCTTCACCGCACTCATTGAGCGCGCAGGCTTGCCCATCGTGGGCCCCAAGCTTGGCGCGGACGAATACCTGCACCACATGCGTGTGGACAAAAAAGCCGAGGCTGGCGAAATCAAATTCGTGCTCATCGACAAGCCTGGCACGGCCCTCGTGCGCGGCGCGCCTGACGCTGTGGTGGCGCAAGTCATTGACGACTGCTGTGCCCCATGACGCAACTCGCGTCTTACGCCTGCCAGCCTGAACAATCCCGTGGCCGCCGCCACGCAGAACCCTCACTGCCAGCCCACGCCACCAGCGTGCGCAACCCCCATCAGCGCGACCGCGACCGCATCGTTCACTCCACCGCGTTCAGACGCTTGGTCTATAAGACGCAAGTTTTTTTGAACCACGAAGGCGATTTGTTTCGCACGCGAATGACGCACTCGTTGGAAGTGGCGCAGCTGGGTCGCTCGATCGCGCGTGCCTTGAACCTGAATGAAGACTTGGTCGAAGCCATTGCCCTGGCCCACGACCTCGGCCACACAGCCTTCGGCCACGCCGGCCAAGACGCGCTGAACGAATGCATGGTCCCTTATGGCGGCTTCGAACACAACCTACAAAGCTTGCGCGTGGTCGATGAACTCGAAGAACGCTACCCTGCCTTCAACGGCCTCAACCTGAGCTTTGAAACGCGTGAAGGCATTTTGAAACATTGCGCACGCCGCAACGCTGAACTCATCAACGCGCAAGAGCCCAACGGCATTGCGGCGCGTTTTTTGAACGGCACACAGCCCAGCCTTGAAGCGCAGCTGTGCAACTTGGCGGATGCCATTGCCTACAACGCGCACGACATCGACGACGGCGTGCGCTCTGGCTTGCTCACGATGGATCAGTTGCAAGACGTGTCGCTGTTTGCGCGCTATCACGCACAAACTTTGGCTGAGTACCCAAGCCTGCAAGGCCGCCGCGTGCTGTACGAAACCATTCGCCGCATGCTGAGCGATCAGGTGTACGACGTGATCAACGCCACCCGCGCAGCACTCAAGCAGCACGCGCCCGCCAGCGCAGACGACGCGCGCCAGTGCCCACCAATCTTGCAGTTCAGCACGGCGATGCACGAAGAATCGAAAGCGCTCAAGTCGTTTTTGTTTCGCAACTTGTACCGTCACCCACAGGTCATGCAAACCACCGATGGCGCACGCGCCATGGTGCAAGAGCTGTTTGTCGTTTACTTGTCCAAGCCCCAAGAAATGCCCGCTGCTTACGCCCAGCGCAGCGATGTGCCGCGTGCCGTGGCCGACTACTTGTCTGGCATGACCGACCGTTTTGCCACGCGTGAACACGCACGATTCACGGCGTCAACGTAGCAGCATCCCCTCCGTATGAGCAAGCACCGCTTTGGTATCCACCCCTCGTGGGTCATCGTGTTGGCAGGCGTGTGTGCGGCGCTGCATGTGGGCAAGTTACCGCCTGCTTTGCCGGTGCTGCAAGACGCGCTGGGCATTACCTTGGTGCAAGCCGGTTTCTTGTTGTCTGCCGTGCAAGTGGCCAGCATGACGCTCGGTCTTGCTGTTGGGCTGAGTGTTGACAGTTTGGGCCTGCGCCGCAGCATGTTGGTGGGCATGGCGCTGTTGTCAGTCGCCAGCATCAGTGGTGGCTTTGTGGCCGATGCCAGTGGCTTGTTGTTCTTGCGCGCGTTAGAGGGCTTGGGCTTTTTGCTGGTCGTCATGCCTGCGCCAGCGCTCATTCGCCGCTCGGTGGAGGCCTCGCAGCTCAGTGGTCGCATGGGCTGGTGGGGCACGTACATGTCCACGGGTAGTGCGCTGGCGCTACTTCTGGGGCCTTGGGTGATTGCTGGGTTGAACTGGTCCGCGTGGTGGTGGCTGCTGGGTGCAGTGGCAGCGTTTGCTTGGTTAGCCGTGTGGTTGTGCGTGCCCGATGTGCAGCCGCCCACACCCGCACACAACGCCGCACAAGATGCATGGCCCAAGCGTTTAGCGCTCACCCTTCAAAGCCCCGGCCCTTGGTTGGTGGCCCTGACGTTTGCTGTGTACTCCTCGCAGTGGTTGGCTGTGGTCGGCTTCTTGCCCACGGTCTATGGCGAGCTGGGTTTGACCGCGGGCACGGCGGGTGTGTTGTCGGCTTGCGTGGCCTTAGCCAACGTGAGTGGCAACATCATGTCGGGCCGTTTGCTGCAACGCGGCTGGCCTGCGCAGCGTTTGCTTTCTATCGGTTTTGCTTGCATGACCTTGGGCGCCGTCGGCGCTTACGCCGTGTGGCAGGGCGAAGGCTTGCCCACGACGCTTCGCTTTGCGTGCGTGGTGATGTTCTCGGCTGTGGGCGGTTTGATTCCCGGCACGTTGTTTTCATGCGCTTTGCGTTTGGCCCCCAGCGAGAGCACGGTCTCAACCACCGTGGGCTACATGCAGCAGTTCTCGGCCTTGGGCCAGTTTGCAGGCCCGCCTTTGGTGGCGTGGGTGGCCGCCAGCGCGGGCGGCTGGCAGTGGACGTGGGCCGTCACCGCCACACTCAGTTTGGCGGGCGCGGTGTTGGCGCACCTCATTGGCCGCGCATTGCACAAGAAAGAAAGACATGACTGACACATTGACGCCAGAGCAAGAACGCACCGCCATTGAAGACACCCAAAAGTGGCTGCTAGACGCCGTGGTGGGCCTGAACCTGTGCCCCTTCGCCAAAGCGGTGGTGGTCAAAGACATGGTGCGTTACCGCGTGTGCGCCTCGTCCGAACCCGCTGATGTGCTGGCCATGCTGCGCGAAGAATTGCAGCACTTGGCCGAGTCCGACCCAGAGAAGCTAGACACCACGCTGCTGGTTGCGCCCAAGGCCTTGCCCGATTTCTTGGACTTCAATGATTTCTTGGCCGACTGCGACGACGTGCTGATGGCTCTAGAACTAGACGGCGTGCTGCAAGTGGCCGATTTTCACCCGCACTACCAATTTGGCGGCACGGAGGTGGATGACATCGAGAACTTCACCAACCGCACGCCTTACCCCACACTGCACTTGCTGCGCGAAGCCAGCATTGACAAAGCGGTGGAGGCCTATCCCGATGCGTCGCTCATCTTTGAACGCAACATTGAGGTG
>JAIXRH010000069.1 GCA_027485285.1 Comamonadaceae bacterium | reverse complement strand
TCAGGGCGCGGCTTTCTTGCCATGCCAAGGCATTGAGCCCCAGCACTTGCAGGCCAACCAAGGCCACCATGCCCCAGCGCACTGGCTTCCAAGCAGGCGCGTGCCACAAGGTTTGCCAGGCGTCCAACACATACCGCTGCGCACGTTGGGCACGGCCTTGGGCCCATTCGCCTTGCGCCAAATCCCATGCCGATTGGCTGGACTTGACCCACCGCTGCGCCGCAGTTTGCAGCAGGGGCTGGCGCTGCAGCGTGGTTTGCACGCGGGCCACCATGGCGGGCTCGGCTTGAATTTGTAAATCGTCTTGGCTCAGCTCGGCAAAGGCACGCCACTGGGCCGTGTTGGGCGGCAACAGCGTGACGCCGCGCGCGTGACACAGCAGGCTTTGTGAATGCTCGGGCTCGCCCATGACTTGCAGCACAGGCGGGTCTGTGGGTGACAGCTCAGGGACAATGCGTTGCACCGTCAAGCCTGCCGCTTGCAGGGGGGCCAAGGCTTCGCGCAGCCAAGGCTTGTCACACACGGCCACCAAGGTTTCGCCACCCAAGCGAGCCGTTGTTTCGGCGTCAGGCGCAAGCACGATGTGAAGCTGTTGCGGGTCGTCCAACAATCGGTCTTCCAGCAAGCCTTGCAGCACGCTTTGCAAACGTGCGCCATGGCTGGCGGGGGGCAGTTGCACACGCAGCCAAGCCAAACGGCTGTGGGGCACCACGGCCACCACCTCGCCGGCATGCGCCGACAGCGTGGCCGCTGCTCCCGTCGCGCTGCGTTGCACGCTGTGCCCGTCCGAGTGCACATGGGCATAACCCGCAGTGGCATGGGGGGTGGTGTGTGGAAGGGCGATGATCAGCATAGAAAAATCATTGTAGAGAGCTTGTGTGACGCCAAACGACCTTCAGATCACTGGCGTCGCGCTGTACCAACGAACGCTCTTGAATCACCGTTTGCGGCATGCGTAGCCGGCCTGTTACCTCAAAGAAGCGCGTGTTCACACTGTGTGTGTCGCTCAGGGTGACTGTGCGGCCCAAGACTTTTTGAAACGCATCCAAGCTGGCCCAGTGCTGGCGCTCGCGCTGTTGAACCAAGCGCTGGGCGTCTGACAGGCTCAGGCCAGGGATGCTGGCATACAGCACTTGCACGCTGGCGGTGTTGAGGTTGACCTTGGTGCGCTCGGGCAACACGGCGATGTGCGGGTTGAGGGTTTGCAGCGAAATGGGCGACAAGCCCAAGCCACTGAGCTGGCTCGGCTGTTGGGGCATGAGGGGCGAATTGGCGTTTTTCTTTTGGGCAGCGAGCAGGCCTTGGGTGAGGAGGCTGAGTTCGGCAGGGGCGACACCGAGCGCGTCAAACAGGCGCTCAAAAGCCAACACCGATTTGGCGTCAAGTTGTTCACCTTGCAGCAAGTTGGTGACGTTGAGGCGGCCCTGCAGATCGACCACGGCGCCAGACAGCAACACCTGTTGCGCAAGTTTGTCGTCTTCCACCGTGTTGCGGGTGCCGTCGGGCAGCGCGGCCAAAAAGCTGGACAAACGGGCTTCTTGCAGCGGGACGGCCCAAGGCTCTGCCAAATGGTCGGTGGGCATGGTGGCGTCGCCCGAGCGCGCATCTTCGCGCAAGATCACGCGCGCCCAGTCGAGTGCGCCAGTCAGCAGCCAACGCGCCTGGGCACGTTGGCGCTCGGCCCCCTCGACCTCAATGGATTTCCATTGCTGCCACAACGCACCGGCCGCAAACGTGGCCACCAAGGCCACTGTGAGCATGGCGGCCAGCAGGGCTGCGCCGCGTTGTGGGTGGGGGGCGAGGGGCTTCATGTCTTGGTGTTGCTGAAGTTTGGGCGCACCCAGTCGAGGGTGATGCGACCCCGCACACCCGTGCGGGCGGGCAGGTCAATGAGCAGGCGAATCGCGTCAGGCAAGGTGCTTTGGGTGTTGTTTGCGTTGGATGCGTCGCCCCCGCCCCCGCCAACACCACCCCCCCCGCTCGACAGCGGGTTGGTCCAGGCATTGCCTCGAAAGTAAGTGAGCTGCCAGGCGTCTAAAGGGAGGAGTGCGGTTTCAAAGTTGGCATCGTCAGTGCTAGGGTTTTGGCCCCAACGTTCCGCATTGGCCCAAGCTTGTTGCAAGGCGGCGCGGGTTTGCACAGGGGGCGATTGCCAGCGCAGCCATTGGTTGCCGCGCAAGGTCCACGCCACCACCCACAGGCCCGCATCTGCGCCATCGGGACGCCAAGCGGTGGCGCGGCGGGTGAGGCGCAGTGTGCGGCCATCCCACTGCACGCCCGCCTCGGTGATGCCAGGCACAGACTGCACGGCGTTGAGGTCGGCCTGCCACTGGGCCAGCACGGTTTGCAGCACGGCGGTTTTGTCCACCTGCGCTTGCACGATGTCGCGGCTGCGCATCAGGCTGTCTAGGCCACGCCAGCTCAAACCCGCCAGCACCGCCATGAGGGTGATGGCGATGAGCAACTCAATCAGCGTGAAGCCGCGTTGTTTGTGCATCAGTAACGCCCCAGCACGGTGGTGATGTTGAGCACGGGGGTGGCTGCGTCAAACACTTGCGCGTCTACGCGTCTGAACGCGGGGTTGGGGGTTGTGCGCACCGTCAGTGCCACCTCAAAGTTGCGTTCGGCTTGCGGGCAGGGCACGCGCGAGTCGCCAACGCCGGGCAGCTGCTGCGAGAGGCGCAGCTGATGGAGGACGTTGTCTGCACAAATTTGCGCCAACAGCACATCGGCTTGGCGCTGCGCGTTCCGTGTGAGCGCGCCGCTGACTTTGAGGCCGCTGATCAAAGCGATGGACACGATGGCGAGTGCCACCAAAACCTCAATGAGTGTGAAGCCGCGCTGTCTCATGGCATCACTTGAAAAGGACGCAAGCCGTCTGTGCCAATGCTCAGCGACGTGGCGGGTTTGGTGCTGTTGGCAGTGGCCACACTCAGCGTGATGCGCGCAGGTGCCAAGATGGGTTCAGGCCCGAGCACCACCAAGTTGGCGGGGACGGTGTTGTTGGTGCTGGGGAGTGCAGCGGCACTCACCACCGCTTGTGTGCCCATCGCCAGCCACTTTTCAGCGCGCGCTGCGATCGGGTTGGCGGCGTTGTTTGGCGATGAAGTGATGGCCGAGTTGTTGGTCTGGGTTGGGGTGGCTGCCAGCGCAGGCCGAATGACAAAGCCCTCTGCTGTGGGTTGCCAAACCAGCGGGATGCCACTGGTGCGCGACTGAGCGCGTGCGGCTTCGAGGACCGCTGCCAAACGTTGGGCCTCGCGCTCGAGTTGGGTTTGGCTGCTGTCGCGCAGCGACAAGCTCACACCCGCCACGACAAAGCCAATGATGGCCAGCACCACCAACAGCTCCAACAGGGTGACGCCTTGCTGGCGCTGCAAGGTGGGCTCAACGAACAACTTTATTGCCAGCTGCCGAGGTCGGCATTTTTGCCTTCCCCACCGGGTTGGCCATCTGCGCCGAGCGACAACACATCCACCTCGCCCTTCACACCGGGGTTCATGTATTGGTAGGGGCGGCCCCATGGGTCATTGGGCAGCTTGTCGATGTAGGGCTTCCAGTTCAGTGGCGTGGGGGCAGCCGTGGGCTTGATCACCAAGGCGTTCAGGCCTTGTTCGGCCGTGGGGTAGTTTTGGTTGTCTAAGCGGTAG
Organism: Comamonadaceae bacterium; assembly: GCA_027485285.1. Lineage (GTDB taxonomy): Bacteria > Pseudomonadota > Gammaproteobacteria > Burkholderiales > Burkholderiaceae_C > Limnohabitans. Next base: position 8,186 of record JAIXRH010000069.1, on the reverse strand, counting down.
AGCTTGAGGGCTTGCATGAGGTTGCCCAGGTCGGTTTTGGCGGCGGTCACGCGTGCGTCGTCGGCGCGGTTGAGCACGTTGGGCACCACCAGCGCAGCGAGCACGCCGATGATGGCAAGCACCACCATCAATTCAATGAGGGTGAAGCCGCGTTGGCGTTTGGTTTTGGGGTTGGTTGATGGGGTGTGCATGGCGGGTATTTAAAGGTTCTCAGTTCAATGATGAATCATAATCTGCCCATGATCAGCCAACGCCCTCCATTTGCCAAGCTCTTCAACGCCTCAACGCGCTTGGTGTTGCCTGCCGCCTCGCTGCTGGTGTGGGGCGCGGTGGCGTTCAGCGCGGTCACGTGGGGTTTGCGGTGGTCGGCCACGGGTGCTGCGCCCAGCAACGCCAACACTGCCGCCCAGGCCTTGCCCGAATTGGATGTGTCTGCCGCTGCCCGCAGCTTAGGCGCCATGCCTGTGCAGGCCGCTGCTGCGCCCACATTGGCCAGCCGTTTTCAGCTGCTGGGCGTGATGGCAGCTGGGCCCTATGCGGGTGCTGCGCTGATTTCGGTGGACGGCAAAGCTGCCAAGCCCTACCGTGTGGGCGCTGTGGTGACCGATGGTTTGGTGCTGCAGTCCGCGCAAGGTCGCCGTGTGAGTTTAGGTGTGGCTTTGGATGGGCCGCAGGCTTTGGTGCTGGAACTGCCAGCCAAGAAATAAGACAAAAGGGTAGCCAAGCTACCCTTTTTTGCGTTTGCGCCTCCGCGTTTCAGCGCTGCAAGAACAAACGATAAGCCGGGTTCTGCGTTTCTTCCACATACGGGTAACCCAGCGCTTCCAAGAATGCGGCAAACGCCTTGTTATCCGCCTTGGGCACTTGTAGGCCCATCAAAATGCGGCCGTAGTCCGCACCTTGGTTGCGGTAGTGAAACAGGCTGATGTTCCATCCCGGGCGCATGGCCAACAAAAACTTCATCAGTGCGCCTGGGCGCTCTGGAAACTCAAAACGCAAAATGCGTTCCTCGTTGGCGAGCATCGAGTGACCGCCCACCATGTGGCGGATGTGTTCTTTGGCCAGCTCGTCGTGCGTGAGGTCAATCGCTTCGAAGCCGCTCTTGGTGAAGTGGCCAGCAATCCTGCTGCTTTCGCCTTTCACGCCCGTGGTCAAACCCACAAACACGTGGGCCTTGGCCTGGTCGCTCATGCGGTAGTTGAACTCGGTCACATTGCGGGGTGACTTGCTGCCCCCAAAGCTGGGCAGCTTGCCAATCAGCTCGCAAAAGCGGCGCAGGCTGCCGGGCTGCTCGGGGATGGTGACGGCAAACAAGGCTTCCCGTTCTTCACCCACCTCGGCGCGCTCGGCCACAAAGCGCAAGCGGTCGAAATTCATGTTCGCGCCACACAAAATGGCGGCGTAGGTTTCGCCCTTGGTTTTGTGCTCGGCCACGTATTGTTTGATGGCGGCCACAGCCAAGGCGCCTGCGGGCTCAACGATGCTGCGTGTGTCCACAAACACGTCTTTGATGGCAGCGCACACGGCATCGGTGTTGACGGTGATGTAGCTATCCACCAGATTTTTGGTCACGCGGTAGGTTTCTTCGCCCACCAGTTTCACGGCTGTGCCGTCAGAAAACAGCCCGACGTCATGCAGCGTGACGCGCTTGCCTTTGGCCACCGACTGCATCATGGCTGAGGAGTCGTCCATTTGCACGCCAATCACCTTGATGTCGGGGCGCACGGCCTTGATGTAGTTGGCCACGCCGGCAATCAGGCCGCCGCCGCCGATGGCGACAAACACAGCGTCTAGCCGCCCTTGGTGTTGGCGCAATATTTCCATGGCAATCGTGCCTTGGCCCGCAATGACATCGGGGTCGTCAAACGGGTGGACGAAGGTCATGCCGTTTTTCTTTTCTAGCGTCAGCGCGTGGGCGTGGGCGTCCGAGTAACTGTCGCCAACCAGCACCACCTCGCCGCCCAAGGCCTTGACCGCTTCAATCTTCACGCTTGGCGTGGTGGTGGGCATGACGATGATGGCTTGCGTGCCAAGGCGCTTCGCCCCCAACGCCACGCCTTGCGCGTGGTTGCCAGCCGATGCGCAAATGACGCCTTTTTTCAATTGCTCTGGCGTGAGGTGCGCCATCTTGTTGTAAGCGCCACGCAGCTTGAAGCTGTGCACGGGTTGCTGGTCTTCGCGCTTGAGCAGCACGGTGTTGTGAATGCGGCGGCTCAGGTTTTTGGCCACCTCCAGCGCAGACTCAACGGCCACGTCGTAGACACGGGCAGTCAAGATTTTTTTCAGGTAATCGGCGGGTTGCAGCGCGCGCGCTTGGGGGGTGCGGGTAGACATGGCTTGATTGTCTCTTATGCGAAAAGACGAAAAAAAGCCCCGAGTTTTAAAACCCGGGGCATGAATCCACTTTTGAGGGTGGAGGAGACAAGCCGCTAGTGTATGCAATTTTTGTTGCGCCGCAACATTTCGCAGACAATTGGCAAACAAATTTATGGGAGAACACACATGGAATGCACCGTCAGCTGGACCGGTCACGCAGGCACTCGCTCAGGCATGGGCTTTATGGCAGAAACAGGCAGCGGCCATGTGGTGGTCATGGACGGCGCCCCTGATGCGGCCAAGCCTGAGAACGGCGGCCAAAACTTGGCACCCCGCCCCATGGAGCTGCTGTTGGCAGGCACAGGCGGCTGCACGGCGTATGACGTGGTGCTCATTTTGAAGCGTGGTCGTCACAACGTGCAGGGCTGCAGTGTCAAGGTCAGCAGCGAGCGCGCCACCGAAGACCCCAAGGTGTTTACCAAAATCAACATGCATTTCACCGTCACAGGCCAAGGCCTGGCAGCCAGTGCGGTAGAGCGTGCCATCGCCATGAGCCACGACAAATACTGCTCGGCCAGCATCATGCTGGGCAAAACGGCGGAAATTACCACCAGCTTTGAGGTGGTGGAGGCCTAAATAGCCCTGACAGCCAAGCTTTAGATGCGATGCGCCACGGTGGTCATCACCTTGGCAGCCACTTGCATCAGCGCTTTCAAGGGAGCGGGCAACTCGGCTGCGCCTGCGGCCAAAGCCTCTTTGGCGTGTTGTGCCTCGTCGGTTTTCATTTGCGCCACGATGGCGCGGCTGGGGCCGTCATTGGCGGGCAATCGGCCCAGGTGGCTCTCTAAGTGGGCCTCCACTTGACGCTCGGTCTCCACCACAAAACCCAGGCTCATGCGGTCGCCACCCAGCTTGGCTGCGGCATAGCCAATGCCAAACGAGCCCGCGTACCAAAGCGGGTTGAGCCAGCTGGTGCGGCCGCCTAGCTCTTTCAGGCGCTGCTCGGTCCAAGCCAAGTGGTCGGTTTCTTCGTGGCATGCGGCGTTCAGGTGCTGGCGCAGCGCATTGTTGTTGGTGGCCAGGGCTTGCGCGGTGTAGAGCGCCTGAGCGCACACCTCGCCCACATGGTTGACGCGCATCAGGGCGGAGGCGGTTGATTTTTCGGCGTCAGTCAGCGGTGCAGGTGTGGGGGATTCGCCCGCCCACATGGGGGTGGCGCGCTTGGCGTGGTGGTTGGCAAACAAGGTGCGCAGGGCGCTGTCGGCAGCGATGAGTAAGGGGTCCATTTTTCTGTTCCGAATTGGGGGCTCAGTGATGGATTGTCTTACGGCGGCATTTTTCTCGGGTGGTGTGCCGTTTTAAACCATTCACCAAGCCATCAAGCCCACACCGTCAAAACGCCGACATTCCAAGGGTTTGCGAGGGTTGGGTGAAACATTTGTTGCAACAGCGCAACGCAAATGACGAATTTTTGGCAGTTGTCGACCTGAAACCAACAGCTGTCTGTTTCAATACATCCAACTTCCCGAAAACGGAGGTTAGCTCTGGAATCCCAGAGAACCTGTTCAAACCTTGGAGAACCTTGAAATGAAAAAAACCCTCGTTGCTATCGCAGCTTTGACCGCAGTGTCAGCTTTCGCACAATCTTCCGTGACCATCAGCGGTAACTTTGACATTGGTTGGAAAGCCCAAACCCACAAAGGCACCTCTGGTACAGGCGCCAAGGCAGCTGGCATTTCTGATGGTGCCATGGCTCCTAACCGCATCATCATCGCTGGTACAGAAGACATGGGCGGCGGTTTGAAGGCCATGTTCATGACCGAAATTGGCGTGAACCCAACCAACGACGAACTCTTGGGTAACCGCACTGGTAACTCTGGTATTCAGTACGACAGCCTTTTGACTAATGCCGCTACAGCAGCTCCTGTGTTGCACGCTGGCGCAACTGGCTACACGCAAAGCACCAACCGTCAAACTTGGGCTGGCGCATCAGGTGGCTTTGGTCACATCCGCGCTGGCTACTTGGTCAACAACTCTTACGTGTTGTCTTCACAGTCTGGCTACAACCAAACCTTTGAAGGCTTGGTTGGCGCTGACGTGTTCCACACTGCAGGCCAGTCTTCCACTGGCGGCGCACGTGGCAACGGCTTGCAGTACAACACACCTGCATTGGCCAAAGGTCTCACAGCCACCCTTCAGTACGGCACAGCTAATGGTCGCCAAACGCTTGAAACCAACAACAGCGGCACCAAAGACAACTTTTCACGCACTGGCATCAAGGTTGACTACGACGCTGGCCCATTGAAAGCTGCCATTGCCACCACATCTGTAAAAACTGTTACTGCATCCTCTATCTTGAACTCAAACGCACAGGGCGAGGCTTTGACTGCACCTTCGAACGTTGATTCAAAAGCTACTTTGAACCAATACATTGCTTCTTATAACTTTGGCCCTGCAACTGTTGCTTATTTGATCACTGACACCAAGGCCACTGTAAACACTACTGGCGCAGTGACCAAGACTGCAAGCAATCAGTTGACCGTGTCTGCCCCAGTGGGTGCGTTCACTTTGCGTGCTTCTATGGGTAACTTGACTGTGAAGTCTGCCACTGCAACAACTACAGACGTGAAGGGTAGCCAATTTGGCGCTACTTACGCTCTGAGCAAGCGTTCAACTCTGTACGCAATGACAGGCAAGACCAAAGACACAGGCACATCTAAGCAAGCATGGAACGCTGAGCGTTCAGGTACTGCTATTGGTCTGAACCACGCTTTCTAATCCCCACGCTGGCTTAGCCAGTAGAGGATTTAAAAGTTCAAAACCCCGCTGTGGCAACACAGTGGGGTTTTTTGATGGGCGTTTCAGATTAGCAGCGCATTGGCCAGTTAAAACGAATGTGACCTTGGAGGGTCAAGGGCCCGAGCAACAACAGGTGAGATCAAGCCCAAGCCCATCGTTGTCACCCCGTGGGGGTTTGTATCAAGCATCCATGTGTTTCAACAGATAATTTCTGTGTGAACCCATCCAACTTTTCAAGCCTTTTTCACCAGCGTCGGTCTGTTCGCGCGTATTTGCCAACCCCTGTTGCAGACACTGTGTTGCACGCGTTGTTGGCGCAAGCCCGCCTAGCGCCCAGCGGTGCCAACTTGCAGCCCGGCGCATTTGTGCAGGTGCGCGGCGCGTTGCGTGAAACCCTCAGCGCTGATTTGGTGGAGGCATGGCAACACGGCCGCGCAGAAGCTGAGGACTACAGCTATTTTCCCCAGACCATGCCCCACACGCTGCGTCGTCGCCAAGTGGCGGCAGCGCAAGCCATGTATGGCGCATTGGGTGTGGCGCGTGACGACCGTGCGGGGCGAGACGCGCAGTTTGCACACAATTTCCGTTTCTTTGATGCCCCCGTGGCGCTGATCGTGACCATCTCGCACGAGATGGGCAGCGGCTGCTACATGGACCTGGGCATGACCTTGTATGGTCTGATGTTGGCAGCCCAAGCCCAAGGCCTGTCGACCTGCGCCATTGGCGCGATGGCCTCATACCCCAATTTGATTCGAGGTCATTTAGGCCTTGATGCTTCTTCGCACATCGTGTGCGGCATCGCTCTGGGTTATGCCGATACCGATGCGCCTGTGAACCAAACGCACACCACGCGTTGTGCGTTGGATGAATACTTCAAGGTCGTCGGCTGACCACTGCCGCACTGCCTAACCCGCCAGCGCCTGCCACAGCAACCAGCCCTTGATCTTGGGTGGTGTCGCTGCGCGATAAATCGGCCAACACACGCACCAAGGCGATGGCGCCCGAGGCACCAATGGGATGGCCTCGGGCCAAGCCGCCGCCCTGCTGGTTGAGTTGCGAGGGCATGAGGCCTAAACCTTTGGCAAAACGCAAACCTTGCACAGCAAATGCGTCGTGCAGTTCGACGAATTTGAGTTGGCCCACATCTGCAATGCCTGCACGCAAAAGCGCTTCGCGCGCGGCCAATTCGGCGCACAGCATGGGTCGCTCTGGCGCACCCCCCACCGAGGCACTGGCCACCCATGCGGCTGTTGGATGCAGGTTGAAGCGCGCGGCCGCTGCTTGGCTGACCAGCAAGACCAAGGCCGCGCCATCGGCTTGTGCCGAAATGGTGAGTGCACTCAGGGCAAAGGCATTCGCCTGATGTGGCGAAAGTGCGTCTGAGCGTGCCACCACTGGCATGCGCTGGGCTCGCGCAACGTCCATCATGCGTGGGTAGGCATCGTGCGTCACGCCAGCGACCGCCACTATTTCTGCCGCCATGCGGTCTTGAGCGGCTACCGCGCGTTGGTGGCTGTGCAAGGCATAGGCCTCTTGCTCGGCCCGCGTGTGCCCGTGTGCTGCTGCATCGCGCGCGGCAGACAGCAGCATGTCTGGGTCTTGCTCAGGCGCAGGCGCAAAGGCAGGGCGCTCATAGGCCACGGGCGACTCGCCCGCCTGCAAAGGCCGATGCATGCGAATGGGCGATGTGCTCCACGCCTCGACCCCGCCGGCCACCACCACGTGCGCTTGGCCCGATGCCATCAAGGCAGCGCCCATGGCCACGGCGTCTAAGCCCGCGCAACACTGCGTGTCGACCGTGTAGGCGGCGCAATGCAAGGGCAGACCTGCATGCAAGGCCAGCATGCGTGCGGGATTGCCGCCTGCACCCAGGGCATTGCCCAATACCACTGCGTCCACAGCGGCGGCATTTATGCCGGCTCGGGCGAGCAGCGCGTTTAAAACAGGCCCAGCCAACTCGTGTGCTTGCAAGGCTTTGAATGCACCACCACGTGGCACCACCGCGCTACGCGCCCAAGCGGTGATCAAGGGAGTGGGCGTAAGCATGAAGGGGCTTTCTCGTCGTGCAGATGCGCTTGCAGTTGCCGGGCCAAGGCCGGGTGGTCGGTTTTGCCGCTGGCTGTCATGGGCCAGTGGGTGCTCACAAAAAACCGTTTGGGCGCTTTGTAGCTCTCTAGCTGTGCGCGACACAGCTCAGCCAGTGCATGAGCCGACATATCCGCAGCTTCGCGGGAGGCGCAGACGATGGCCACCACTTGCTGCCCCCGAATGGCATCGGGCACGCCCAACACTGAGGCTTGAGCCACCTCAGCGCAAGACAACAAAACAGCTTCCACCTCTTCGGGAAACAAGTTCTTGCCCTGCGTGACCACCATGCGGTTTTCACGCCCAACCAAACACAAATAGCCTTGCGCATCGAGGTAGCCCATGTCTCGCACAGACAGCCAGTCGCCATCGCGCACGGCGGCGGTGTGGTCGTTGGCCGCACCCACATAGTCGGTAAACAACATTGGGCTGCGCACAAAAATTTGCCCTGTGCCCAGAGGTGGATGGGGCTGGCGAATGTCAATCTCCACATTCGAAAACGGCTTGCCCACAGCGTTCGCTGGTGCAGAAGCATCAGCATCCATCCACGCCATGAAGCTGGTTTCGGATGCACCATAAAACTCAACAATGCGGGCGTTTGGAAAAAGGGCTTGTAGCGCTGGTGTGCGTTCGCGCATCCAGCGTGCGCCGCTGATCAAAATCAGGCGCACACCAACGATGGGCGGGTGCTTGCGACGCGCAGCCAACGCCAGCATCAGCAGCAGTTGGCTGGGCACAGCCACCAAGCAAGGCGTGCGTCCAGAGCGCAAGGTGTCTAGCAAGCGCGGCGCAGAAAACCGTTCTTGCACCACCACACCTGCACCACTCCAAAGCCCCAGCACCATGCCAAACAAAAACAGCGAGTGAGAGAAGCGGCCGGGCGCCATCACACCATTGGCCGCATCGGGGCCAAAGGTGTCTAGGCAAACGCGCAGGCTTTCGGTCCACGATTGATGGTGACGGCGAAAGCCTTTGGGCATGCCTGT
>JAIXRH010000104.1 GCA_027485285.1 Comamonadaceae bacterium | reverse complement strand
GTTTCGGCGTTGACCAAGGGAATCAGGCCGTAGCCAATTTCCAAACCAATCAGGTCGACTTGGTCCACATCGTCCCAGTCGAGTTCTTTGGGCGCGTCGGTGGGGATGGCATCTTTGACGGCTTGTTCGGCTTGCTCTTCTTGCACGTCACGGCTGACGATCATCAAACCCAGACCCGCAGAGGCCAACGCCAAGGTGATGAACATCAAATGCGGCATGCCGGGCACCATGCCCAAGATCAACAAAATGACGGACGAGATGAACAAGGCCGTTGGATTGCCCAGCTGGGTAGATGCTTGCTCAGAGATAGATTCAGAGGTCGTGACGCGGGTCACGATGATGGCGGTGGCCAGTGACAGCAGCAACGACGGGATTTGGGCCACCAAGCCGTCACCAATGGTGAGCAAGGTGTAAATCTTGCCTGCTTCCGCCACGGGCAAGTCATGCTGGGCCACACCGATGATCAAGCCGCCGATCAAGTTGATCAACAGAATCAACAAGCCAGCGATGGCGTCACCGCTCACAAATTTAGAGGCACCATCCATGGAGCCGAAGAAGTCAGATTCTTGGGCCAACTCAGCGCGGCGCTGCTTGGCGGTATCTTGGTCGATCACGCCAGCGTTCAAGTCAGCGTCAATCGACATTTGTTTGCCAGGCATGGCGTCCAAGGTGAAACGGGCGTTCACTTCAGAGACGCGGCCTGCACCTTTGGTCACCACGATGAAGTTGATGATCATCAAAATCGCGAAGATGATGAAGCCCACCACATAGTTACCTGCAATCACAAACTCACCAAAGGCAGCCACCACTTTGCCAGCGGCTTCATGCCCGGTGTGGCCGTCGACCAAGATCACGCGGGTGGACGCCACGTTCAGCGCCAAGCGCAACATGGTGGCAAACAACAACACCGTGGGGAAGGATGAAAACTCGAGGGGTTTGCGGGTGCCGATGGCGATCATGATCACCACCAAGCTGACAAGAATGTTGAAAGTAAACAAAAAGTCCAACAACAACGGAGGCAATGGCAAGACCAACATTGCCATGATGACGAGCACCACCACCGGAATACTGAGTCCGGAGAGGTCAAATTTCGACAAGTTCTGTCGAATCGTTGACAGAGTGAGAGTGCTCATTGAGGGAATCCAGTTGAAAATGGAACGTTTAGGTTGCTTTTTGCCCCGAAAAAATTAACGAGGCATGTTCATTAAGCAATCGATGTGCCAAGTCAAACTGACACCGATGTACGTTTGCGCCGTGAGCGGCAAGAACTGTCCTGTCACGGTTCTTGCTTAACTTGATGGCAAACTCGTTTAAAGACCACCATGAACCTGTCCAACTACCTTCAAATGCCGCCAGCACCTTTGGTGCCAAACAGCAGCCCCAGTCCAGCGCCACAAGGCGCGCGTCCTGGTGCGGGCCCGTCTGCGGGTGCCAGTTTGGGCTTTGATTTCGCACAGATCATGGCGCGTCAAATGGAAAGCTTGGTGCCCCAAGAGCGGCAAGCTTTTGCCGCTGATGTGCCCGAGCAGCCTGCCGCCGAGGAACACACACAAGATTCGCGCCCAGCCGAGGACGAGCGCAGCGACTACCGATCTGATTCAGACCGTGCGTCGCTTGCCCCCCGCGAGACACGCGCAGACGCTGACTCAGCAAACGATGCGGCAGAAGACGCCCATGCCGCCAAACAAGCGCAACAGCGCAGCAAGGCGGCCGCACAAAAAGCACAGCGCCCCGACGTGGATGCCTTGCTGGAAGGACTGATGCAAGGTGCGCCTGTTGTACCAGCCGGAGTCATGCCAGCCGCAGTCATGGGGCCTGATGCCACGGCCAATGCCAGCCTGGACGCTGCAAGCGTTGACCTTGCCAAAGCAACAGCACTGCAAACCGTGGTGCTCAGCCCGCACATGCACCTCATCACCGACCCCAATCAAGCACCCAGCCCTGAGAGCTTGGCTGCATTTGCCAAGTCCATGGGCTTGGACGAGTCGGCCATTCAAAACTTGTTAGGCCAAACGCCCGCCACGGCCGCCACGGCACTGACGGCTGGCCTTCCCCCAACCATCCATGCCTTGCAAGCGGCCATCGGCTCAGCTGTCAATCCCTCCACTGCGGACGGCGCCGCCAACCCTGACAGCGCGGTGGCCACACAGCTGGCTGCCATGGCCGCCACGGCACAAACGCCTGCAGCAGCTTCTGGCGCAGGCCTGGCAGCGGCAGCCACCACCTTGTTGGCGCCCGCATTGCCTGGCTTGACGCCCACCGACATGGCGGCCATCCAACAACTGCAAATCACCGTTTTGCCCGCCGCGGTGCTGCCCGTGAACACCGCCGCCCACACCGCCGCCAACGCGCCCATGCCCAGCACCCTAGACATGTTGTCGCTGCTCGGCACGGGTGTGGATGAACAAGATGTGAGCGCCCTTTTGTCGCGCTTCTCTGAAGAGTCTGGCAGCGACAGCCATTCTGAACAGCAACAGGGCTCGTCCAACGAAGGCGACAACTTCAACAGCTTTGCCCAAACCCTGAGCCGCCAACACACCGCGGCCCAAGCCGCCACGGCCAACGCAGCCCCCACAGCCGCCAACATGGGTGAGGTCTATGACCAACTGAGCGACAAGATGGCCACTGAAATGGCCGCGCGCATGCACAAGCAGCTCAGCGACGGCGAATGGAAAATGAAATTTGCACTGCGTCCCTCCAATTTAGGCGGCGTGGAAATTCAACTGGAAATGAAGGACGGCCAACTCGACGCCGTCTTCCGTGCCGACAACCCTTTAACCCGCGACTTGTTGCAAAACAGCAGCCAGCGCTTGCGTGAAGCACTTGCAAACTTTGGCATTCATGCGGGTCAAGTCAACGTGGGTCAAGGCGGTGGCAACACCCCACACAACAGCTCTGGAAATTCCAACAGGAATGCCCAAGTTAGAGACAATTCAACATCCCAGGTCAACGGCCCAAGCAGCGCGAACAGCGCCACCTCAGCCCGCAGCAAGGCCCATGCGTCCTTGCTTGACCTGTATGCATAAATTACGCGTGACAATCTGAACATTAGGAGAATGAAATGGCAACAGAAGCAGTAGCAGCCCCGGCTGAAGACGTCGTCGAAGGCGAACCGAAGAAAAAGAAACCCATTCTTTTGATCTTGGTGATCGTGTTGTCCGTGATCGTCCTGATCATGTCCGTCACGTTCGGCACCTTGTATTTCTCTGGCTACTTTGAGCGCAAGAGCGAAGCCGCCGCGCACGAAAAAGTGGACGAGCTAGAAAAAGAAGCGGAGAACGCCAAAGCCGCGTCGCCTGAGGGCATGGCCAAAGTGAAGAAGGGTGCCGAAGCCACACGCTTTGAGAACACCTACCTTCAAATTGACAAAGAATTCATGACCAACATCACTGGCTCTAAAAAAGTCATGGTGGTTCAGGTTGCTGTCATGACGCACTATGACTCGCGCGTGTTCGACAACATCAAGAAGCATGAGTTTGCCATTCGCTCGGCCGTCTTAGACGTGATGCGTCAAAGCACCGAAGCCGATGTCGCCAAGCCTGACTTCCGCATCGACTTGGCCGCAAAAATCAAAGTCGTGATGAACGAAATGCTCATGAAGTACGAAGACTTCGGCGGTGTTGAAGACGTGTTCTTCACTTCATTTGTGATGCAGTAACCATTCAAGCCCATGAAATCTAACCTGCTCTCGGACGAAGAACTGGCCGCGCTGTCGGAAGGCGTGCGCGACGGCTCCATCGAGACCGACACTGGCTTCAACAACAGCGTGCGGGTGCGCAAGCACGACCTCGCGAGCGAAGACAGCAGCCTGGGTGTGAACGTGTCGTCGATCGACATGATCAACGAACGCTTCATCCGGCTGTTCCGACTTGGCTTGCTCGAAGTGCTGCGCACCAGCCCGCGTGTGAACCCCACACGTGTGCAGATTTTGAAGTTTGGCGACTACCTCAAAGGTCTGCGCGCCCCGCTGTCGGTCAACATGATTCGCATGAATCCGCTGCGTGGCAACTCGGTGATCATCATCGACCCCAATGTGGTGTTCAGTTCACTGGATAGCTTTTTTGGTGGTTTTGGCAAAGGCGTGGGCGAATTGCCGCCCAGCCGCTTGTTCACGCCCACCGAAACACGCATCATCAAAATCATCTTGGAAGTGTTTTTCCGCTCGCTCACCGAAGCGTGGAGCCCCTTGATGCCCATCGAATGTGAACACGTGAGCTCTGAGATCAACCCTCAGTTCGCGCAAATTGCAGACGAAAACGACTTGGTGGTTTTGAGCCGCTTTGAAGCCGACGCGACCGCAAGCGGCGGCAAAGGCTTCATTGATTTGGTCTACCCCTACGCGACCTTGAAGCCTGTGCGCGAGCTGCTCAGCAGCCGTGTGCAAAGCGGCGAAGGCAACGAAGAGTCAGACAAGAAATGGCGTCTGGCCCTCGCAGCAGCGGTGGGTGACGCCAAGCTGGAATTGCAAGTCACCATGGGTGACATCAAAACCACGCTGCACCACCTGAACCATCTGCAAGAAGGCGATTTGTTGTTCTTCAAAAAAGACGACACCGCGCTGATGAGCACCAATGGCGTACCCGCGTTCCACGTCAATGTGGGCACACGCGGCTCACAAGTGGCGGTGCAAATTGACCACGAATACGTTCACGGCAAAACCTGAGACAGGACTACATCATGACCGACGAAAAAGAAAACCCAACGCCAGAACTCGACGCCGCCGAGGCCACTGCCGCGCAAGCGGCTGAGCACGAAGTAGCGACGACCGTTGCTGCAACGGCTGCACATGACGACGAGCCGAGTTTGGAGGACTTCAAGCCCACCATGCCAGGCAACATCAACCCAGAGGTGTTGCAAAACATCGTGGTGAATTTGTCCATCGAAGTGGGCCGTGCACAAATCAAGATCAAAGACTTGATGCGTCTGACCCAAGGCAGCGTGGTCGAGCTGGATCGCATTGCGGGCGAGCCCCTGGACCTGCTGGTCAACAACTCGATCGTGGCGCAAGGTGAAATCGTGTTGGTGAATGACCGCTACGGCGTTCGCCTGACGCGCGTGGTGCCCTCTTCCGAGCGCCTGAAACTCATCTAATCGTGTGTGTCAATGAACGCACACCTCATTGACCCCCAGGCCATGCTGAGGCTGCGTGTCTTGTGCAAGCTCGACCACGCCCGCGTGGCCCGTTTGTGCGGGCTGAGCGAAGCGCAGGTGCGTGAACTCGAAGCAGATGGCCACGGCCAATTCACGTCGCAGCAGGCAAAGGTGCAAGCGGCCCTGAAAATTGCCTGCACCCTCAGCGGGACGCAAGCCAATGGCATGCCAGTGATCAATGTGTTTCGATCGCGGGCTGTTGGCGATGGCGCTGGACTGCAAATTCCCCATTTCAAAATCGAAGCCGCCCCAGCGCCCAAAACCAAATTTCCTGACTCACCCGAGTTCTTCAAGCTTCTCCTGATCTTTGTGGTGTTGGTGTTTTTGCTGGTGGCCGTGGCCATGCCGCTGCTCTACACCCTGCCCTCACCGCCGCCCAAACTCTCTTGAGTCTGGTCTCTGGCAAACGCGCCAGCACCATGAAAAAGCCTGCTCTGAATGCACAGAGCAGGCTTTTTGGTTTGGGCTCAAGCGCTAAGACGGCGCGCTTGAAAAGGTCATCAGTTGGCGTTGATCTTGCGGCCATTCAAAGGCTGCACTGGGCGTGCATTGCGCTTGAAGGGGAAGTCCATGACTTGTTTCTTGCCGATCTCCACGGGCGTCTTCAAAATGTAGAAACTCACGCCTTCAGTACAAGGGGGGGTGGTCAACGAGCCTTCGTAGTTGTAGTGCGTCAGCGCAGCGGGGACCAAGCTGCTGGGGTCAAATTTGACCTTGTCCACCACCACCTCTGGGCCTTGGGCTTTGGGGGCGTTATTCCATAGGGTTTGAATGGCAGCATTGTCTTTGCCGTCATTCAGCAACACGCCCAACACCGCCAACTTGCCGTCGGCGTTTTTGTGCACAAAGTGCGCCACCATGGCCATGGGCTTGCCGTCAATTTGCTCTTCGCTGGGACGGTGGAAGTGGAACTGCAACAAATTGAACACGTCTTTGTTGATCTTCAAGGTGCTGCCCGGCTCGACGTTCACTTGGATGGTGTGGCCGTTGTTCAAGATTTTCAGCGGGCCTTCTTTGTAGTTGACCACCAACACGTCTTTGGACTTCTCGAAAGGACCGGTGATGTTCAATGGTGCTTGTTTGGTGCCTTTGCCACAGGTGGGGAACTCGTCACCCCAGTTTTCTGGTCCCATGTCACCGGCGTAGTCCCAATGCACGGCGTGGCCTTTTTTGTGGGCTTTGGAATCTGATGGTTCAGCCACACAGTCAGCCAAGACTTTGACTTTTTGCCCCGCTGCAGCCAACGCCCGTTGCGCCGCGCAAATGGATTTCAAACGGGAAGACCACTCGGCCATCTCCATGGCCTTTTGGAATGCACTGATGGTTTCTGGGTCATCCGCACCATTGGTCAACAAGCGCAACGCACCGAGGCCCAATTGACGCTCGCTGGTCACAGGGCCTTTTTGGGCTTTGATAAAAGCCTCGTAGTCTTGCAAGACCACGCCGTTGGTGAACGACTCTTTGACAGCCTCCAGCTGCTTGGCGGCTGGCTCAGCCTCTTCGAGCTTCTCCTTGGCTTCTTCCAATGCTTGGGTGAGCTTTTCCAGTTCTGCTTGGACTTCTGTCGCGCCTTCGCTGGCTTCGGTCAGTTCGCCCATGACATGCTTTTTACCGGCGTAGCTCCAGTAACCAAACGCCAAAGCGCCTGCGAGCAGCAGACCCATGACGATTTCAATGATCAGTCTTAAATATTTTTTCATGGCCATTCACTTGAGTGGGTGCATTTTGAGAAAGCCGAACAACAACGTGCAGCACACGTCGCTGTTCGGACTGCTCAGTGGGTATCGGCATGATTTGACACAAGCTTTAATTTCCACAGAGATTGGCAAATTATTGCCGCAACCCATCGAAGCAACAATCGTGGGCAAAACAGGCCCCCAGCGCGCCAACACTACAATGGCCAGCTTCTTTCACAGCCTCTGGATCAACACCATGAACCGCTGCTTTCATCCCCACGGGGAGGCTCAGCCATGAGCCGCAAAGTCTTCATCAAAACCTTCGGTTGCCAAATGAACGAGTACGACTCGGACAAGATGGTGGACGTGCTGGGCGAGGCCCAAGGTTACGAAAAAACCAACGATGTCGAACAAGCCGACCTGATCGTCTTCAACACCTGCTCGGTGCGCGAGAAGGCTCAAGAAAAAGTATTTTCTGACCTCGGCCGCATCCAGCATTTGAAAGCGAAAGGCGTCAAGATCGCCGTGGGTGGCTGTGTGGCGAGCCAAGAAGGCGCGACCATCATTGACCGCGCGCCCTATGTGGACGTGGTGTTTGGCCCGCAAACTTTGCACCGTCTGCCTGAGCTTCTGAACCAACGCGAGTCGCTCATGCGTCCACAGGTGGACATCAGCTTTCCCGAAATCGAAAAGTTTGACCATCTGCCGCCTGCGCGCGTCGAAGGCGGCAGCGCCTATGTGAGCATCATGGAAGGGTGCAGCAAATATTGCAGCTACTGCGTGGTGCCCTACACCCGCGGCGAAGAAGTGAGCCGTCCATTTGACGACGTGTTGGTCGAAGTCGCGGGTCTGGCTGCGCAGGGCGTGAAAGAAGTCACGCTCTTGGGCCAAAACGTCAACGCTTACCGAGGCGCCATGGGCGGCACGTCTGAGATGGCCGACTTTGCGTTGATGATTGAGTACGTGGCCGAAATCCCCGGTATCGAACGCATCCGATACACCACCAGCCACCCCAACGAATTCACACAGCGTTTGATTGATGTGTACGCCAAGGTACCGCAATTGGTGAGCCATCTGCACCTGCCTGTGCAGCACGGCAGCGACCGCATTTTGATGGCCATGAAGCGCGGCTACACGGCCATGGAATACAAGAGCACCATCAAGAAGCTGCGTGCCATTCGTCCCGACATGGCCATGAGCTCTGACTTCATCGTGGGCTTTCCGGGCGAAACCGAAGAGGACCACCAAAAGCTCATCAAGCTCATGCACGATGTGTACTTTGATAACTCGTTCAGCTTCATCTTCAGCCCACGCCCGGGCACGCCCGCGGCCAACCTGCACGACGACACGCCGCACGCGGTGAAACTGCGCCGCTTGCAAGAGGTGCAAAAAATCATCGAAGACAACATGCGCGACATCAACGTGCAGCGCGTGGGCACGGTGCAACGTGTGCTGGTGGATGGTTATGCCAAGAAAGACGCCACCGAGCTGCGTGCACGCACCGAGTGCAACCGCATCGTCAACTTCAAAGGCGGCCCCAACCCAGAGCGCCTGATGAACCAGCTGATTGACGTGAAGATCACGGAAGCCAACCCACATTCACTGCGGGGTGAGGTGTTGGTGAGCGAGTCTGCCTAAACAGCATGCGCCATGAAAAAACCCCCTGAAGCTGTAAGGCCTCAGGGGTTTTTGTTTGGGAGAGACAAGAAGCTCAGCGCATGCCAGGGAAGCCACCGCCGCCCATCATGCCTTTCATGCCGCCCAGCTTTTTCATCATTTTCATCATGCCGCCGCCGCTCATCTTCTTCATCATGCTTTGCATCTGCTCAAATTCTTTGAGCAAGCGGTTGACGTCTTGCACTTGCACGCCAGCCCCAGCGGCAATGCGGCGCTTGCGCGTGGCTTTGATGAGATCGGGCTTGCGGCGCTCCAGCGGCGTCATGCTGTGGATGATGCCCTGCTTGCGTCCAATGTCTTTCTCGGCCTTGTCCATGTCCACTTGGCCGGCTTTGGCCGCCATTTGCGTGGGCAATTTGTCCATGAGGTTGGACAAGCCACCCATGGAGCGCATTTGTTGAATTTGCGCAAGGAAGTCGTTCAAATCAAACGCATCGCCACGCTTGACCTTGTCGGCCAGCTTTTGCGCAGCCGCCATGTCTACACCGGCGGTGACTTGCTCCACCAAGGCCAAGATGTCGCCCATGCCCAGCACACGACCGGCGTGGCGGTTGGCATCGAACAGCTCTAAGCCATCCAGCTTTTCGCTGGTACCCGCAAACTTGATGGGCGCACCCGTGATTTGGCGCACCGACAAAGCCGCACCGCCGCGTGAATCGCCATCGAGCTTGGTCAGCACAATGCCAGTCAACGGCAATGCATCACTGAACGCCTTGGCCGTGTTGATGGCGTCTTGGCCTTGCATGGCGTCGACCACAAACAAGGTCTCAATCGGGTTCAACACACGGTGCAGCTCTTTGATCTCAGCCATCAAGGCTTCGTCAATGGCCAAGCGACCTGCGGTGTCGACCAACAACACATCAAAGTAATGTTTACGGGCGTGATCGAGCGCAGCGCGTGCAATGTCGGCTGGTTTTTGGTCGGGCGAGCTGGGGAACCATTCGGCACCAGCTTGCGCAGTCACGGTTTTCAGCTGCTCAATGGCCGCCGGGCGGTACACGTCGCCTGAGACGGTCAGCACTTTTTTCTTGCGTTGGTTGATCAACCAACGCGCCAGCTTGGCGGTGGTGGTGGTTTTACCAGCGCCTTGCAAGCCGGCCATCAAAATCACGGCGGGGGGTTGGGCCGCGAGGTTCAAGTCGCTCACGCCTTCGCCCATGGTGGCGGCCAACTCTTGGTTGACGATGGCCACCAGGGCCTGGCCAGGTTGCAAAGAACCCACCACTTCTTGGCCGAGGGCTTTTTCTTTGACGCGGGCAATGAAATCGCGCACCACGGGCAGCGCCACGTCGGCTTCGAGCAAAGCCATGCGCACTTCGCGCAACATGTCGGCCACGTTGCTCTCGGTGATGCGGGCCTGTCCGCTGATGTGTTTGACGAGGCGCGAGAGTTTGTCTGTCAGGGCTGAGGCCATATGGAACCCTTGATGGGGCCTGGTTAAAAGTGCCTAGCAAAACGCTAAACTGTTGCCATGATTTTAGCCAGCGACATCCCGCTCAACCTTTGGCTTGGCGTTCCAGCCGCAGCCGCTTACGCACTCACGGCCTTGGTCGGCCCGCGCGTGGCCCCCAGCATGGGTCACCACTTGATCGTGGTGCCTTGGGCGCTGCATGGCTTTGGCTTGGTGTTCGCGCTGTTTGCCCCCCAAGACGGTGGCTTACGGTTTGGTTTTGCGCCCGCGCTGTCCGTCACCATTTGGTTGGTGATCACCTTCTACTCCCTGGAACAACATTGGTTTCCTCAATTGCGCTCGCGCTGGACACTGTCTTTTCTGGGCGCTTTTGTGGTGATGTTGGCTTGCGTTTTTCCTGGCTCGGCGCTGCACACGCAGACCTCGCCTTTGCTGCCCCTTCACTTGGCGCTGGGTGTGGCGTCTTATGGTTTGTTTGCGGCAGCCGTGGTGCATGCAGCGATGATGACCCGCGTGGAGAAAAACATGCGCTTGGGTGCTGAAACGCCTGTGGGCTTGCCCTTGCTCACGTTAGAACGCCTGACCTTTCGGTTTGTCACTGCTGGATTTGTCTTGCTGACAGCCACCTTGGCCGCAGGTTGGTTGTTTGGTGACAGTTTGTACGGCAAAGAAGCCGCATGGCATTGGGATCACAAAACCGTCTTCTCGCTGATGTCTTGGTTGACCTTTGCTGTGCTGCTGATTGCGCGCAGTCGTTTTGGCTGGCGAGGCCGCAAAGCGGTTCGGGTCCTCTACATCGGCACGAGTTTGTTGATGTTGGGTTATGCGGGGTCACGCTTTGTTTTGGAAGTGGTGTTGGGACGTGTGGCATGAAGTACCTGGTGCTGCTGCTCATCGTTTTAGCCGGTATTTGGTGGCTGCGTCTACAACGCAAACCCAAAACCAAACCGCCCGCCGCCAAACCCACAGGCCCGCAAGCGATGTTGGCCTGTGTGCATTGCGGCACACATGTGCCTGAGAGCGAAGCCACTCCAGGTGCCAAAGGCCCGTATTGCAGCCCAGCACACCGCGACAGCCATGAAGTTTGAGGACATGGCGACGATGTGGCACCAGGGCTGGTACCGGTTTGCCAAGCACACCCCGTCGCCCAATTTTGGACCCCGACCCGACAACACCTCCATTGATTTGGTGGTGGTGCATGCCATCAGCTTACCGCCTGGCCAGTACGGCGGCCCTGACATTGAAGCGCTCTTCACCAACACGCTGGATTGGGATGCGCACCCCTACTTTCAGCAAATTCGGGGCACCGAGGTGTCCGCACACTTTGTGATTCGCCGCGATGGTGCGCTGATTCAGTTTGTCAGCTGCGACGACCGCGCTTGGCATGCTGGCCCATCCAGTTTCCAGGGGCGTGACAACTGCAATGATTTTTCGATCGGCATCGAACTCGAAGGCTTAGACGGCCACAGCTTTGAGGCCCCTCAGTACGAAACACTTAGCAGTGTGTGTGCAGCCATCGCACAGAATTACCAGTTGCATCACATCGCGGGTCACGAACATGTGGCGCCTGATCGCAAAAAAGATCCCGGTGCTGGCTTTGATTGGCTGCTTTTGCAGCAATCTTTGGGATGGGCTGACGACAGTTTTCCTGTCAAGAATTAATTTTTTGTCATTCATCAAAAAAAAATAATTTGCATCTTTTGGGTGTCTTGAAATTCCAGTCTGAGTTGCCATGCGCATCAGCGCCCCAAACTACTTGGAACACAGCGCCAGCGCTAGATTTCTAATTCAATCGCCCACCAATGCTGCGCTCAAGCAGGTGTCTAAAGTCCTACGCGACAGTCATCCCATGCGACGAGATTTCAAATGTAATCATTTCCTACCAAAACACTACCTGTAGTGTCTTGGCATACCGTCAAACACCAGATATAGTGTCGTCTTAGATTTTTTGAAAGCGGTCATGACACCGCTTTTGCCAAGCACGATTGAACTGCTCACAAGGAAGAAAAAAGACATGCAAACTGCAGAAACCCCTGTGCACGCCACCTCTATGGGCCACGCCTCTGTCGCGCACGACCGTGCGGCCACTGAAGCCCCTACCCTGTTGGCGCATTACCAAATCATCCGCCGCAACGGCGCTGTGGTTCCTTTCGAACCCTCCAAGATTGCGGTTGCCATGATGAAAGCATTTTTGGCGGTGCACGGCACGCAAGGCGCTGCATCCGCTAGCGTTCGTGAGATGGTCGAAGCACTGACCCAAGGCGTGGTCCGCGCCCTGATGCGCTCACGCCCAAGCGGCGGCACTTTTCACATCGAAGATGTGCAAGACCAAGTTGAATTGGGCTTGATGCGCGGCGGCCACCACGAAATCGCACGCGTTTACGTGCTCTACCGTGAGCGCCGTAACCAAGAACGTGCCCACATCAAAGAAGAGAAAGCACCTGCAGCTCCCACTTTGCACGTGATTGACCACGGCCAGCGCGTGGCCTTGGACCTAAACAACTTGCAACGCTTGATCAACGACTCATGCGCTGGCTTGGGTGCTGACGTCAAACCCGAGCCCATCATGGCCGAGACCATGCGCAACCTGTACGACGGCGTGCCCATGGACGAGGTTTACAAAGCCGCCATCTTGGCCACACGTACGCTGATCGAAAAAGACCCCGACTACACCTACGCCACCGCACGTTTGTTGATGCACACCATCGCCAAAGAGGTGCTGGGCAAAGAGGTGCTGCACGCCGACATGGGTCAACACTACGCGGAATACTTCCCCCAGTTCATTCGAAAAGGCGTGGACAACGAATTGCTCGACCCCGCCATGCTGCAGTTTGACCTGCCACGCTTGGGCGCCGCACTCAAAGCCAGCCGTGATTTGCAGTTCGATTACCTCGGCCTGCAAACCCTGTATGACCGCTACTTCTTGCACGTACGCAAGACCCGCATCGAGTTACCACAAGCCTTCTTCATGCGGGTGGCCATGGGCCTATCGCTCAACGAAGTGGACCGTGAAGCGCGCGCCATCGAGTTCTACGAAGTGCTGTCGTCGTTTGACTTCATGTCAAGCACGCCCACGCTGTTCAACAGCGGCACTTTGCGTTCGCAGCTCTCCAGCTGCTACCTGTCGACCGTGCCTGACAACTTGGACGGCATCTATGAGTTGATCAAAGAAAACGCGCTGCTGTCTAAATTTGCAGGCGGCCTAGGCAACGACTGGACGCGTGTGCGTGCCTTGGGCAGCCACATCAAGGGCACCAACGGCGAATCTCAAGGGGTGGTGCCTTTCTTGAAAGTCGTCAACGACACAGCCGTGGCGGTGAACCAAGGCGGCAAGCGCAAAGGCGCTGTGTGCACCTACCTCGAAACTTGGCACTTGGACATCGAGGAATTTCTCGAGTTGCGCAAAAACACCGGCGACGACCGCCGTCGCACGCACGACATGAACACCGCCAATTGGATTCCAGACTTGTTCATGCGTCGCGTGATGGAAAAAGGCGAGTGGACTTTGTTCTCGCCTTCTGACGTGCCTGATTTGCACGACTTGTTCGGCGCTCCTTTCGAAGCGGCCTATGTGGCCTACGAAGCCAAAGCCAAGCGCGGCGAGATCAAGCCTTACAAAACGGTGCAAGCCACCGACATGTGGCGCAAGATGTTGACCATGTTGTTTGAAACAGGCCACCCATGGATCACGTTCAAAGACCCATGCAACGTGCGCTCACCTCAGCAACACGTGGGCGTGGTGCACTCTTCTAACCTGTGTACCGAGATCACACTCAACACCAGCGACACCGAAACTGCGGTGTGTAACTTGGGCTCGGTCAACCTGTCTCAACACTTGATCGACGGCCCCAACGGCAAAGAACTCGACCACGACAAGCTCAAGCGCACCATCAAAGTGGCCATGCGCATGCTCGACAACGTGATCGACATCAACTACTACGCCGTCAAGAAAGCGCGTGACTCCAACCTGCGTCACCGCCCTGTGGGCATGGGCATCATGGCCTTTCAAGACAGCTTGTACGAAATGCGCGTGCCTTATGCCTCACAAGCGGCAGTTGAGTTTGCTGACCGCTCCATGGAAGCCGTTTGCTACTACGCTTACTGGGCATCCTCCGAGTTGGCCAAAGAGCGTGGCCAATACGCCAGCTACAAAGGTTCGTTGTGGGACCAAGGCATCCTGCCGATCGACTCGCTCGACATGTTGTCTCAAGCACGTGGCGGCTACCTCGAAGTTGACCGCAGCAAGACCATGGATTGGGATGCTTTGCGCGCCAACATCGCCAAAGACGGCATGCGAAACTCCAACTGCGTGGCCATCGCGCCCACCGCGACCATCTCCAACATCATTGGTGTGGACGCCTCGATCGAGCCTTGCTTTGGCAACTTGTCGGTCAAGTCCAACTTGTCTGGCGAGTTCACCATCATCAACCACTACTTGGTACACGACTTGAAGCGCCTCGGCTTGTGGGACGACGTGATGGTCATGGACCTGAAACACTTCGACGGTTCATTGCGCCCCATTGACCGCGTGCCACAAGAGATCAAAGCCCTGTACGCCACTGCGTTTGAAGTGGACGCCACTTGGTTGGTTGAAGCTGCGTCACGTCGCCAAAAGTGGATTGACCAAGCGCAATCACTCAACATCTACATGGCCGGCGCATCAGGCAAGAAATTGGACGAAACCTACAAGCTCGCTTGGTTGCGCGGCTTGAAGACCACGTACTACCTGCGCACCTCCAGCGCACAGCAAGTTGAGAAATCAACCGTGCAAGCTGGCTCGCACAACGCGGTGTCTTCGGGTCCAGCTGCAGGTGGCATGAGTGCACTTGAAGCCGCCGCCGCAGCAGCGCAAGCGCAGATGAACGCCATTCCCGCCACTGACATTGCGTTCTGCGGTGTGGATGATCCCACCTGCGAATCGTGTCAGTGATACAACAAAAAATTGCAACGAAGTTCACGAATGCTTTGCGTTTGTCTTCGTTGCATTCATAATTCGAACATTGGATAAATACATATGCTGACCTGGGACGAAGAAGTCAAAACCTCATCGCCATCACCTCTGACAAGCGGACTACCCAGCCGCTCGATGGAACTCCCACCTCTCTCTGCGACACCGGCTGATCAGCCTGTTGCAGCCACGCGGATTTTGAATGACGGCGCCACAGTGCCTCTGTCAACCACAGCGCCAGCCTCTCCCGCATCCGCTGCCTCAGCCACCAGCACACGTCGTGTGATGGCGGCTGACAAACGCATCATCAACGGGCAAACCGACGTCAATCAGTTGGTGCCGTTCAAATACAAATGGGCTTGGGAAAAATACCTCGCCACCTGCGCCAACCACTGGATGCCGCAAGAAGTCAACATGACGCGTGACATCGCCTTGTGGAAAGACCCCAACGGCCTGACCGATGATGAGCGCCGTTTGATCATGCGCAACCTCGGCTTCTTCGTGACCGCCGACTCATTGGCCGCCAACAACATCGTGTTGGGCACTTACCGTCACATCACTGCACCTGAGTGCCGCCAATTCTTGTTGCGCCAAGCGTTTGAAGAAGCGATTCACACACACGCTTACCAGTACATCGTCGAATCTTTGGGCTTGGACGAAAGCGAGATCTTCAACGCGTACCACGAAGTCAAATCGATCCGTGACAAAGATGAGTTTCTAATTCCATTCATCGAAGCCATCATGGACCCGAATTTCCACACGGGCACGCTGCAAAACGACCAAACGCTGTTGAAGTCCTTGATCGTTTTTGCTTGCTTGATGGAAGGCTTGTTCTTTTACGTGGGCTTCACCCAAATTTTGGCCTTGGGTCGCCAAAACAAAATGACGGGCGCTGCTGAGCAGTACCAATACATCTTGCGTGATGAGTCCATGCATTGCAACTTTGGCATCGACTTGATCAACCAGATCAAACTCGAGAACCCACAGCTGTGGACTGCGGAATTCAAGGAAGAAATCAACGCCTTGTTCATGAAAGCCGTCGAACTGGAGTACCGCTACGCCGAAGACACCATGCCACGTGGCGTGTTGGGCTTGAATGCCTCGATGTTCAAAGGCTACTTGCGCTACATCGCCAATCGCCGCGCCACACAAATCGGTTTAGAAGCCCTGTTCCCCAACGAAGAAAATCCGTTCCCTTGGATGAGCGAGATGATCGACCTCAAGAAAGAACGCAACTTCTTTGAAACCCGTGTGATCGAGTACCAATCTGGTGGTGCTCTGTCTTGGGACTGATGGCTTCCACACATACATGTCACCCAATTTGTCTGCCACACCCACAAACACCCGCCGAGGTGTGGTGGTAGACGTACCCTGTTCATGGGGTTGGACCCGGGTCCAGCGCCATGAATCGCTTTGCACACAAAAACCAGTGCGAAGTGTTTTTCACCCAATGATCTAAATTCGATCTAGGAGAACAGAAATGGCAACTGCAAAAAAACCGGCCGCTAAAAAGGCCCCTGCAAAGAAAGCTGTCGCGGCCAAAAAGCCAGCAGCTAAGAAAGTCGCGGCTAAAAAGCCAGCAGCTAAAAAAGTAGCAGCTAAGAAGCCTGCTGCCAAAAAGGTTGCAGCTAAGAAGCCAGCAGCTAAAAAAGTAGCGGCTAAAAAGCCAGTAGCTAAAAAAGTTGCTGCTAAAAAGCCTGCTGCGAAAAAAGTAGCCGCTAAGAAGCCAGCCGCCAAAAAGGTAGCTGCTAAGAAAACTGCTGCTAAAAAGCCTGCTGCCAAAAAACCAGCTGCGAAAAAAGCCGCTAAAAAGCCTGCTGCAAAGAAAGCTGCGAAAGCACCCGCTGCCCGCGCACAGACCACGTTGAACCCGCAAGCTGCTTGGCCTTTCCCAACAGCTAGCAAGCCTTAATCGTCACAGATCAAGGCCACGGTTTTCCGTAGCTCAAGCCCGACGCCGCAAGGCCTCGGGCTTTTTCTTTGTCCACGGGCTGCCGATCATGCGACCGGATCAGCCAAGCCTGGTCAGGCGTGGATCAAACCATCCACCGTGTAGTTTTGCGGGCCACGCTGGGCAATTTTGAGCGCACCGACTTGGTTGCCCAAGGCCGCGCACTTGGCCAGAGGCCAGCCTTGCTCTAAACCAAACAACAACGCACCGCGCCAGGCATCGCCACAGCCAGTGGGATCAACCACAGCCGCGGCTTTGATGGGCGGCACCAAGGTCTTCTCGCCGTCCATCCACACTTCGCAACCTTCGGCACCCAAAGTGACGATCAGGCCCTGCACGCGGTGTGAAATGTCGGCATGGCTCAAACCTGTGCGATCGCTCAGCATCTTGCCTTCGTAGTCATTCACCGTGACCCATGTGGCTTGGTCGATGAAGCGATTGAGATCAGCGGCATCAAACATGGGCAGGCCCTGACCTGGGTCGAACACAAAAGGAATGTCAGCTGCTTTGAGCTGCTCGGCATGTTGAATCATGGCATCACGGCCATCGGGCGAAATGATGGCCAACTTGATGTCGTCGCGTTTTTCAATCTTGGTGATGTGCGCTTGCATCATCGCGCCAGGGTGAAAAGCCGTGATTTGGTTGTTGTCACGGTCGGTCATGATCATGGCTTGCGCGGTGTAGCTGCCTTCGACTTGGCGCACATACTCGGTCGAAATACCCAAAGTGTTGAGGCGCTGCAGATAGTCAGCCGCATCGGTGCCAACGGTGGCCATGGGCACGGGCGTACCGCCCAAAATTTTCAAGCTGTAAGCAATGTTGCCCGCACAGCCGCCAAAGTCACGACGCAAAGCAGGCACCAAGAACGACACGTTCAAGATGTGCAATTGGTCTGGCAAGATTTGCTCAGCAAATCGACCTTCAAAACTCATGATGGAGTCAAACGCAAACGAGCCGCAAATCAGCGATGCCATACAAGGACTTTCAAAAAAAATTAAGGATAAAAAACAAAGGCACGAAAACCGATGACGCGTTGACTCACTTTGTCGTCTAAGTCGAAGTTCAAGGTCGAGCGCACATCGCGCAAAGCTTGCACATGGTCTTTGCCCGACAACTCGTTGGCGGTGAACACGCGGCGCACCAAGACTTGGTCTTGCAAATCGGTCAAAGTCAACTCCAAAGCAGGCATGGCCACAGGGTGGTGCTGCGTGTTTTTCAAGCGTAGCTGCACGGTGTAGCCGCCTTGTGGATTCTCGGTGAAGCTGCTGCTTTCAATCAGCACCGCATCAGGCGCACGCGGCCAAGTGACTTCACAGGCGCACAAGGCCGAGAGCACAGGGCGCAATGCGGGCTCTTCAGCCGCTAGCCAATTGCGTTGTGCCACCACCCATTGCATGAGAAAAGCCAACACCAACGCAGCTGCACCCATCAGCCACCCAAAAGGTAGCGCTGCATCGATGTTGTCATCAGTGGATGCGTTGGTCGACGAAGGTTTGGCCTTTGGGGCAGCCTCAGCAGTTGCCATCGCAGATCGAAACAGAGAAGGCGCATCGGCACGAGGCTGGGGTGGCGCGGGAATGTCGGGTGGCGTTTCAAAATGCAGCGCCGCCTCAAACACATGTGAACAACGCCCACACCGCACCCAACCCTTGGCCAGCTCAAGCTGTTGGGGAGACACCTTGAAGGCGGTCTCGCATTGGGGGCAGTGGGTGATGTGCATATCAGCAGTGAGCCGTCATCAAAATCCAGCCGTCTTCCGTGTCGCTCACTTGCAGTGTGCAATACGGCGCGTAAGCGTCTTTGAGCTCTTGGGCTTGTCGCTCAAGAATACCCGCCAACACCAAGTGTCCGCCTGCGGCCACATGGCTGCGCAACAACGGTGCCAACACCTTGAGCGGCGTAGCCAAGATGTTGGCCAACACAGTTTGGTAGTGACCCGTGGCTTTGTCAGGCAATCCCGCGTTCAAGCGCACGTGGTTGGCTTCGGCATTGAGCACGGTGGCCGTCACCGCGGCGTCGTCAATGTCCACGGCATCAATGTTGTTGGCGCCGTGCAAAGCCGCACCAATGGCCAAAATACCAGAGCCACACCCGTAATCCAGCACGCGTTGGTTGGCCACCTCATGTGTGGCAATCCAGCGCAGGCACATGCGGGTGGTGGGGTGGGTGCCCGTGCCAAATGCCAGACCAGGGTCTAGGCGAATCACTTGTTTGGCTTGCGCAGGTGGCTCATGCCAGGTGGGCACAATCCAAAACTCAGGCGTGATCTCGACCGGTGCAAATTGCGACTGCGTCAAACGCACCCAATCTTGGTCGGCCACAGGCTGAATGCCCAACACTTGGCTGTCAGCAAAGAAATCTTGCAGGGCCAACAAACGCGAAGCAACCTTGGCTGTCGCCTCCTCGGCAAACAAGGCCACGATGCGCGAACGCTTCCAGCCTTCTTTGGGGGGTGGCATGCCAGGCTCGCCAAACAAGGCTTGCTCGGCATCGGTTTGTGCATCGGCGTCTTCGACGGACACGCTCAAGGCGTCGAGTACGTCCAATGCCTCGCAGACAGCTTCCACGCTGTCTTCGGGGCACATCAGACGCAGCTCAAACATCAGCGCTTGTGAGCAGCGAGCCACTCTTCCAAGTAGTGAATGTTGGTGCCACCCGCCATGAACTTGGCGTCCACCATCAACTCGCGATGCAGCGGGATGTTGGTGTTGATGCCTTCCACCAAAGTCTCGTTCAAGGCGGTGCGCATGCGTGCCAATGCTTCGTCACGGGTGTCGCCGTGCACGATGATCTTGCCGATCATCGAGTCGTAGTTTGGCGGGACGTAGTAGTTGGTATAGATGTGGGAATCCACACGCACTCCGGGGCCACCTGGCGCATGCCACATGGTGATGCGGCCTGGCGACGGGATGAACTTGAACGGGTCTTCCGCGTTGATGCGGCACTCGATGGAATGGCCACGCACTTGGATGTCGCGCTGCAGGAACGGCAACTTCAAGCCAGCCGCCACCATGATTTGTGTTTTCACGATGTCCACACCGGTGATGTATTCGGTCACGGGGTGTTCCACCTGCACGCGGGTGTTCATTTCAATGAAATAAAACTCGCCGTTTTCGTACAAAAACTCAAACGTGCCCGCACCGCGGTAGTTGATCTTTTTGCAAGCTGCCGCACAGCGTTCGCCAATTTTTTCAATCAACTTGCGAGGAATGCCGGGCGCCGGTGCTTCCTCGATCACTTTTTGGTGACGACGTTGCATGGAGCAATCGCGCTCCCCCAAATACACCGCGTTCTTGTGCTTGTCAGCCAAGATTTGAATTTCGATGTGACGTGGGTTTTGGAGGAATTTCTCCATGTACACCGCTGGGTTACCAAAAGCCGTGCCTGCTTCGGCTTTGGTCATGGCCACCGCGTTGATCAAGGCAGCTTCGGTGTGCACCACGCGCATGCCACGACCACCACCTCCCCCAGCAGCTTTGATGATGACTGGGTAGCCCACGCTCTTGGCAATGCGCTTGATGGCTGCAGGGTCGTCTGGCAACTCACCTTCCGAGCCGGGCACGCAAGGCACGCCCGCTTTGATCATGGATTGCTTGGCCGACACTTTGTCACCCATGATGCGGATGGATTCAGCGGTTGGGCCAATGAACTGGAAGCCGCTTTTTTCAACCCGCTCAGCAAAATCAGCGTTTTCACTCAAAAAGCCGTAGCCAGGGTGAATGGCTTCAGCGTCTGTCACTTCGGCTGCGGCAATGATGGCCGGCATGTTGAGGTAGCTGAGCGCAGAGGACGCAGGGCCAATACACACGGCTTCGTCTGCCAGCTTGACGTACTTGGCGTCACGGTCGGCTTCGGAATACACCATCACCGCTTTGACACCCAACTCGCGACAAGCGCGTTGGATGCGCAGGGCGATTTCGCCACGATTGGCGATCAGGATTTTTTTAAAAATGAACGGCTCGCCCCTTATTCAATGATGAACAGGGGTGCGCCGTATTCCACAGCCTGGCCGTTTTCAGCCAAGATTTTGGTGATGGTGCCGGCCTTGTCAGCCTCGATCTCGTTCAAGATCTTCATCGCTTCAATGATGCAGATGGTCTCGCCTTCTTTGACTTGCTGACCCACTTCGGCAAAAGACTTGGCACCCGGACTGGACGAGCGGTAGAAGGTGCCCACCATCGGGGACTTGACGATGTGACCGGCAGGCGCAGCTTCGACCACGGGTGCAGCTGCGGGTGCGGGAGCAGCAGCCACAGGGGCGGCCACCGCAACGGGGGCAGGTGCAGCCATTTGCGTCACCATCGCTACAGGGGCGGGTGCACTCTTAACGATACGGACCGTGCCTTCTGCCTCGGTGATTTCGAGTTCAGACACATTGGAGTCAGACACCAAGTCAATCAACGTCTTGAGTTTTCGCAAATCCATAACTACATCCTATTTGTCGTAAATAAGCAGCTAATTTACACCAATTTACAAATCATCGGCTGTTAAAACTACCTAGGCCACCCATTTTCTGATGTCCTCAGGGCTCAATTTCCCCATTTTTCGTTGCAACAGACGCCCTTGGGCGTCCAACACCACGGTGAACGGCAAGCCACCCACCTCGTTGCCAAGCAATTTGCCAAGCTCTGTGCCGTTCAGTCCCGCCAAGCCAATCTTGTAACTGACTGGAAATTGACCCATGAATTGACGTACACGGCTGGGTTGATCAATCGCCAAACCCAGGACTTGCCAACCATTTTTTTGATTTTGACGGAAGAAGACGTCAATTAATGGCATTTCCTCGACACAGGGCGTGCACCATGTGGCCCAAAAGTTGACCACCAAGGGACGCCCTTGAAATGAGGACATGGGCAAAGATTCACCAGCGGGCGTGTCAAACTCAGCCGCCCAAAAATCTCGCATCACCTCCGCCGAGATGCCATTCGCCTCTTGCAAGGCTTGACGCTGCCAAGCCACGCCAGCGCCTGCGATAGCCGCTAGCGCAGCCACGCCTGCATACATGGCCTGACGTCTATTTACATTGATCGTCATTCAAATTCCTTCATCAACTCATTTAATGCCGCCAAATTCCCGCGATACGTCCGACCTTGCCCGTCAGGCTTCAAGGCGCCGCGCAGATCGTCTAAGTCATAAATCATCAGGTGAACCAACACTTTTTGTGTCAATCCTGGGCAAGAACAAAGAACACTCAGCGCATCCACAGCCTCACCTTGAAAGCCCTGAACCGTGCTGACCTCGTAGCGCACTTGGTGGTCAATGAGGCTAATTTCAGCCGACTTGGAGTCATCACAGAACAACTGCAGATAAATGTCCGACAAAGCCGTGGCTGTACCGCGCCACACCGCGCCCCCTAAATGTGGCCTGAAAGCCGCCATGCGCCCCATCCACACCGCTGCCAGCTCGCGCAAGGCCTTGAGCTCGGCTGGCTGCGTGTCGGCACAAAACAGCTCAAGGTAGTCGCGCACCGCGTCCTCGACTTGGTCGTTGTTGGGCAGCTGCGCACGGGCGTTCAAACCCAGCTGTTTGACAGCGCGCCGCTTGGCTGGGCCATATTCCAAGCCCTCCTCCACCACCATGCGAGCAGCAGTGGCTGCAATTTCTTCTTGAACCGTATTCATATAAGACGTGATTGTGGGGCCGCCCAGAGCGGCTCGCACAAAGCCCGCTGAAACACCCTCCTAAAATGGGCAGATGCACATACATATTTTGGGAATTTGCGGCACGTTCATGGGTGGACTGGCTGCATTGGCGCGTGAAGCGGGCCACAAGGTGACGGGTTGCGATGCGGGTGTCTACCCGCCCATGAGCGACCAACTGCGCAGCCTTGGCATTGAACTGATAGAAGGTTTTGGCGCTGAACAAACCCAACTCAACCCCGATGTGTACGTGATTGGCAACGTGGTGTCGCGCGCCCGCTTGGCCCATGGTGCGCCTAAGTTCCCGCTGATGGAAGCCATTTTGGAGAGCGGTGCCAGCTACACCAGCGGTCCGCAATGGCTGGCCGAACACCTCTTGCACCATCCCAGTCAACCCCGCCACGTGCTGGCCGTGGCAGGCACACACGGCAAAACCACCACCACCGCGATGCTGGCTTGGATTCTTCAAGCCGCAGGCTTAGAACCCGGCTTCTTGGTCGGCGGCGTGCCGTTGAACTTTGGGGTGTCCGCTCGTTTGGGCCGGCTGAGTTCAGACGCCGATCTGGCCGCGCACAAACGCACGCCCTTTGTCATTGAAGCCGACGAATACGACACCGCCTTTTTTGACAAGCGCAGCAAGTTTGTGCACTACCGCCCACGCACCGCGATTTTGAACAACCTCGAATTCGACCACGCCGACATCTTTGACAACCTTGCCGCCATCGAGCGCCAGTTCCACCACTTGGTACGTACCGTGCCAGGCAGCGGCCGCGTGGTGGTCAACGCTGACGAAGACAGCTTGCAGCGCGTCTTGGACCAAGGCTGCTGGAGCGGCATCGCCAAGTTTGGCGTGCGCGCGAACGCGACAGGCTTGAATGGCCCAGATGGCTGGTCTGTCGCAGGCGAGCCCGACAACTTTGCGGTTTTGCACCAAGGCCAAGAAGTGGGTCGCGTGCAATGGGACATCACAGGCGTGCACAACCAACTCAACGCCTTGGCCGCCATCGCCGCCGCTGAGCACCTGGGCGTGTCGCCTGCGCAAGCCGCGGCTTCATTGACCGAGTTTCAAAACGTGCGCCGCCGCATGGAAGTGCGCGGCACCGTGGCACGCACGGGCGGTGACATCACGGTGTACGACGACTTTGCGCACCACCCCACCGCCATTCGCACCACCGTGGACGGCCTGCGTCGCAAAGTGGGGCCCAACGCCCGCATCTTGGCGGTATTTGAGCCGCGCAGCAACACGATGAAGCTGGGCACGATGAAGTCGCAACTGCCTTGGAGTTTGGAAGACGCGGACCTCGCGTTTTGTCACTCGGGCGGTTTGGATTGGGATGCGGTGGAGGCCTTGTCGCCCATGGGCGCGGGTGCCTCTGTGGCAGGCTCAGTCGATGAAGTCATTGCACAAGTAGTGGCGGCTGCGCAAGCGGGTGACCATGTGCTCTGCATGAGCAATGGTGGGTTTGGTGGCATTCATGCGAAGTTGTTGACTGCTTTGGCTGAGTAACTTCTTTCGCCCATGGGTCACTTGCTTGCCTGCCTTTGGTCTTGGTTCGTCGTGGTTCTTTCGCACGCACACAGAGTGGTCAGTGCCTGACCTGTCTTGGTGCCTGTGCCTGTGCCTGCGCCTGCTTCTGCTTCGCTGTTCAAAAACACCGCAGGTCCAACCAACCCAGCCCCGAATCAACCAAAAAATCAGGAACGCTGACGACGCGCCACCACAGCCTGAGACAACACGTCCAACGAAGCCACCGAGTCGTTCCAATCCAAACATGCATCGGTGATGCTCTTGCCGTATTCCAGCTGAGACACATCATCCTTACCAGGCGTGAACTTCTGCGCACCACCCAGAATATGACTTTCAATCATCACGCCAAACACCTGGTGTGAACCACCGCTGATTTGATCTGCAATGTCTTTGGCCACCACCAGCTGACGCTCGTGCTGCTTGCTGCTGTTGGCGTGGCTGCAATCCACCATCAAGGAGGCTGGCAATTTGGCTTTGGCCAACTCTGCGCAGGCTGCCGTCACGCTGGCTGCATCGTAATTGGGGGCCTTGCCGCCTCGCAGAATGACGTGGCAGTCCTTGTTGCCCTTGGTTTGCACAATCGCCACTTGGCCATTTTTGTGAATCGACAAGAAGTGGTGTGCGCCAGCAGCGGCTTGGATGGCGTCGGTGGCGATTTTGATGTTGCCGTCGGTCCCGTTCTTAAAGCCGATGGGTGCAGAAATGCCCGAAGCCAACTCGCGGTGCACTTGGCTCTCGGTCGTGCGCGCACCAATCGCGCCCCACGAAATCAGATCACCAATGTATTGCGGGCTGATGGCGTCTAAAAACTCGCTGCCTGCGGGCAAACCCAGCCGGTTGATCTCGATCAGCAGCTGGCGCGCAATGCGCAGACCTTCGTCAATGCGAAAGCTCTCGTCCAAGTACGGGTCGTTGATCAAGCCCTTCCAGCCCACGGTGGTGCGAGGCTTCTCGAAATACACGCGCATCACGATTTCTAAAGTATCGGCGTACTTTTCGCGCAGCGGTTGCAAGCGACGCGCGTAATCGATTGCGGCAGCAGGGTCGTGGATAGAGCAGGGACCCACCACCACCAACAGGCGGTCGTCTTTGCCGAGCATGATGCGATGGATGGTTTGACGGGTCTGGGTGATCAGCTTCTCCACGGGCGTCCCCTGAATGGGGAAGAAGCGAATCAAATGTTCAGGAGGAGGTAGCACGGTGATGTCCTTGATACGTTGATCGTCGGTTTGACTGGTGTTTTCAACGTAGCTTGAATAAAGGGTGTTCGTTTTCATGGTCTCGTCCTGAAGTTTGAAAAAAATGATGAAAGGATTTGGCAAAAAAAAACCGCCGGGAGGTCCGGCGGTTGGTTTGGAGTTCAGAGCGTTTGGGCTACGTTCAGATCTCTCGACCGCCATGGGGGCGTGAGATAAAGAAGTCAGCAAAATAAAAACGGTTTGCACTCATGGATTGGAATGTATCACAAGGTATGTGGCAGTTTTCTGACAAAGCGCTGAGGTTTAAAAGAGGCATCAACGCTGCGACTCGCGCTGTGACCAGCGCTGGCACGCCCATGTCATTTACGCCGTACCACCCACCGTCAAGCCATCAATGCGCAAGGTCGGCTGACCCACGCCCACCGGCACACTCTGGCCTTCTTTGCCGCAGGTGCCCACGCCAGGGTCGAGTTTCATGTCGTTGCCAATCAAGCTAACGCGCGTCAGTGCATCGGGGCCATTGCCCACCAAGGTCGCGCCTTTGACAGGGTATTGAATCTTGCCGTTTTCCACCCAATACGCCAGCGAAGTGGAGAACACAAACTTACCCGAGGTGATGTCCACTTGGCCGCCACCAAAATTCACGGCGTACAAACCCTTTTTGAGGCTGGACACAATTTCTTCAGGCGATTTGTCGCCACCCAACATGTAGGTGTTGGTCATGCGCGGCATGGGCACATGGGCATAGCTTTCGCGACGGCCATTGCCTGTGGGCTTGACGCCCATCAGACGGGCGTTCATGTTGTCTTGGATGTAGCCCTTCAAAATGCCATCTTCAATCAGCACATTGCTTTGGCTGGGGTTGCCTTCGTCGTCCACATTGAGTGAACCACGGCGGTCAGGAAGGGTGCCATCGTCGAGCACCGTGACGCCTTTGGCCGCCACACGTTGGCCAATGCGGCCGCTGAACGCGCTTGAACCTTTGCGGTTGAAGTCGCCCTCTAAGCCGTGGCCAATCGCTTCGTGCAACAAGATGCCCGGCCAGCCCGCGCCCAACACCACGCTCATTTCGCCTGCAGGGGCTGGACGTGCATCGAGGTTGGTGAGGGCGCATTGCACGGCTTCATCCACATAGCTTTGCGCCAGCACATCGTCAAAGTGACCTAAGCCAAAGCGGCCACCGCCGCCCGCAGAGCCCACTTCACGGCGGCCATTTTGCTCAGCAATCACGGTCACGCTCAGGCGCACCAAGGGGCGCACATCGGCGGCCAAGGTGCCATCGGCACGCACCACCATCACCACGTCGTATTCGCTGGCCAAACCGGCCATGACTTGAATCACGCGGGGGTCTTTGGCGCGGGCCATGTGTTCAATACGGCCCAACAGCTCGACCTTTTCAGTGCTGTTGAGGGAGGCGATGGGGTCTAAGCCACCATACAAAGAACGGCTGGAGGCCACCTTGCGCGTGGCCACTTTGACGCGGCCACCTTTGGCCGCAGCGCCAATGGTGCGCACGGTCCGTGCAGCATCCATCAAAGAGGCTTTGGAAATATCGTCGGAATACGCAAAAGCAGTTTTTTCACCGCTCACCGCTCGCACGCCCACACCTTGGTCGATGCTGAATGAGCCTGTTTTGACAATGCCCTCTTCCAAGCTCCAGCCCTCTGAGCGTGTGTATTGAAAGTACAAATCGGCTTCGTCCACTTTGTGCGCTTTGATCTCGGCCAAGGTTTTGGCCAAGTCGGTCTCGTCTAGACCAAAAGGCTCTAACAACAGTTGACGGGCAACGGCCAATCGCTCAAGGGTGGGTTCGCGTGAAATCATGCTGGAATTATGACTGCACCAATTGTTTGGCCTTGGCGACCGACATCAATATCCCTAAGCCCAAGCCCAGGGTCACCATGGCCGTGCCGCCGTAGCTGATAAAGGGCAACGGCACCCCCACCACAGGCAACATGCCACTGACCATGCCCATGTTCACAAACGCATAAATGAAGAAGCTCAAAGTCACGCTGCCGGCCAACAAACGCGCAAACAGCGTGGGACCTTCCACCGCAATGGCGAGGCCGCGCAGAATCAAAAAGATGAAGGCCCCCAGCAGCAGCAGATTGCCAATCAAGCCAAACTCTTCGCCAAATGCGGCAAATACAAAGTCGGTGGTGCGCTCGGGAATGAAGTCCAAATGGGTTTGTGTGCCTTGCATGAAGCCTTTGCCCCAAAAGCCCCCCGAGCCTATGGCAATCATGCCTTGGATGATGTGAAAGCCTTTGCCCAGCGGATCTCTTGTGGGGTCAAGCAAAGTGCAAATGCGCTGCTGCTGGTAGTCATGCAAGATGGGCCAACGAAAGCCGTCGGCACATAAATCTGCACTGAACATCACCACCATGCCAACGCCGACCATGCCCAACAAAATCGGAGGAACGATGAGCCACCAGCTCAAGCCGGCAAAGAAGATCACAGCCAAGCCCGCCGACAACACCAAAATGGCGGTGCCCAAATCAGGCTGGCGCATGATCAATCCCACAGGAATCAACAGCAACAGACCGGCCACAAAGAAGTCAAGCGGCCGCAATTGGCCTTCGCGCTTTTGGAACCACCAAGCCAACATCAACGGCATGGCGATTTTCATGATTTCGCTGGGCTGAATGACGATGCCAATGTTGAGCCAACGCCGTGCGCCCTTTTTGGTCAACCCAAACAAGGCCACCGCCACCAACAACGCCACGCCAATGGTGTAGATGGGCACGGCAAACGCCATCAAGCGCTGCGGTGGAATCTGGGCCACCACAAACATGATGAAACCCGCAATCAGCATGTTGCGGCCATGGTCAAAAAAGCGCGCACCGTTGGCAAAACCCGACGAGTACATGGTCAACATGCCCGCGCATGCCAACACAAAAATACCAAATGCCAAGGGGCCATCAAAACCTTTGAGCAAAGGTCTGAGTCTTTGAAACGGACTGGGTTTGTGGATGACGGTGGGCATGGCCAGATTATCCCCTGTTGCGCAGCCGTCTCGATGGGCGCTGCTAGCATTCGGCATGACCTCCTCCAACTCGTCAGGGCCTGCGGCCTTGCCCATCACCCATGTGCTGTATTTGCATGGGTTTCGCTCCTCACCCCAGTCCAGCAAAGCGCGGCAAGTGGCGGCCATCATGGCCACGCATTATGCGCACATCACCTGGTGGTGTCCGCAACTGCCGCCCTCGCCAAAAGCGGCTGCCGCCCTGATTGCAGAGGGGACTGCCCCTTGGCCTGCCAACCGCATGGCGGTGATGGGCTCATCGTTGGGCGGGTTTTACGCCACATGGCTGGCAGCCCAGCGGGGCTGCAAAGCGGTGCTGCTCAACCCCGCCATTGATCCAGCCCGCGATTTGGCCAAATACATCGGCGAACAAACCGCTTGGCATGACCCCGCCGAGCGCTTTCACTTCGCGCCAGAATTTGTGGACGAACTTCGTGCCTTGGAAGTCGGCCCCATGCAACACCCCGAGCGCGTCTGGGCCCTGATTGCCAAAGGCGACGAAGTGCTGGACTGGCGCGAAATGACCGCCCGCTACCCTGGCTCTCACCAACAGGTGATGGAAGGCGGCAACCATGCCCTGAGCAACTTTGAAACCTACCTGCCGCAAGTGCTGGAATTTCTCCATTTGCAGCCTGCGCCCTAGACTGCGCATGGGACAATGCCGCGCATGTACGCATTGTTTGAAGACGCTGGAAAATTCCAGACGGGCCGCATCCTCTCAGAAGCAGACAGCTCCGCCCAAATCGAGCTGGAATCCGGCAAACGGGTCAAGGTCAAGGCCGCCAATTTGCTGCTCAAGTTTGACAAGCCGACGCCTGCCGACCTGATGCGCGATGCACAGGCCTTGAGCGCCACCCTCGAGCTCGACCTCGCTTGGGAATTTGCCCCTGAAGACGAGTTTGGTTTTGCCGATCTCGCCCGCGAATACTTCAGCGCGCAAGCCACCCTCACCGAACAAACGGCAGCGCTGATTCGCCTGTTTGAAGCGCCACACTACTTTCGCCGCGCTGGCAAAGGTCGATTCAAAAAAGCCTCTGCTGAAGTGATTGCCCAAGCATTGGCGGGCATCGAAAAGAAAAAACAAATCCAAGCGCAAATTGAAGGCTGGGCAGCCGAGTTGGGCCAAGGCATTTGCCCTGCACCTATTCAGACGCAGCTCTACAAAATTTTGTTCAAGCCCGACAAGAACGCGCCCGAATACAAAGCCGTGGTCGAAGCCGCGCGCGCCACACACACCGCGCCACTGGCTTTGCTGCAAAAAGCAGGCGCCATCAACTCGGCCTACCAGTTCCATTGGCAGCGCTTTTTGTTTGACAACTTTCCCAAAGGCACAGGGTTTCCCAACCTACAAGCACCTGCGATTGCGGACGAGTTGCCCCTGGCGAATGTGCAGGCCTATTCGATTGACGATTCGCAAACCACCGAGATTGACGACGCTTTGTCGGTGCAAGGTTTGGGCACGGGCACCGTCACGCTGGGCATTCACATCGCTGCACCTGCCTTGGCTTTGAAGCCGGGCGACGCGATTGACCAGCTGGGCCGCAACCGCTTGTCCACCGTGTATATGCCGGGCTACAAAATCACCATGCTGCCCGACGACGTGGTGCAAAGCTACACGCTGCAAGAGGGGCGCGACTGCCCTGCGGTGTCGTTGTACGTCACCTTTGACGAAGCCACGCTCGCACTGCAACACACGGAAACGCGCGTGGAGCGTGTGCCCATCGCCGCCAACTTGCGCCACGACCAGCTTGATCGCGTCGTCACCGAAGCTTGGCTGAACGACGACAGCTTCACCCACGCCGCTGACGTGGTGGAACCCGCCATGCCTCGCGCGCAACTCGCGTTTCTGTTCCGCTTGGCCCAACATCTCAAAGCCCAACGCGAAGTGGTGCGTGGTAAACCTGAAAACTTCAACCGCCCTGATTACAACTTCCGATTGGTGGGTCATGACGGCGCTGACGAGCATCAGAAAAGTGGGCTAGCGCCCACGGGCGACGAGCAAGTGCTCATCAGCATCCGTCAACGCGGTGCACCCCTCGACTTGATGGTGGCCGAGGCCATGATTTTGGCCAACAGCACCTGGGGCAATTGGATGGCCGAGCTGGGCGTGCCCGGCATCTACCGCAGCCAAGCCAGCTTGCTGCCCGGCGTCAAAGTACGCATGGGCACCAAAGCTTTGCCGCACGCTGGCATTGGCGTACCCAGCTATGCGTGGAGCACCTCGCCGCTGCGCCGCTACACCGACTTGGTGAATCAGTGGCAAATCATTGCCTGCGTCAAACACGGCAGCACGGCTGCCTTGGCTGCGCCGTTCAAACCCAAAGACACCGAGCTGTTCTCCATCATCTCTGCGTTCGATGGGGCTTATGGCGCTTACAACGCCTACCAAAACGGCATGGAGCGTTTCTGGACGCTGCAGTATTTGAAGCAACACCACATCACCGAGCTCAGTGCCACCGTGTTCAAAGCATTCCCAGGCCAACCGCCCATGGCGCGTGCCGACGACCTGCCCTTGGTCTTGCCCGTGTTGGGCGGCGGTGACTTGCCACGCGGTGCACGCGTGCAATTGCGTTTGAGCGATGTGGACGACATCAGCCTCGACATCAGTGGTCATCTGCTACACATCTTGGAGGCCGATGCGCCCTCCAGCGGCGAGCAAACCGAGATGACGGACGACGAAGACGACAGCGCAGCCGGCCCCATTGCTTTGGCCATGGACGTGAACGAGGCACCCACATCGGAAGGCACTGCGACGTGATGGCTTGGCTTTTCTCAAAAAAGCATTGGTCATGGAAGCATCTTTCATGGCGGCAGGGGTCAAGGCTGCAAAAAGCCTTGGTCATTTCGTTTGCCATTCACGGCGCTTTGCTCACACTGCGCATCGCCGCCCCTGAGCGGTTTGACCGCCTGTTCAGTGACGCACCGCTGGACGTGATTTTGGTCAACACCCGCGCCAAGGCAGATGCGCCCGACAAAGCCCAAGCTTTGGCCCAAACCCAGTTGGCGGGTGGCGGCGAACAAAAGACCGGGCGCGCTGCCTCGCCCCTGCCCTCAGCGGCCACGACCTCGGTGGGCGACATGGCAGAGTCCATGCAAAGGCAAGTGGCCGCCATGCGCCAACAGCAATCGCTGCTTCTGGCCCAAGTCAAAAACGTACTCGCACAACTGCCACCCCCTCAGCCGCAAAAAACAAAAGCCGAGCAAGACGCGATAGAGCAAAAACGCCGTCAGTTGCTCAAGCTCTTGGCCGAAATTGAAGAACGCATCAACCAAGACAACGCACGCCCACGCAAACACTACGTCAGCCCTGCCACCAAACAAGTGGCCTATGCGCTGTATTACGACGCGTTGCGCCGCAGAATTGAAGACCGTGGCACGCGCTACTTTCCTGCCACCAGCAGCGGGCAAAAACTCTACGGCGAATTGACCATGATCATCACTGTCAACACCGATGGCCGCGTTTTGGCCACCGAAGTGGTGCAAAGCTCAGGCCAAGCTGACCTTGACCGTCGCGCCCAAGCCATTGCCACCGCAGCAGGCCCGTTTGGTGAGTTCAACGAAGAAATGCGCAAACAAGCCGACCAACTGGCCGTGGTGTCACGCTTCATCTTCAGCCGTGACAACACCTTGCAAACACGCGGCGGCGAAGCCGCCAAGTAACCCCATCAGCGCGCAACATGAAAACGTCTCGCTTTCGCCCCTGGCTGCGCTGGCTGTTGCTGGTGCTGGTCGCGTGGCTAGGCCTGCAAGTTTTCTTCTTGATCCGCATTGCGGTCATGGCGCGTGTGGCGCCTGAGTCCACCGCGTTTGAGCGTTCACAAGCGTGGCGCATCGTCAACACCCAAGACCGTTTGCGTTGGCGTCAAGACTGGGTGCCCTACAGCCAAATCTCCAACCACCTCAAGCGCGCCGTGATTGCGTCTGAAGACGACATCTTTGCCCAGCACGACGGCGTGCAATGGGCTGCCATCGAAAAAGCTTGGGCCAAAAACGCCAAGGCCGAATTGCAAGCCAGCAAAAAAGCGCAAGGCAAACCAGCACCTCAAGTGGTGGGTGGCTCCACCATCACGCAGCAACTGGCCAAAAACTTGTTTCTGTCAGGTGAGCGTACCTTGGTTCGCAAGGGCCAAGAGTTTGTGCTGACCGTGATGCTAGAAGCTATCCTGGACAAGCAACGCATCTTGGAGATTTACCTCAACCATGTGGAATGGGGAGAAGGTATTTTTGGTGCAGAAGCGGCTGCGCAACATTACTTTCAAAAGCCAGCCTCGCAGCTATCGGCCTGGGAGGCTGGCCGCTTGGCAGTCATGCTGCCACGCCCCAAGCATTACCAAAAGTTCCCGCAGTCTGAATACCTGTCGGGCCGTACTGAAATTATTTTGATGCGCATGGGCAGCGCACAACTGCCGTGATGCGAATCCTTGGCATTGACCCCGGCCTGCGCATCACCGGCTTTGGTGTGGTGGAAAAGCACGGCAGCCAGCTGCTTTATGTGGCCAGCGGCACGATCAAGACCAACAAAGATGTCCAAGGGCATTTGGCCGAGCGACTGAAGGTGCTGTTTGATGGCATTCACGAGGTGGTAGAGCGCTACACACCCGACACATCAGCGGTGGAAATTGTGTTTGTCAACGTCAACCCCCAAGCCACGCTGTTGCTGGGTCAGGCACGTGGCGCATGCATCACCGCATTGGCCACTTGCAACTTGCCCGTGGCTGAGTACACCGC
Source organism: Comamonadaceae bacterium (assembly GCA_027485285.1). Lineage (GTDB taxonomy): Bacteria > Pseudomonadota > Gammaproteobacteria > Burkholderiales > Burkholderiaceae_C > Limnohabitans. The sequence continues at coordinate 22,093 of JAIXRH010000104.1, read as the reverse complement.
TTTGCAAATGAAGCAAGCCGTGGCTGGGCACGGCTTGGCTAAAAAAGAACAAGTGCAAGAAATGGTGAAACGCTTGCTCAACCTCCCCAGCCTTCCTGGGCCAGATGCCGCCGATGCGCTGGGCATTGCCATCACGCACGCACACGCGGGACAGTCAATGGCGCGCTTGGCTGCTGCCACTGATGTGCAACGCAGCGCCCGTGGCTCTTACAAAGCGGGTCGCAGCCGCTAAACCTACCAAGCAGGCGCGAGTTGCGCCAGGCCTTGGGGCGCTTGGCGCGCGTCTTCAAAGGTCACGACTTCATACGCTTCTGGATGGCTCAGCAGCTCTCGCAACAGCCTGTTATTCATGGCGTGACCCGAGCGAAAGGCCACATACGAGGCGAGCAGTGGTTTGCCAAGCAAATACAAGTCGCCCATGGCGTCGAGAATTTTGTGTTTCACAAACTCGTCGTCATAGCGCAGGCCATCGCTGTTCAAGACTTTGTAGTCATCCATCACGATGGCGTTGTCCAAACCGCCGCCCAGGGCAAGGCCATTGGCACGCATCATCTCCACATCGCGGGTGAAACCAAAGGTACGGGCGCGTGCAATGTCACGCGTGTAGTCGTTCACATCCATGTCAAACACCACGCTTTGGCCGGTGGAGTCCACCGCAGGGTGGCGAAAGTCAATTTCAAAGCTGAGCTTGTAGCCGTGGTGCGGATCAAGCCGCGCCCACTTCACCTGAGCGCCCTCGCCTTCATGCACCTCTACTGTCTTCAACACGCGGATGAAGCGCTTGGGCGCGTTTTGCTCCACGATGCCCGCGCTTTGCAGCAAGAACACGAACGACGAAGCCGAGCCATCCAAGATGGGCACCTCTTCTGCTGTGATGTCGATGTAGAGGTTGTCGATGCCCAGGCCGGCACAAGCCGACATCAAATGCTCAACGGTGAACACCTTCGCACCGCCATTGGAAATGGTCGAAGCCAGACGCGTGTCCGTCACCGCCGTGGCGGTGATTGGAATCTCAACGGGCTGCGGCAAATCCACGCGACGGAACACGATGCCCGTGTCGGGTTGCGCGGGGCGCAGTGTCAGTTCCACGCGTTGACCGCTGTGAAGACCAACACCTACGGCCTTGGTGAGGGATTGAAGGGTTCTTTGTTTGAGCACGGTGTGATTTTAATGAATCCCCCCTCAGTCCGCTTGTTTGCGCAAGAAGGCTGGGATTTCGTAGTCGTCCATGCCGCCAGACGACAGGGCATCGACCTTGGCAGCTGCCGAGGTGCGGTTGCCACGCCACACAGCGGGAGAGTTCATGGATTCGTAGTTGGGTTGCGCAGAGGCAGCGCCCATGCCAAAGCCTGCAGCCAAACCTGCCAAGCCACCGGTGGCCGCAGCCAACACGCCCGCTGGCGATGCATTGGGTGCTTGCGTGGTGGGAAAGCTAACGCCGTCCGTCCCTGTGCGCAACACTTGCAGCTGAGGTGCAGCGCGACGGCTGCCGGCCAAACCTGTGGCCACCACAGTGACGCGAATTTGGTCGCCCAAGTTTTCGTCATAAGCGGTGCCGTAAATCACGTGTGCGTCTGGCGAAGCAAACTTGCGAATCGTGTTCATGGCTTCGCGTGATTCAGACAACTTCAAGCCACCCTTGGCTGCGGTGATCAACACCAACACGCCCTTGGCACCCGACATGTCCACGCCTTCCAGCAAAGGACAAGCCACAGCTTGCTCAGCCGCAATGCGTGCCCGGTCTGGACCGCTGGCTGCGGCTGTGCCCATCATGGCTTTGCCGGTTTCGCTCATCACAGTGCGCACGTCTTCAAAGTCGACGTTCACCAAAGCTTCCACGTTGATGATTTCGGCAATGCCGCCCACTGAGTTTTTCAACACGTCATTGGCAAAGGCAAAGGCTTCGTCTTGGCTGGCGTCTTCACCCAACACGTCCATCAGCTTTTCGTTCAACACCACGATGAGTGAATCCACGTTGGCTTCGAGTTCAGCCAAACCGGCTTCGGCGTTGCCCATGCGACGGCTGCCTTCGAATTCGAAGGGCTTGGTCACCACGCCGACGGTCAAGATGCCCATCTCGCGTGCCACACGCGCCACCACAGGGGCAGCTCCCGTGCCGGTGCCGCCACCCATACCGGCTGTGACGAACAACATGTTGGTGCCTTCCAACGCGGCACGGATGTCGTCAATCGCGGCTTCGGCAGCTTCACGGCCGCGCTCTGGCTTGCTGCCAGCGCCCAGGCCGCTAGAGCCGAGTTGGATGACTTTGTGTGCATTGCTCACGCGCAAAGCTTGTGCGTCGGTGTTCGCTGTGACGAACTCCACGCCTTGAACACGAGAGCTGATCATGTGCTCCACGGCGTTGCCGCCACCGCCGCCTACGCCAATGACTTTAATTTGTGTGCCTGAGTTGAATGCTTCAACTTCGATCATTTCGATGGTCATGATGTTTCTCCTAATCTGAAAATTTGCAGTTGCCTAAGTCGTTTGTTTTTTGCTTGTGGTTCATCGCGCTCCTTCTATGAGGGGGGCGCGTTGGCTGCACAGAATCGACATCGTCGATGCCTGTGCGGTCGTTGCGGCGGGCTGCCGCGTGCAAGATAAATCAAGGTGTGAGGCATCATGTTTAAAAGTTCCCCACAAACCAGTTTTTGATACTGTCCATCAACGAATTGACCGACCCGCTCTTTTGTGAAACTTTCAAGCCGCGCTGACGGTCCACACCGGCTTCTGCAAGCAAGCCCATCACGGTGGCTGCACGTGGCTGCGACACCATGTCGGCCAAAGCGCTGCTGTACTGCGGCACACCGCGACGCACAGGCTTCAAGAAAATGTCTTCGCCCAGCTCCACCATGCCCGGCATCACCGCGCTACCGCCCGTGAGCACAATGCCTGACGACAGCACTTCTTCGTAGCCCGAGTCGCGAATCACTTGCTGCACGAGCGAAAAAATTTCTTCCACCCGTGGCTCAATCACACCCGCCAAAGCTTGGCGGCTCAACATACGCGGCGTGCGGTCACCCAGGCCCGGCACTTCCACTTGCACGTCTGGGTCAGCCAACAGTTGTTTGGCATAGCCCGATTCAATCTTGATTTCTTCCGCGTCTTTGGTGGGTGTGCGCAAAGCCATGGCGATGTCGCTGGTGATCAAGTCACCCGCAATGGGGATGACCGCGGTGTGTCGAATCGCACCGTTGGTGAAGATGGTCACGTCGGTGGTGCCCGCACCAATGTCCACCAAAGCCACGCCCAGTTCGCGCTCGTCGTCGGTCAACACCGACATGCTCGATGCCAAGGGGTTGAGCATGAGGCGATCCACATCCAAGCCGCAACGGCGCACACACTTGATGATGTTTTCTGCTGCACTTTGTGCGCCAGTGACGATGTGCACCTTGGCTTCCAAACGGATACCGCTCATGCCAATGGGCTCGCGCACATCTTGGCCGTCAATCACAAACTCTTGCGGCTGCACCAGCAGCAAACGTTGGTCGGTCGAGATGTTGATGGCTTTGGCGGTTTCCACCACGCGGGCCACGTCGGCTGCGGTCACTTCTTTGTCTTTGACCGCCACCATGCCGGTGGAGTTGATGCCGCGGATGTGGCTGCCTGTGATGCCGGTGTACACACGCGTGATCTTGCAGTCAGCCATCAGCTCGGCTTCTTTCAACGCTTGCTGAATGCTTTGCACCGTGGCATCGATGTTGACCACCACGCCACGCTTCAACCCATTGCTAGGTGCCACGCCGAGGCCTGCGAGCTTGAGCTCACCATCGGGCAACACTTCGGCCACGACCACCATGACCTTGGCTGTGCCAATGTCTAAGCCGACCACCAAATCTTTGTACTCTTTTGCCATAACAGCCTCGTTCTTTCTCTACTTCTGCTCGTTAGCGTTTGGCAGGCACGTCTTGTGTGCTCACCCCACGCACCCGAATCGCATAACCGTTGTCATGCCGCAAATCGGCCGACTCAATGGCCGAGGCCTTACGGCCCAGCTTCTGTGTGACTTGCACCAATGTCTGGGAAACTCGCTGCACGCGCACCATCACGTCATCCACACTGCCGCGCCCCAACTCAATCACCGCACCGTGCGCCAACTTGGCACGCCAGCTGCCGCGGTCGCTCAAAACCAAGCTGTCCACGCCCAAGCTCAATGCTTTGAATGCGGGCTCTATGGCCAAATACATGGCCAACACTTGCTGCGATTGGCTGTCGGGCCCACTCAGGCGCGGCATCTTGTCGTCATCCAAATCAGCCGCATTGGCTTCAAACACTTCGCCGTAGCTGTTGACCATGCGCTGCTCGCCGTCGTCACCCCAATAGGCCACGGGCTTGTGCTCTTGCAAGGTCACGCGCAAGCGGTTGGGAAACTCGCGCTGCACCGAGGCCATACGCACCCAAGGCACGCTTTCAAAGGCGCTGCGCACACGGCCCAAATCGGCCGTGAAAAAATTGCCAGTGAACTTGGTCACCACATTGGCACGCAAGGTCACTTCGTTGTTGTGCGCCACATCACCCTTCACCGTGATGCCCCGCAGCGCAAACGCTGGCAGTTGCACCAAGGCCCACACACCGCCCACCAGCGCACCCACGATCAGGCACACAAACATGAACGACGCCGCCATGTGCATGAGCTTGACGTCCAGCGGCAACTCCACCGAGGCATCCACCTCGGGACGGGGTCGCATGTGGGTGTAGCGCGTGGTCATAGGGCTTTGAAGCCTCCGGGATGATCGAGCGTGGCGCTTTCTAACAGCATCAAGCACAGGTCTTCATAGCTGATGCCTGCGGCACGCGCAGACATGGGCACCAAGGAATGATTGGTCATACCGGGCGATGTGTTCATCTCCAGCAAAAACGGTTTGCGGTCAGAGGCGCGCAGCATGATGTCGGCGCGGCCCCAACCGCGGCAGCCCAGCGCACGATACGCGGCCACCACCAAGCGCTGGACTTCTTGCTCTTCGGCTTCGGGTAACCCGCTTGGGCAGTGGTACTTCACGTCATCGGTGAAGTATTTGTTGTTGTAGTCATATGCGCCATCGGGGGCTGCAATGCGCACCACGGGCAGCGCGCGTGCCTGTGGGCCGTTGCCCAAGATGGGACAAGTCAGCTCTTCGCCGGTGATGAATTCTTCTGCCAACAAATCAGGGTCGTACTTGGTTGCTAACTCAGCAGCCGCACGCATGTCACTGACTTGCGTGACCTTGCTCATGCCAATGGAAGAGCCTTCACGCGGTGGCTTGACGATCAATGGCAAACCCAACTTGGCAGGAATGGCTTGGATGTTGTCTGCCGTTTGGTCTTCGGGGGACAACCACACGTAGCCTGGCGTCGACAAGCCTACGGCACTCCACACGCGTTTGGTCATGACTTTGTCCATCGCCATCGCAGACGCCATCACGCCAGAGCCGGTGTAAGGAATTCCCAGCAATTCCAAAGCGCCTTGGACAGCGCCGTCTTCACCGTAGCGGCCATGCAGCGCAATGAAGGCGTGGGTGTAGCCTTCGCGCTTGAGCGCATCCAAGCTGCGCTCGGCGGGGTCAAACGCGGTGGCGTTGACACCCTTGCTTTGCAAAGCTTTGAGCACGCCGCTGCCCGACATGATGGACACATCACGCTCGGCAGACAGGCCACCCGTGAGGACAGCAACTTTGGCAGTGTTGATATTGAAAGTCATGTTTTAACTCTTACGTTGTTGCACCACATCCAGCACCTTGGCTGGCACTTGGCCAATCGACCCTGCGCCCATGCACATCACCACATCACCTGCTTGGGCGTGGTCGGCAATGACTTGGGCCATTTTTTGAATGTCGTCCACGAACACCAAGGCTTCGTGGCCTGCCATGCGCATGGCACGCGACAGGGCACGGCCATCGGCTGCCGCAATCGGCGTTTCGCCTGCGGCGTAAATCTCAGACAACCACAACACATCCGCGTGTCCCAAGACGGCCACAAAGTCTTCAAAACAATCACGCGTGCGGGTGTAGCGATGCGGCTGAAACGCCAACACCAAGCGGCGACCAGGAAATGCACCCCGCGCTGCAGCCAAGGTGGCTGCCAACTCGACGGGGTGATGGCCGTAGTCTTCGATGAGGGTGAATTCGCCACCACCTTTTGCTGCCACTTCGCCGTGACGCTGGAAACGACGGCCTACGCCTTTGAACTCGGCCAGTGCTTTTTGCAAGGCCTCATCGGGCACGTTCAACTCCACCGCAATCGCAATGGCCGCCAAAGCATTGAGCACGTTGTGCTCGCCCGCCAAGTTGAGCGTGATGTCGAGGTCAGGCAAGGTCACACCATTGCGACGCTGCACCGTGAAGCACATGCGGCCGTGATCGGCACGCACATTCACTGCACGCACTTGCGCTTCTTCGTTGAAACCGTAGCTGGTGATGGGGCGTGACACCTCGGGCAAGATGCTGCGCACTGCGGCATCGTCCGTGCACAAAATCGCTGCGCCATAGAAAGGCATGCGGTGCAAGAACTCGATGAACGCCGCTTTCAGCTTGTTGAAGTCATGGCCATAGGTGTCCATGTGGTCGGCGTCGATGTTGGTCACGACGGCCATCACGGGCAAGAGATTCAAGAACGACGCGTCTGACTCGTCGGCCTCAACCACGATGTAGTCGCCTGAGCCAAGTTTGGCATTGGCGCCTGCACTGTTGAGCTTGCCGCCGATCACAAACGTTGGGTCCATGCCCGCCTCGGCCAACACGCTGGCCACCAAACTGGTGGTGGTGGTTTTACCGTGCGTGCCGGCAATGGCCACGCCTGTTTTGAGGCGCATCAACTCGGCCAACATCACAGCGCGGGGCACCACAGGAATCAGCTTGGCATGTGCCGCTACCACTTCCGGGTTGTCGGCTTGCACCGCGGTGGAGGTGACCACGGCGTCTGCACCCACCATGTTTTTGGCATCGTGGCCGATGTAGGTTTGTATGCCCAAACTTTGCAAACGTTTCAAGGCCACGCTGTCTGACAAATCAGAGCCAGAAATGGCATAGCCCAAGTTCAACAGCACTTCGGCAATACCGCTCATGCCTGCGCCGCCGATGCCGACGAAATGGATGTGACGAATGGCGTGTTTCATTGTTTTTTTCCTTTTGCTGCGAGCTGCTCGCACGCTGCCACCACGTGATCCACCGCTTGCACCTGACGCACGGCATAGGCCTTTTCAGCACACGCCAACAAGGTGCGGCGTGTCATGAATTGCAAACGGTCGGCCAAGTCTTGCGCTGTTAATTCGTTTTGTGGCACCAGCCAGCCACCCCCTGCGTCCACCACAAAGCGTGCATTGGTGGTTTGGTGGTCGTCCACCGCATGGGGGAACGGCACATACATCGCAGCAGCCCCCACAGCGGCCAACTCGGTCACGGTGCTGGCACCGGCGCGGGCAATGACCACGTCGGCATCGGCAAAGGCTTGAGCGGTGTCGCTGATGAATGGGCTGAGTTCAGCTTGCACGCCCGCTTCGGCATACGCCGTGCGCAGTGCATCAATTTGTGTCGCGCCGCTTTGGTGTGTCACCACCGGACGCTGGTCATGAGGAATCAAGGCCAAGGCTTTCGGCACCACGGTGTTCAAGGCTTGCGCACCCAAGCTGCCCCCCACCACCAGCACGCGCAGCGGGCCAGTGCGGTCGGCAAAGCGTTGCGCGGGTGTAGCTTGCTTCACAAAACCATCGCGCATGGGGTTGCCCACCCACTCGGCTTTTGGCAGCACCTTCGGAAAGGCGCTGAACACGCGGTCAGCCACACCACTCAGCACTTTGTTGGCCATGCCTGCCACAGAGTTTTGTTCGTGCAACACCAAGGGCGCGCCCCACAACACAGCCATCATGCCGGCGGGGAAGGTGATGTACCCGCCCAAGCCCACCACCACATCGGGCTTGACACGGCGAACCACACACAGGCTTTGCCAAAAAGCGCGCAACAACTTGAGGGGCAAGAGTGCCAAGGTCATGACACCTTTGCCGCGCACGCCACCAAACTGAATGGTTTCATACGCAAAGCCACGCGGCGGTACCAGCTGACTTTCCATGCTCGGCTCAGGCGCACCCAGCCAATGGACGTTCCAGCCATGGATGCGCAATTGCTCAGCCACAGCCAAGCCCGGGAAGATGTGGCCGCCTGTGCCACCCGCCATGATCAGTGCGGTGCGTTGGTTCATAACCTGCCCCCGTGCATCACAACGCGGTTCTCAAAATCGACCCTCAGCACCACCGCAATGGCGATCAGGTTCAACAAAATTGCAGAGCCGCCGTAGCTCATGAGCGGTAAGGTCAAGCCTTTGGTGGGCAGTGCGCCCAAGTTCACACCCATGTTGATGAAGGACTGAAAGCCCACCCAAATGCCCACACCTTGTGCCACCAAACCTGCAAACACACGGTCCATGGCGATGGCTTGACGGCCGATGTACATGATGCGGCGTGTCAACCACATGAACATGCCAATCACCGCCACCACACCCACAAAACCAAACTCTTCCCCAATCACGGCCAGCAAAAAGTCGGTGTGCGCCTCGGGCAACCAATGTAATTTCTCAATACTGCCGCCCAAACCGACACCAAAAATTTCGCCACGCCCAATTGCAATCAGCGAGTGCGACAGCTGATAGCCCTTGCCCAGCGCATGCTCCATGCTCCAAGGATCAAGGTACGCAAAGATGCGCTCTCGTCGCCACTCCGAGGTGGCGATGATGAGGGCAAACACGCCAATCAAGGCGGCTGCAATCAAGAAGAACATGCGGGCGTTCACGCCGCCCAAAAACAAAATGCCCATGGCAATCACGGCGATCACCATGAAGGCGCCCATGTCAGGCTCAGACAACAACAGCAAACCCACAGCCGCCACCGCTGCGCCCATAGGCAGCACTGCGGCGAAGAAGTTTTCTTTCACATCCATTTTGCGCACCATGTAATTGGCGGCGTACAACAACACACCCAGTTTGGCCAACTCGGACGGCTGAAAGCTCATGAAACCCAAGCTGATCCAACGACGTGCGCCATTGACAGACTTGCCAATGAAAGGAATCAGCACCACGATGAGCATGGCAATGGAGGCGATGAACACCCAAGGCGCGATGCGCTCCCAGGTGTTGAGCGGGATTTGAAATGCAAACAACGCAGCCACAAAAGCGACAAACATAGACAGTGCATGACGCACCAAAAAGTGGGTGGGTGAGTAGCCGGCACCCATGCGTGGGTTATCAGGAATGGCAATCGATGCCGAATACACCATCACCAAGCCAAACATCAGCAAGGCAAAGGTGACCCACACCAAGGGCTGGTCAAAACCTTTCACATGCACTGGCGACGCCGCAGTGCGTGTGAACTCGGTGCCGTGGACGCGCACGGGCAAGGCATCCATGCCGACCTGAGGCTCTGCACCCCACAGACGACCCAAGCCTTGCTTGATGTGTTGCACAGCACTCATGCCATGCCCCCTGCTTCTTCCACCAAGTGGTTCACGGCGCTCACAAACACCTCGGCACGGTGCGCGTAGTTGCGAAACATATCCATGCTTGCGCAGGCTGGTGACAACAGCACGGCATCCCCCGAATGGGCGTGTTTGCTGCACAACTGGACGGCTTCTTCTAAGGACGCAGCATCCAGCAATTGGACGCCGCAGTGCTGCAACACCTCACGCAAGACGGGCGCATCACGGCCAATCAACACCACGGCGCGTGCAAAGCGCGACACGGGCTCGGCCAACGGCGCAAAGTCTTGGCTTTTGCCATCGCCACCCAAAATCACCACCACGCGGCGGTCCACGCCCAAGCCATGCAGGGCGGCCACCGTGGCGCCCACGTTGGTGCCTTTGCTGTCATCAAAATATTCCACGCCGTTGAGGATGGTCACAGATTCCACGCGGTGAGGCTCACCTGCGTATTCACGCAGGCCAAACAACATCGGGGCCAAATCACCACCGGCGTTGCCCGCCAACGCCAATGCGGCCAAGGCATTGAGTGCGTTGTGACGGCCACGAATGCGCAGCGCATCGGCGGGCATCAAGCGTTGGATGTGAATTTCTTCTTCGTCGTCTTTGCGACGTTTGCGAGTTTCATCGGCTTCAAGTGCACGCACCAACCACGTCATGCCATTGACGGTTTCCATGCCGTAATCGCCGGGGCGTTGCGGCAGGTCACCACCAAAGGTGAGGTGGGTGCGTGGCCGTGTTTTGGGCGTCTTGGCACGCGAGGACTTCGCCGCAACTTGGCGCACTTCAGCGGGCGCGCTGGCCAACATGGCCATCACCGCAGCGTCTTCACGGTTGAGTACCTGCACGCCTTGCTTGCCAAAGATGCGCGCCTTGGCTGCTGCATAGCCAGCCATGCTGCCGTGCCAATCGAGGTGGTCTTGTGTGAGGTTGAGCACTGCAGCCGCAGCAGGCTCGAAATTGTCCACGCCTTCCAGCTGGAAGCTGGACAACTCCAACACCCACACTTGGGGCAGGAAGGGATGGTCAGCGGGGGGCGGCGGTGGCGGCACCAAAGGCGGCAAATCAGCCTCGTAGCGCTCGCCATCGGTGGCCTCTGGCGCCAAGTCTTCATTGGCATCGAACGCCATTTGTGGAGCGGCCGCGTTCTCCAAGGCCTCTGCAACTGCGCGGGCTTGCTCTGCCGCTGCGCCATCCGCAGCCCGCTCGGCAGCTTCTTGCGCGGTCATCGCATCAGCCGCAGCTTGCTCGTCAGCGGCTTGGTCCAACGCCTGCGACAAGGTGTCGAGCAAGGTGGGGCCAATATTGCCAGCCACGGCCACACGTTTGCCAGCACGTTCTAGCAACTGGCCCGTCAACGAAGTGACCGTTGTTTTGCCGTTGGTGCCCGTGATGGCCAAGACCTTAGGGTGGTAGGCCAAACTGGTTTGCAAGTCGTTCAAGGCGTGTGCAAACAAAGTGAGCTCGGTACCCACCCACAAGCCAGCGGCCACAGCGGCGCGCCACACAGGCGCAACCGACTCAGGGCTCAGGCCCGGGCTCTTGAACACCGCACGCACATCTTGGCCTTCGACCAAACCCGCGTCAAAAGCACCACACACAAATTTGACAGCAGGCAACTCAGCACGCAATGCTGCCAAATGCGGGGGCTCTGCACGGGTGTCCACCACTTGCACGTGTGCACCGTTGCGCACGCACCAACGCGCCATCGCCAGGCCGGAATCACCCAAGCCCAGAATCAGCACAGATTGGTTGTGGAGTTGCTGCATCGTCTTATCTCAGCTTCAAAGTCGACAGACCCACCAAGCACAGCAGCATGGTGATGATCCAAAAACGCACGACGACTTGGGTTTCTTTCCAGCCGCTTTTCTCGAAGTGGTGGTGCAAAGGCGCCATTTTCAAAATGCGACGGCCTTCGCCATATTTCTTCTTGGTGTACTTGAAGTACGTCACTTGCAACATCACCGACAAGGCTTCCACCACAAAAATGCCGCCCATGATGGCCAGCACAATTTCTTGGCGCACGATCACAGCAATCGTTCCCAGCGCAGCGCCTAAGGCCAACGCACCCACATCTCCCATGAACACTTGCGCGGGATGTGTGTTGAACCACAAAAATGCCAAGCCTGCACCAGCCATGGCTGCACAGAAAATCATCAACTCGCCAGAACCAGGAATGTAGGGAAACAACAGGTATTTGGAATACACCGAACTGCCGGTCACATAAGCAAACACGCCTAAAGCCGAGCCCACCATCACCACCGGCATGATGGCCAAGCCGTCTAATCCGTCGGTCAAATTCACCGCATTGCTAGAGCCCACGATGACCAAGTAAGTCATGATCACAAAGCCGAACACGCCGAGTGGGTAGCTCACCTCTTTGATGAAGGGGAGCAGAAAACCTGCTTTGGGCGGCAAGTTCACATCAAAGCCGGACTGCACCCACGAGTAAAACAACTCCAACACACGCAAGTTGCTGCTCTCGGAAATGCTGAACACCAAATACAGCGCAGCCAACAAACCAATGAGAGACTGCCACAGGTATTTTTCGCGCGAGGGCATGCCCTCTGGGTCTTTGTTCACCACCTTGCGCCAGTCGTCCACCCAGCCAATCGCACCAAAACCAAAGGTCACGATCATCACGATCCACACAAAGCGGTTGGACAAGTCAGCCCACAACAAAGTGGACACGGCGATGCCAATCAGAATTAACACACCCCCCATGGTGGGCGTGCCGCTTTTGGCCAAGTGCGACTGCATGGCGTATTCGCGAATCGGCTGACCAATCTTCAAAGCCGCCAAACGGCGAATCACAAATGGACCAGCCATCAGACCAATCAGCAAGGCTGTCACCGCTGCCATCACCGCACGGAAAGTGAGGTACTGAAACACGCGGAAGAAGCCAAAATCTGGCGACAGGGTTTGCAGCCATTGGGCTAGGGTCAGCAACATGGCGTGGTTTCCTTTGGGTGGTGGTCTTGACAGGCGCTGATCACATCGATCACGCGCTCCATCTTCATGAAACGTGAGCCTTTGACCAACACGCTGCTCAGTTGCGGCAAGAGTTGCATCACGCGCTGATTCAAAGCGTCGATATCGGACATGTGTTGTGCATTCGCACCGCAGGCGGTGGCGGTGTGTGCAGCCAATTCGCCCAAGCACAGCACATGGTCAATGTCCATGTCTGCGGCATGCAAGCCCATCTCTTGATGGAACTCGGCGCCTTGTGTGCCCACCTCGCCCATATCTCCCAGCACGAGTAAACGTGGTGCAGGCAACTCGGCCAGCACATCAATGGCAGCACGCACCGAGTCTGGGTTGGCGTTGTAGCTGTCGTCCACCACAGTGATGGCGCGGCCTTGGCACTGAATGCCAAAGGCGCGTGAGCGACCTTTGACAGGCTCAAAACTGTGGAGGCCTTGTTCAATGATGGCCAAAGACACCCCCGCTGCAAGCGCACAGGCCGTTGCAGCCAAGGCATTGCCCACGTTGTGGCGGCCTGCAATGTGCAACCGTGTGCGCAACACGCCTGCGGGCGTTTGCGCTTGGACCGCCCAGTGGTCGTTCAACCAATCGGCTGTGAGCAATTGCACCTCTGCGTTGTCAGCTGCATGGGCTGTCATGGAAAAACGCATGCAAGCCCGCTTGCCTGCCAAGGCTTGCCAAAGCGGGCTGTAGTCGTCGTGCGCTGGAAACACAGCCACGCCGTCAGCAGGCAAGGCCTGAATGACTTCGCCGTTTTCTTGCGCCACAGCTTGCACCGTGGCCATGAACTCTTGATGTTCGCGCTGGGCGTTGTTCACCAATGCCACGGTGGCTTGGGTCATGTCGGCCAAGCCGGCAATCTCGCCGGGGTGGTTCATGCCAAGCTCCACCACCGCACTGCGGTGATGGGCGCGCATGCGCAACAGCGTGAGGGGCACGCCAATGTCGTTGTTTAAATTACCTTGCGTGGCCAAGGCATCATCGCCAAAACCAGCGCGCAAGATGCTGGCAATCATTTGTGTGACGGTGGTTTTACCGTTGCTGCCAGTCACAGCGATGACGGGCAAATTGAATTGGCCACGCCAGCCTTTGGCCAGCTGACCCAAAGCGATACGCGTGTCGGTCACTTGCACGCCGGCCAATTGGGCAGCCTCTAAACCGTGGTGCACCAGAGCAGCCGTTGCGCCACTGGCTGACACTTGCGGCAAGAAGTCGTTGGCATCAAATCGCTCGCCTTTCAAGGCAACAAACAAATCGCCCACTTGGCAGGTGCGGCTGTCGGTGTGGACGCGTTGAATGGTCAAGTTACCGTCACCGCACAACTGCGCAGGCGCGAGCCACTGGCTGATTTGTGTCAGGTTGAGGTTCATGTCAGACATGCGCCCTCCTTTTTTCAGCGCGATGTTGCAAGGCTTCGCGTGCGTGCTGCACATCGCTGAACGGATGTTTGACGCCTGAAATTTCTTGGTAGTCTTCGTGACCTTTGCCTGCTAACAACACCACGTCTTGCCTGCGTGCGAGTTGCACGGTTTGTGCAATGGCTTGGGCACGGTCAGCCATCACGATGGCCTTGGCCGGATGTTGCAAGCCGGCGAGCATGTGGTTCAAAATAGTTTGTGGGTCTTCGCTGCGCGGGTTGTCGCTGGTCAGCACCACGTGATGCGCATGTTGCTCGGCAGCCGCCGCCATCAAGGGGCGCTTGGTTGCATCGCGCTCACCGCCGCACCCCAACACACAGGTCAATTCACCCCCGCGTGACTTGGCCAAGGGCAGCAAAGCTTGCACCGCTAGCGCCACCGCATCGGGTGTGTGGGCGTAGTCAATCACCACCAAAGGCTCACCGGCAACACCAACGGTTTGCATGCGGCCTGGCACTGGGGGCAGCACGCGGCAGGCTTGCACGGCATCGGCCAAACTGAAGCCCAACGCACGCAGGCAGGCCATGACGCCCAACACATTGCTCACGTTGTAGTGACCGACCAGTTGCGTCTCTAAGGCGTGAACTTCTTCACCTTCAGCCACCTCAAAGCACAAGCCCATCGCACCATGTTGGATGTGACGTGCCACGATGTGTTGCGCAGGGGCTGAAGACGAATCGGCAGCACACGACACCGTCCACACACAGAGGTCACTCCGCGCTTGCAGTTGCGTCGCTAAGGCAGCGCCATCGATGTCATCCACATTCACCACCGCCGCTTGCAAACCCGCCCAGTTAAACAACGCCAGCTTGGCTTGCCAATAGCTGGCCATGTCGCCGTGGTAGTCCAAATGGTCTTGCGTGAAATTCGTGAACATGGCCACGCGCACCTGCGTGCCGTCTAAGCGGTGCTCAGCCAACCCAATGGACGAGGCTTCGATCGCACAAGCGCTCACACCACCGTCGACCATGTCGCGCAACTTCGCTTGCAACAGCACAGGGTCGGGGGTGGTCATGCCTGTGACTTCAAGCTGACTCACTTCGCCCACACCCAAGGTACCCACCAGGGCGCAGCGCTGGCCTGCGTTTTGCAGCGCATGTGCCAACCACCACGCGGTGGAGGTTTTGCCATTGGTGCCTGTGATGGCCACCACGTCCAACGCCTGGCTGGGTTGTTCGTGATACGCAGCGGCAATCAAGCCGCTGGCAGCTTTCAATCCGTCATAGGTAGCGATGGCGTCGCTCTCACCCCACGCAAAGTTTTCAACACCTGCGTGTTCGACCACGCAGGCGGTTGCGCCTTGCTTCAGTGCTGAGGCCACAAACTCTCGGCCATCCGTGACACCACCAGGCCAAGCAATGAAACCATCACCCGCACCCACGCGACGGCTGTCGGTGTGCAACACGCCACGCACTTGGGTACGCAGCCACTGTGCGGCGTCTTGGGGGCTATGCAGTCGTTTCATCAAAACGACTCCTTCTCAAACTTGGTCACCACTTGGGGCTTGACCGCCATGTCGGGCTGCACCCCCATCATGCGCAAGGTTTGTTGCACGGTTTGGCTGAACACGGGTGCTGCCACATCGCCGCCGTAGTAAGCGCCACCGGTGGGCTCATCCACCATCACGGCCACCACGATGCGTGGGTTGTCAATGGGCGCAATGCCAACAAAGAAGCCTCGGTATTTTTTGCTGGCGTAGCCCTTGCCTTCCACCTTGTGCGCGGTGCCTGTTTTGCCGCCCACCGAGTAGCCCATGGTTTGCGCCTTGGGCGCTGTGCCACCTTGGATGGTCACCATGTGCAACATGTGACGCATGGCCGCAGCGTTGTGCGGCGAAAGCACGCGTGCGCCACTGACTTGCGCCTGATTGGTTTTCACCAAACTCATGGGCACCATCTCGCCGTCATGCGCAAACACGGTATAGGCCTGTGCGAGTTGAAACAAACTGGTGGACAACCCATAGCCGTAGCTCATGGTGGCTTGCTCAATCGGACGCCATGTTTTGTAGGGCCGTACCTTGCCAGCGACTGCACCCGGAAACGGCACTTGGGGCTTTTGACCCAAACCCATTTGCGTGAACACTTCCCACATGTCTTGGGGCTGCATTTGCATGGCAATCTTGACTGTGCCCACGTTGCTGGATTTTTGAATGATTTCATTCACGCTCAACACGCCGTGTGGATGCGCATCGGTGATGGTGGCCGAGCCCATTTGCATCTTGCCGGGAGCCGTTTGAATCAAGGTTTCGGGCTTGACAATGCCCTTCTCCAAAGCCAAACCCACCACGAGGGGTTTCATGGTGGAGCCAGGTTCAAATGTGTCTGTGAGGGCGCGGTTGCGAAGCTGGGCCCCACTGAGGTTGCCGCGTTTGCCCGGTGAGTAACTGGGGTAGTTGACCAAGGCCAACACTTCGCCTGTCTTGATATCGAGCACCACCACACTGCCGGCCGCAGCCTTGTTGGCGATGACGGTTTCTTTGATCTTCTCGTAAGCAAAGTACTGCACCTTGCTGTCGATGCTGAGCTGCAAATCTTGACCATCCAAGGGCGGCACCATTTCGCCAATGTCTTCCACCACGCGACCCAAACGGTCTTTGATCACGCGACGCGAACCAGCTTTGCCACCCAAGGCTTTGTTGAAAGTCAGCTCCACGCCCTCTTGGCCTACGTTTTCTAAATTGGCAAAACCCACCACGTGCGCCACCGACTCGCCCTCTGGGTAAATGCGCTTGTACTCAGGACTGTCTGACACGCCTTTGATTTTGAGCGCCGCCACCTCCTTGGCAACCGACACCTCCACCTGGCGCTTGAGCATCACGTAGGTTTTGTCTTCGTCTTTGAGCTTTTTATCCAGCTCAGCTTGGCTCATGCCTAGCAACTTGGCCAAAGCTTTGAGCTTGACGGGGTCACGGTCTATTTCATCTGGGTTGGCCGTGATGCCACGCACGGGCACACTGGACGCCAAGATGTTGCCATGGCGGTCCAAAATGCGGCCCCGGTTGGCTGGCAGCTCCAAGGTACGCACAAAACGCACCGCACCTTGGCGTTTGAAAAACGCGTTATCAATCACCTGCACATAGGCTGCGCGCGCCACCAAACCCAAAAAGCCCGCGGCAATCACAGCCACGATGAATTGGCTGCGCCAAATCGGCGTCTTGCTGGCAAGCAAAGGGCTGGTGGTGTATTGCACGCTGCGGCTGCTCATGGGCGAACCTCCGCTGAAGCCGATGCCGATGCAGTTGCACCGCCCGGCACGGTGGCGTAATGCGTGATGGCTGGTGTGATGGTGCGCATGTTCATTTGCTCACGCGCGAGTTTTTCCACACGCAGCGGTGTGGCTTGCGCACGGCGCTCCACGTCCAAGCGGTCGTTTTCTGTTTCTAAGTTACGGGCCAAGCTGGTGGCGCGATCAATCTCCATGGTGAGCGAGCGCGACTCGTACTGCGTGCGCACCAAATACAAGGCACTCGCCATCACAGCCATCATCAGCAACACGCTCACGCGGCTCATGCCTCGCCCCCTAAACGCTCAGCCACGCGCATGATGGCGCTGCGCGAACGCGGGTTGCCCGCCACCTCTGCAGCGCTGGGCTTGATGCGATCGATCGCTTTGAAGTCCATCACCTTTGGCGCAGCAAAAGGTGCGCGGCGGTCATACACCTCACGCGAATGCTGCGTGATGAATTGTTTGACGATGCGGTCTTCCAAGGAATGGAAACTGATCACTGCCAATCGACCTCCAGGGCGCAACACCTGCAACGAAGCGCTCAGCGCCTGTTGCAACTCCTCAAGCTCGGCGTTGATGAAAATCCGAAAAGCCTGAAATGTGCGCGTTGCAGGGTCCTTGCCCGGCTCGCGGGTTTTGACCGTGTCAGCCACGAGCTGGGCCAGTTCAGCGGTGGATGTAGGCACGCCCCGTTCTTGTCTGCGAGCATCAATCGCCTTTGCAATCTGTAAAGCAAACCGTTCTTCGCCATATTCACGTATCACCTCCGCGATGTGTTGGACTTCTGCCTCTGCCAGCCACTCGGACACGCTCTGGCCACGGGTGGTGTCCATGCGCATGTCCAAAGGACCGTCGTGTCGAAAAGAGAAACCGCGTGCTGGGTTGTCGATCTGGGGAGAGCTCACCCCCAAATCCATCAGCACGCCGTTGATGGCGCCCGCCTCCAACTCGTCCAAGTGCGTGAAGCCTTGGTGACGAATCGAAAAGCGGGGGTCTTGGATGGTGTTCGCCTCGGCAATCGCATCGAGGTCTTTGTCGAAGGCGATCAAACGCCCTTGGGGCGAAAGCTTGGACAAAATCAGTCGGGAGTGCCCACCGCGACCAAAGGTCGCATCTACGTAGGTACCGTCCGGCTGAATGTCGAGGGCATCGACAGCTTCGCTGAGTAGGACGGTGGTGTGCAGCCATGGCGTGTCCACCGTCATCCTTTAAAAAGAAAATTCCTTGAACACATCGGGCATGTCGCCCTGCATGGCTTGGGCCTCTTGCGACTCGTAAGTCGCCTTGTCCCAAAGTTCAAAATGGTTGCCCATGCCAAGCAACATGGTGTCCTTGCTGATGCCCGCTGCGGTGCGCAGCTCAGGCGAGATGAGGATGCGGCCTGTGCCGTCCATCTCCACATCCATCGCGTTGCCCAAAAAGATACGTTTCCACCATTGCGCGCTCATGGGCAGTGCGGCAATGCGTTCGCGAAACTTCTCCCACTCGGTGCGTGGAAACAGCATCAGACACCCATGGGGGTGACGCGTGATCGTGAGCTGCCCAGCCGCAGTCGCGCTCAAAACGTCGCGATGCCGGGTTGGCACCGACAAACGACCTTTGGCGTCGAGACTCAGCGATGAAGCACCCTGAAACACGTTGGTGACCCTTTTTACACATGCAAACAAACAACCAAGACGAAAAGGCCAAAAGGCACTTTTCACCACTTAATTGCACTTATTTGCACTGTAGCAGGAAAACCAGTTCAGAACACCCAAATGCGTGATTTTTTCAATGAAATCAACAACTTACAGCGATATTAGCATACCGAGTAGCAGATAAATATCGTTATAAATGAAGCACTTAGAAAAGGCACTAAAAGTGGGTTATGAAGATAAACGGGCATAAAAAAAGCAGGCCCATGGGCCTGCTTTTTGATGATTTTTGACCTTTTGGCCGTCAATCTCCAAACATGCGCTGCTTAATTTCGCGACGTTCTTGCGCTTCCAGCGACAAACTCGCCGTGGGACGGGCCAACAAACGACCCACACCGATGGCTTCACCGGTTTCATCGCAATAGCCATAGTCACCGCTGTCGATGCGCTGAATGGACTGCTCAATCTTCTTGAGCAACTTGCGTTCACGGTCACGTGTGCGCAATTCCAATGCGTGTTCTTCTTCGATGGTGGCGCGATCAGCTGGATCGGGCACCACCACGGTGTCTTCACGCAGATGCTCAGTAGTTTCGCTGGCGTTGGCCAAGACTTCGTTTTTCAACTGCACGAGTTTGAGTCGGAAAAATGCCATTTGAATGTCATTCATGTACTCTGTGTCAGGCATGGCGATGATTTCTGCATCGGTCATCAGGTCAGCGGTTTTGGACTTCCAGTTATTGGCAAGCTTGGCGTCTTTTTTAGGTATCACAGGAACAATGGTTGGGGCGGAGGGTGCCGTCATGGGCATAAAGCTGTTCTTGGCTGCGTTGGACGCAACCACTTGAGCTGGCGGGGGTGGGACCAAAGCCGCCATCTTGGCCGCTCTGGAATTTTTCTTGTGCACCACAGGGGTGTAGCCGGGAATGATGGGCGTGACATGCACGACCGGTGCAGGCGCTGCCGCCACTTTGGTTGCTGACTTAGCCGCAGCTTTTTTGGCCACGGGCTTGGCCGCTTTCACAGCCACTTTGGCGGGGGCTTTCACAGCCTTGACGGGTGCCTTCGCGGCTTTGGCAGGTGCCTTGACCACTTTGGCTGGGGCCTTGGCGACCTTCGCTGGGGCTTTGGCTGTCTTAGCAGGCGCTTTCGCTGCCTTCACAGGTGTTTTTGCAGGTGCTGTTTTTTTGGCTGGCGCAGCCGCCTTCTTAGCGACCACCGTCTTCGCCACTGCTTTTGAAGGCGCTGCCTTTGTAGGCGCCGCCGCTTTCTTGGCTGGCGCAACGGGCTTGGCCGCTGCCTTCTTCGCTGTCACTTTGACTGGCGCTGCTTTTTTAGCCACTGGTTTGGCAGCAGGCTTAACGGCCTTGACTGGGGCCTTGACCACCACAGACTTTTTCACCGACTTGGCCGATTTTTTTGCATCAACAGGCTTCTTAGAAGCAGTTTTCTTGGATTTAGCACTCACTGTGGGTCTCCTTGCTGCCCCTGGCGGCACGGGTGTGCGACTCGGGTCTGGCGCGCGGGATTGTAGCCACAAACCCCAAGGCGCCAATAAATTTCCAAAAACTGCCATATTTCATCAAACCAAGGATTGATCAAGTCCTTGGACCAAGATGTCTTTGGGTAAGTCGATGCCGATGAACACCATCTTGCTGACGCGCTCTTCGCCTTCAGCCCAATCGGGGCCCAAATCGCTGCCCATCAACTGGTGCACGCCTTGGAAGATCACCTTCTTTTCGGTGCCTTTCATATTGAGCACGCCTTTGTAGCGCAGCATCTTGGGGCCGTAGATGTTGACGATGGCGCCTAGGAAGTCTTCCAGCTTGGCAGGGTCGAACTGGCGCTTGGACTTGTAGACAAAGCTCTTCACGTCGTCATCGTGGTGGTGATGGTGGCCTGGCCCGTGATCATGGTCATGCGCGTGTGAAGGATGGTCGCAATGTTCACCGTGCGCATGGTCATGGTCGTGATGCGCGTGGTCATCGTGCGCGTTGCCATGCTTGTGCGATGGGTGGTCGCAATGCTCGCCATCGTGGTGATGGTGGCCGTCATCGCCCAAGAAGTCGGGATCAATGTCGAGCTTGGCGTTCAGGTTAAAGCCGCGCAGGTCAAACACTTCGCTCAACGCCACTTCCCCAAAGTGCACCACCTTCTGTGGGGCGCGTGGGTTCATGTGCTTCAAGCGGTGCTGCAAAGCATCCAACTCAGCGGGCGACACGAGGTCGGCCTTGCTGATGAAAATTTGGTCCGCAAAGCCCACTTGGCGGCGAGCCTCTTGGCGGTCGTTCAACTGCTGGGCGGCGTGCTTGGCATCCACCAAGGTCAAGATGGAGTCAAGCAAAAAGCTCTCGGCGATTTCGTCGTCCATGAAGAAGGTTTGCGCCACAGGGCCGGGGTCGGCCAAACCGGTGGTTTCAATCACCACACGGTCGAAGTCGAGCAAACCCTTGCGTTTTTTGGCGGCCAACAATTGGAGCGTGGTGCGCAAGTCTTCGCGGATGGAGCAGCACACGCAACCATTGTTCATCTGGATGATTTGCTCGTTGGTGTCAGACACCAAAATCTCGTTGTCGATGTTTTCTTCGCCAAATTCGTTTTCGATGATGGCAATCTTTTGACCATGGGCCTCGGTCAGCACGCGCTTGAGCAAGGTGGTTTTGCCCGAGCCCAAAAAGCCGGTCAGGATGGTGGCGGGGATCAACATAAAAGCGAAGCCTTTTTTTAAAACGTTTCAATCAACCCGATATTGTGGCCGACTTGGGTTTTTCAACCAGCTCCGCTGCTTTCACCACCACCAAACCCTTGAGATATTCCCCCTCAGGGAAAGTCAACGTCATCGGATGGTCGGGCGCGCCTTGCATGCGCTCGCTGATGTAGCCATCGCACGGCGCGTCAATGCCCGCCGAGGCGATGATTTTGTGGAACAAATCAGCGCTGATGCCACCTGAGCAGCTGTAGGTAAACAGCACACCGCCCGGCTCTAGCAACTTGAACGCCAAACGGTTGATGTCCTTGTAAGCACGCGCCGCGCGGTCGGCGTGCGCGGCAGTCGGCGCAAGCTTAGGAGGGTCCAGCACAATGGCGTCAAAGGTTTGGCCATCTTGAATGAACTGTCGCAACGACGCGTTCACATCCGCATCCATCATCGTGGTGCGTGCGGCGTCAAAGCCATTCAGCGCCACGTTGGCTTTGGCCAGCGCGATCGCGGGGCCAGAGGAGTCGATCGACGTCACATGTGCCGCACCGCCCGCCAAAGCGGCCACAGTGAAGCCGCCTGTGTAGCAATAGCAATTGAGCACGCGCTGAAACTGCA
Organism: Comamonadaceae bacterium; assembly: GCA_027485285.1. GTDB lineage: Bacteria > Pseudomonadota > Gammaproteobacteria > Burkholderiales > Burkholderiaceae_C > Limnohabitans. Next base: position 82 of record JAIXRH010000104.1, on the reverse strand, counting down.
AGCGCTTGGCGTAGTCCGCAAACTTCTTGCGGCTGTCGCGTTGGTCTAAATAAAAGCCGGTCTTGTGACCTTCTGCCACGTC
>JAIXRH010000125.1 GCA_027485285.1 Comamonadaceae bacterium | reverse complement strand
GTCACCATGTGGGGCTTCAGCCACGCAGGTGGCCATTCACCCACGCGGGTGGTGCTGCCCATGCAAGCTCTTCAAGCGCTCACGGGCAATGTGCGTGTAAATGGTGGTGGTGGAAATGTCGGCATGCCCCAAAAGCATTTGGACCGCCCGTAAATCGGCGCCGTGGTTGAGCAAATGCGTGGCAAACGCATGGCGCAAGGTGTGCGGCGAAATCGGCACATGGATTTGGGCTTGCAAAGCATAGCGTTTGATGAGCTGCCAAAACATGGCACGCGTCATCGCCTCACCGGCGTTTTTGCCACGCACCGTGACAAACAAAGCCTCGGTTTGGTGGCCGGCCAAAAGCATCGGACGTGCCTCGATCAAATAGCGCTGTAGCCAATCACGGGCAACCTCGCCGAATGGCACCAAGCGCTCTTTGCTGCCCTTGCCCATGATGCGCAGCACGCCGTCGTTCAAACTCACATGCAAGGTTTTGAGGTCCACCAATTCGCTCACGCGCAGGCCACTGGCGTAAATCAGCTCCAGCATGGCGCGGTCGCGCATGCCTAAACCGGTGGACACATCAGGCGCATGGAGCAAACTCTCAACCTGTGCCTCGGTCAAGCTTTTTGGCGCTCGCGCAGGCTGTTTGGCGGTGAGCAACTTCAAAGTGGGATCCGCCACCAGCATGCGCTCACGCAGGGCCCAGCGGTAAAAGCGTTTGAACACGGTCAATCGGCGGTTGGCACTGGTGGCCTTGGTCTCGGCATGGCGGTGCGCAAAGTACTGCTGCAAGTCTGGCTCTTGTGCTGCCAGCAAATGGGTGCCTTGGGCATTCAGCCATGCAGACAGCAAATTCAAGTCACGCCGATAGGCGGCCAAACTGTTTGGCGCCAAGCCTTGCTCCAGCCACAAGGCATCAATGAAAATGTCGATGTTGGCATCGGGTGCTGCAACGTGAATGGGGTGAGCTTGTGTCATGCGAGCGTCAATCGTAAACGCTGAAGCCAAGGTCAGGCCTTCGCGTGCGGTTATTCTCTGTGGGTGAATCACGCCCAACTCCTCTTCCCCGACTTCTCACTCATCCTCTGCGGCTACTTGGTCTGCAGGTACACCTCGCTCAACCGCAGCGTGTGGGAGCCTGTAGAGCGTTTGGTTTATTACTTTTTATTTCCAGTTCTGCTGTTTTATTCCATCGTTCGCACGCCTTTGGATTGGGTGGCGGCTTCGCACCTCATCATGGCGGGGTTAGTCTTGGGATTCAGCAGCATTGCGCTGTCGTATGCGTTGCCCAAACTGCCGTTGTTGCGCGCACACATAGACCCGCGCATGCACGCGGCCAGCGCTCAGGTGGGGTTTCGCTTCAACTCTTTCATTGCTTTGGCCTTGGCCGAGCGAATCGCAGGCCCGCAGGGTGTGCTTTTGATTGCGGTGCTCATTGGCGTGTGCGTGCCCATGTTCAATGTGGCGGCAGTGTGGCCGATGGCCAAACATGCCCAAAGTCACTTTGGACGTGAACTGATTCGCAACCCACTCATCTTGGCCACCACATCAGGCTTGTTGGCGAATGTGGCGGGTTTGCAAATTCCCAGCTGGACTGAGCCCACCTTACAACGCATTGGCTCTGCCTCGCTGGCTTTGGGCTTGCTGACTGCGGGCGCTGGCATGGAGTTCGGGCATTTGATGAAAGCCAAGGTTTTGGCTCTGTCACTGCTGACGATTCGCCACCTCATCACACCCTTGTTGGCTTGTGGCTTGGCACTGGCATTTGGTTTGGACCGGATACAAACCACGGTGCTGCTGGCCTTTTCATCCCTGCCTACGGCTTCTAACTGCTATGTGCTCGCGACACGCATGGGTTACAACGGGGCCTTTGTGGCGGGCTTGGTCACCTTGTCCACCTTGCTCGGCATGTTCAGCCTCACCTTTGCCTTGGATGTGCTGCGCTGAAAGGTCTCTGATCCGTGTCATAATGTCGCGTTTTGCGGAAAGTGTGTCGAAATAGGTCGGCGTGGCTACCGCAGCTGCTCAAGGAAAAGCGATGAAAGAAGGCATTCACCCCAACTACCGTGAAATCTGTTTCATGGATATGTCCAACGGTTTCAAGTTTGTGACGCGCTCATGCGCCAGCACAAAAGAAATGATCAAGATGGAAGACGGCCGCGAATTGCCGTTGTACAAGCTGGATACCACCAGCGAGTCACACCCCTTCTACACAGGTACACAAAAGTCTGTCGACAACATGGGCGGCCGCGTCGAGCGCTTCCGCAACAAGTACGGCAAGACCATCGCCAAGTAAGCCACGCGTTCACTTCAAACAAGGCAGCCCGGCCCCCCGCGCTGCCTTTTTTATTTAAAAACGTGACCCAACCCACCCCTGCCATCGTTCCTCAAAGTGCTGTGCGCCGCTTGCCGCGCATCGCGCTGTGGCTGTTCTGTGCCGCCTATGTTTTGCCCGGATTGTTTGGGCGTGAACCTTGGAAGGGCAATGAGTTCAACACCTTCAGCTACATGTTGGCACTCGCGGAAGGCGCCAGCGATTGGCTGACCCCGAGCATCTGGGGAAACGCACCCGAGCTGGATGCCTTGCTGCCTTATTGGTTGGGCGCATGGGCCATTCAAATCGCGCCCTCTTGGATGTCGGCAGGCTTGGCCGTGCGCATTCCTTTTGCGATGCTGTTAGCCCTCACCTTGGCCAGCACTTGGCACGGCGTGTACTACCTGGCTTTGAGCCCACAGGCTCAGCCTGTTCCGTTTGCCTTTGGGGGTGAAGCCAAGCCCAAAGACTATGCGCGCACCATTGCGGATGGCGCGGTACTGGCCCTCATCGCTTGTCTAGGGTTGGCGCTGCTGTCGCATGAAGTCAGCCCCATCTTGATGCAACTGGCGCTGGTCAGCTTTGTGTTTTACGGCTTGGCCGCACTGCCCTATCACCCACGCTACAGCTTGACGGCAGTCGCCATCGGTCTGTTGGGGCTGTGCCTGAGTGGGGCACCCAGTTTTGCTGTGTTGATGGCTGTGGGGAGTGGGCTTTTGTGCTTGCTCGATCGACAAAGCACATCGATACAAACCGCACGTCGGCACGCGCTTTGGCTTTTGCTGGTAGGCATGCTTGTCGCGGTTTTGGCTTATGTCTTGGACATCTGGCACTGGCGCTTGCTGCCCTTACACGACGATCCGCAAGCCTGGCGCAGCTTGTTGCGCTTGCTGGTGTGGTTCACTTGGCCCGCTTGGCCCTTGGCTTTATGGACACTTTGGCGGTGGCGCCGTCAATGGGCCTCGCTGCATTGGAGTCGCCACCTGGTCTTGCCCATGTGGTTCACCGCGCTGACTGTGAGTACGGCGCTGTTGACACACTCATCCAGCCGCACTTTGTTGTTGGCACTTCCAGCGTTTGCCACGCTGGCCGCCTTCGCGCTGCCTACCCTGCGTCGCAGCGTGGCAGCTTTGATTGACTGGTTCACGCTGTTGTTTTTCTCTGGCTCGGCGTTGGTCATTTGGGTCATTTGGATCGCGATGCAAACAGGCTGGCCGACCGCGCCTGCAAAAAACGTGGCACGCTTAGCCCCAGGCTTCGTCCCTAGCTTTGAATGGTTGGCTTTCATCGTGGCTTTGGCAGCCACTGCCGTTTGGGGTTGGCTGGTGGTTTGGCGCTCCGCTAAAAATCGTCATGCTTTATGGAAAAGTTTGGTGTTGCCTGCGGGCGGCGCTGCCTTGTGCTGGCTGCTGCTGCTCACGCTGTGGCTGCCACTTTTGGATTTCGCTTTCAGCTACAAACCTTGGGTGCAACAAATTCAAACGGTAATGGCCAAACAAGATGCAGGCAAAACACACCATGTGTGTTTGCTGAGCTATGGTTTGAATATCAGCCAAATGACAGCGTTCCACTACCACGGCGGGTTTGATGTGAAGCCTGTCGACAAGGCAAGTGCCGGACAACAGCGCGGTTGCCCTTGGCTCGTCGTTGACAACGATTTGCGTCCAGAGCTCCCACAAGTCGTGCGTTTGAATGAATGGACCCGCGTGCGCAGCATTTATCGTCCAGCAGATAAAAAAGAGAACGTGACGCTGTATCACCGTCATCAGCCTTGAGCCAGAGATGAGCAGCGAACGCGCCATCATCATGCGGCACGCCGGTACGGTGATGGTCGGGCAATTGGCTGTGATGGCTTTCGGCATCATCGACACATTGGTTGCTGGCCATTTTTCGGACACGGCGCTCGCCGCATTGGCCGTGGCCTCAGCCACGTATGTCACGGTGCACATCTCGCTCATGGGCGTGCTGCAAGCCTTGTTGCCTGTCTGGGCGGAGCTACAAGGTGCGCAACGCCATGCAGAAGTGGGTCGCTCCGTGCGACAGGCTTTGTACCTGTGCGCGCTCACCACAAGCCTAGGAATGTGGGCGCTCCTTTGTCCCGGTCCCCTGCTCAACTGGACGCAAGTGCCACTTGATTTACAAGCGGATGTGCGCTCTTATCTGTCGATTGTGGCCTTTGGTCTGCCTGCATCCTTGTTGTTTCGGATGTACAGCACGCTCAACCAAAGTTTGGGCAAGCCCAAGTTGGTCACGTGGGTGCAAGTGGGTGCCTTGATTGTCAAAATCCCACTGTCCATTATTTTGGTTCTGGGTATTCCAGGTGTGCTTCAGCCCATGGGCTTGGATGGATGTGCTTGGGCCACCTTGGCGGTCACTTTGATGATGATTGCACTGGCGGTGTGGCTGATTCGCACGCAAGACTTTTACACGCCTTACCGCATCTGGGAGCCGATGGAAAAGCCGCATGCACCCACCCTGCTTCACTTCTTGCGTTTGGGCCTGCCCAGCGGTTTGGCGATTGGTGTGGAAGTCACCTCCTTCACCCTGATGTCCTTGTTCATTGCTCGCTTGGGCGTGGTGGCCACTGCCAGCCATCAAATCGCGGCCAACATGGCAGCGGTGCTCTACATGATTCCTTTGTCGCTCTCCATTGCCTGCAGTTCGCGCGTGAGTTATTGGATGGGCGCAGGGCATATTCACCTTGCACGTCAGTCCTTGCGGACCGGTTTGAGCTTGGTCTTGCTGTTGAGCTTGAGCTTGGCCGCACTGATGGGCTCGCAACACCAAACCATAGCCCAGCTCTATACCCAATCGCACGAGGTCGCCGTGCTGGCTGGGACCTTGCTGCTTTGGTTGATGCTCTACCACGTGGCAGATGCCGTGCAGGTGTTTTGCGTGTTCACGCTGCGCTGCTACGGCATCACGTTTTTACCGCTCATCACCTACACCGTATCGCTCTGGGGCTTGGGTTTGGCTGGTGGTTACGTGGTGGCTTATGGCGCAGGCTTGGATGTGTCTGGCTTGACATGGTTCACACCACAATCGCCCCTGGCTTTTTGGCAAACGGGCAGTTTGGCTTTGTACATCACCGCCGCCGTTTTGTTGCCTGTGTTGTGGCGTGCGGCTTATCGCCAGCCACTAAGCTGACAAAGTATCGGCAATGCGCTGGGCGCAAGCCTTGGCCTGTGCTTCATCACGCGCTTCCACCATCACGCGAACCAAAGGCTCAGTGCCACTGGCACGAATCAGCACACGGCCTGTGTCACCCAATTCGGCCTCGGCCTTTTGAACTTCCTCTTTCATGCGGGCATTCGATTGCCAATCTTGACTCGGACGCAATCGCACGTTGAGCAAGGTTTGCGGAAACAGCGTCACGTCTTTGAGCAGCTCAGCCATGGCTTTGCCACTGCGCACACAGGTTTGCAAAATCTGCAAGGCACTCACCAAGCCGTCACCCGTGGTGTGCTTGTCCAAAGCCAGCAAATGGCCTGAGCCTTCGCCGCCCAAAATCCATTGGTGTTTGGCGAGCTCTTCCAACACATAACGGTCACCCACCTTGGCACGCACAAACTGTACGCCACGTTTTTTCAAAGCCACTTCCACCGCCATGTTGGTCATGAGTGTGCCCACCACTCCTGGGACCACTTGGTCATTGGCCAAACGGTCGTCCGCCATCAAATACAGCAGTTCGTCACCGTTGTACAAACGGCCTTGCGCATCCACCATTTGCAAGCGGTCCGCATCGCCATCGAGTGCAATGCCAAAGTCAGCCTGATTGGCTTTGACAGCTCGCACCAGCGCATCGGGATGCGTGGCGCCCACTTCGTGGTTGATGTTCAAGCCATCAGGGCTGCAGCCAATGGCAATCACCTCGGCACCCAACTCATGAAACACCTTGGGCGCAATGTGATAAGCGGCACCGTGCGCAGCGTCCACCACAATCTTCAAGCCTTTGAGCGTCAGGTCGTTTGAAAAAGTACTTTTGCAAAACTCGATGTAGCGACCTGCAGCATCGTCCAAGCGTTTGGTTTTACCAAGGTTGGCTGAGTCCGCCCACACGGGTGCTTGATCCAAAGCCGCCTCGACCGCGCGCTCCCAAACTTCACTGAGTTTCTTGCCTTGTGCGCTGAAAAACTTGATGCCGTTGTCAGAAAACGGGTTGTGACTTGCACTGATGACCACGCCCAGGCTGGCACGTTGCGCACTGGTGAGGTAGGCCACGCCAGGCGTGGGCAAGGGCCCGAGCAGCAGCACGTTGACGCCTGCTGAGTTAAAGCCAGACTCAAGCGCTGACTCCAACATATAGCCTGAAATTCGGGTGTCTTTGCCAATCAAGACCGTTGGCTGTGCTTCGGTTTGCTTCAGCACACGACCCACAGCATGGGCCAAACGCAACACAAAATCTGGGGTGATGGGAGCTTGGCCCACGGTGCCGCGAATGCCGTCTGTGCCGAAGTATTTGCGTGTCATCTTT
>JAIXRH010000088.1 GCA_027485285.1 Comamonadaceae bacterium | reverse complement strand
CAAAGCGCGCATGGCTTCACGCGTGTGGAACAACACAACTGGGATTTTCCGCTGCGTGGCGACTGGATGATGCAGCTCGAAGAAACCGTGCTCACCCACCCCAACGCGGTGTTGGTGGCGCACAGCTTAGGTTGCATTTTGGTGGCCGCGTGGGCGGCACACACGATGAATGCCCATCTGGTGAAGGCCGCATTGCTGGTGGCGCCCGCCGATGTTGAGCGCCCCGAAATGCAACTCATGCTGCACAGCTGGAGCCCCATTGTGCGCGAGCGTCTGCCATTCAAAAGCACCTTGGTCGCCAGCCGCAACGACCCGTTTTGCAGCTTCATGCGCGCCAGCGTGCTGGCCCAGGCATGGGGCTCGCACCTCACAGATTGCGGCATGAGCGGCCACGTCAACACCGATTCATGCTTGGGCGATTGGCCCCAAGGCTTGGCCCTGTTACACGATTTACTGAAAGAAGAAGCACCCCATGGTCACTAAAAAAACAAAAGGCTTAGGCCGTGGTTTGGAAGCCTTGTTGGGCCCCAAAGTGGACGACAGCTTGGCTGCACGAAACGCCGCGGCGGACGGCTTGCCCAATACCTTGCCGCTCACCCAACTCGTGCCTGGCATGTACCAGCCGCGCACACGCATGGACGAGGGCGCTTTGTATGAGTTGGCCGAAAGCATCAAAGCCCAAGGCATCATGCAGCCCATCTTGGTTCGTCAACTCAGCGACGGCCCCAACGCTGGCAAATTCGAAATCATCGCGGGCGAACGTCGCAGCCGCGCCGCCAAACTGGCGGGTCTGGACAGCGTGCCTGTGTTGGTGCGCAACGTGCCCAACGAAGCCGCTGCGGCCATGGCGCTGATTGAAAACATCCAGCGCGAAGACCTCAACCCACTCGAAGAGGCCCAAGGCCTGAATCGCCTCATCAAAGAATTTGGCCTCACCCACGAATTGGCCGCGCAAGCCGTGGGCCGCTCACGCAGCGCCGCCAGCAACTTGTTGCGCTTGCTCAACTTGGCCGAGCCTGTGCAGTCCATGCTCATGGCGGGCGACATCGACATGGGCCACGCCCGTGCCTTGTTGTCGCTCGACCGTGGCACACAAATCACCGCGGCCAACCAAATCAGCGCCAAAAAAATGTCGGTGCGCGAAGCCGAAAGCTTGGTCAAAAAGCTCAGTGCTGAATTCAACCTGGTGCCACAAAAGCCCAAGAACGAAAAGTCGCGCGACATCAAACGTGTGGAAGAAGAGCTGTCCGACTTACTGACCGCACAAGTTGAAGTGCGGGTCAAAAAACGCGTCAAGCGTCATGGCAGGCTGGAAGAGCTGGGCGAGCTGGTCATTCAGTTTGGTTCCATCGACGAGCTCAACGGCCTGATTGACAAATTGCGCAAGCCATAAAAAAACGGATGTTTGAAATACTGCACAACGTCTTCTTGCCCAGGAGCTTCTTTCAAGGCTCTCAGACAGAACGTCGTCGCAGCTTGTTGAAGTTCATGCTGCTCCTGGTCGGCACATGCACCTTGCCGTTTTATGTCATTTACCAACCCGAATACGACCATGTGGCCCACTTGGTGGGGACCGCGGGCTATTGGTGCTTGTATGTTTTGCTGTTTTGCGGCGCACCTTTTCTGATCATTGCACACAGCACCATGCTGTGGTCCATCAGCTATGTCACCTATTTAGCCGTCATGACGGGCGGCATCAATTCCCCCGCGATGGTGTGGATGACGGTGGTGCTTTTGCCTGCCATTTTGTCTCTTGAACGCGCGGGCGCATTGTTGTGGGTGGGGGTGGTGTTTTGCACCAACCTCGTGCTGCTGCTCGTCACCAAGTATGGGCTGGTCAACAGCGACATCCACATGGACAACGATGTCATGGCTTGGACCTTGGCCAACAAGTTGTTGGTCATCATTTTGGCGATGTATGCGGTGTTTGTCACCGAGCGCTTGCACCAAGACCAAGTCACAGAGATGGACCAAAGCAATGCCGAGCTAGAGCACACGCATCAAGCGCAGATGCGGGCACAGGTGCACAAAGACGAGTTCATTGCTTCCGTCGGCCACGAGCTGCGCACACCCATGAACGCCATCTTGGGCATCAATGGCATCTTGCGCACCGAGTTGGCCGCGCGTCCTGAAGACGCAGAAGTGGTCGACCACATTCGCCGCTCCACCGAACAATTGCTGAAAGTGGTCAACGACATTTTGGATTATTCGCAGCTGCAAGCGGGCCGCCTGACGCTTCACCTGGAAGAGTTTGCGTTGCGCGAAGCTTTGGGCGCTGCCGTTGCGGCCCACACCAGCAAGGCCCAAGCCAAAGGCCTCACACTTGGCTTGGACGCCGCAGCCGTGGACACCCTGTGGGTCAAGGCCGACCGCCAGCGTTTGCTGCAAGTGCTCGGGAACTTGTTAGACAACGCCATCAAGTTCACCGCACATGGCAGCATCCAAATCCGTGCGCAGCGCGAGGGCGGCGGCGTGTTGTTTGAAGTGCAAGACGCGGGCATTGGCATAGCCGCGGACCGACAAAAGCAAATCTTCGCTGGCTTTGAGTATGCCGATGTGCAAACCAATCGCCAATACGGCGGCACGGGCTTGGGTTTGTCGATATGTGAACGTTTGGTCAGCTTGCAAGGCGGCACATTGGGCGTGAGCAGCGTGCTGGGGCAGGGCGCACGGTTTTGGTTTTCGCTGCCCTTGCGCATCATCGCCGTCAAAGAGGCGCAAGCCGCCGCCGACATGGCGCGTCACTTGGCAGACCAACCGTTTCGAATTTTATTGGTCGACGACAACGCGGTGAACCTGTTGGTCACTCGCATGATGCTGAAAAAATGTTTTCCCAAGGTCGACGTGATGGAGGCCAGCAGTGGCGCTGTTGCCTTAGACATGTTGCGCACGCAGCACGTTGATTTGGCCCTCATGGACATGGTGATGCCCGAGATGGACGGCATGCAAACCACCGAACGGTTGCGCCAAGACTTTGACGCGCCCAAGTGCCACCTTCCGGTGCTGGCACTCACCGCCAGTGTCAACCCCGTTGACCATGACCGCTGTCTCGCCAGTGGCATGAATGATGTGCTGCACAAACCGTTGGATGCGCAACAGCTGATTTCTAAAATCTCCCATGTCCTTGCGCAGCACGCACAAAGGGCGCAGCCATGAGTCGCGAACTGCTCAACCAATTCACCGACTGGGCTGTGCCACGGCTGCCCCTCAAATTCAGAGACGGGCGCATGCCCTACCTGTTTTTTGTGATCTGGTTGTTGATTGGCGTCATGGCCATCTTGGCCATGACCACGCCTGACCCCAATGGTGCGGCCGCACCTTTGGTCTTTGCGGGCGTGTTGTTGGTGTTGCAGGCCTTCTTCATTTGGGGGTGGCCACTCTCGGTGGTCACCAACTTGGGTTTGTTCGCCGCCTTGATGCTGGTGAGCCATGCGGCCTGGATGTCGGGTGGCATTTTTTCTGCGCGTATGGCCTGGATGGCGGCCATTCCCATGATCGCGTTTTATGTGGTCAGCCGCAAAGCAGGTTTGGCTTGGCTGGCTTTGGTGGTGGCGGTTGAACTCGCGATGGCCTATGTCTCTTGGCAGGCATGGTTGCCCGACGACCCCACCCAAGACGCCGCGCAAGCCATGTCGTCGTTTGCCACTTATTCGGTGGTCACGTTCATTGTGGTGACGGTGCCGTTTTTGTACGACAGCTTGTTTCGCCAAGCCTACAAAGCCAGCGTGCAACGCAACTTGGCGCTGGAAGAAAAGCGCAAAGAACTCTTGCGCACCGCCGCCCTGAGAGACCAATTCATTGCGATGGTCAGCCACGAGTTGCGCACACCCATGAATGCCATTTTGGGCTTTAACAACATGCTGCTGGCCCGCGTTTCAGACAAACCGCAAGCGTTGAAAATTTTGAACCACACGCGCCAATCGGCCGACCATTTGCTCACCGTCATCAACGATGTGCTCGACTATTCGCAGCTGCAAGCAGGCAAGATCAAGGTGCAGAGCGAAACCTTCGCCCTGCGAGACACGGTGCACACCGCCTTCGACCTGTTTGCCCAACGCGTGGAAAGCATGCACCTGCAATACACCTGCACCATCCACGACAACGTGCCGCAATGGGTGTGCGCGGACCGTCACCGCTTGATGCAGATTTTGGTCAACCTGCTGGGCAATGCCATCAAGTTCACGCACCAAGGCCACGTCACCTTGCATGTGCGTCAGCAGCCCTTGTGCGTGCATTTTTCGGTGCGAGACAGCGGCATCGGCATACCCGAAGCGCAGCAGTCCAAAATCTTTCAGCGCTTTGCACAAGCAGAGGATGACACCCAATCGCGCTATGGTGGCAACGGCCTAGGGCTGTCCATCACTCAGCGCTTGGTGGAGTTGATGGGTGGGCACATTGGGTTTGTCAGCAAGGTGGGCGAGGGCTCGCATTTCTCCTTTACCCTGCCGTTGGTTGAGGTCGCGCCGCCCACCGAAGACGCGTCACTCGCCACACAACGCGCCACCCCCACAGAAGCGGTGCAGCGCTTTTTGGTGGTTGACGACCACCCCATCAACCGTTTGCTGGTTCGTCAAATTCTAAAAAACCATTGGAAAAACTGCGAGCTGGTCGAGGCCGACAACGGACGCAAGGCGCTGGACGCCTTGCGCCAACAAGACTTTGATGTGATCTTGATGGACATGGTCATGCCCGAGATGGACGGCATCGAAGCCGCCCGTGCGCTGCGCCAAACGCTGAGCTCTCCCGCGTGTGACACCCCCGTGTTGGGCCTGACGGCCAACGTCAACCCCCAAGACCTCGAGCGCTTTTTGGCCGCTGGCGTCAACGCCGTGTTGCTCAAGCCCTTTGACGCGCAAAAGGTGTGCGCGCAGGTCGAGCAAATGCTCAAAGAGAAAAAATCTTCCCTGGGTTCATGATGTTGTGCGGGTCCAGTGCCCGCTTGATGGTGCGCATCATGTCTACCGCGCCTTCGCCCGTTTCGGCGCGCAAAAAATCCATCTTGTGCAAACCAATCCCATGCTCACCCGTGCAGGTGCCGCCCAAGCGCAAAGCACGCGTGACCAGCTTGTGGTTCAAGTCTTCGGCGGTGGCGCACTCGTGTGCGTTGTTGGGGTCGATCAAATAGCCAAAGTGAAAATTGCCATCGCCCACATGCCCGACCAAGAAATAGGGCAAGCCCGTGGCATCTGCTTCAAGGATGGAGTCCAGCAAACAATCGGCCAGCTTGCTGATGGGCACACAGGTGTCGGTGCTGATGGCGCGGCAGCCGGGTTTGCTTTGAATGGCGGCAAAGTAGGCGTTGTGTCGTGCCGTCCACAAGCGTGTGCGCTCTTCCGGCGTGGTAGCCCACTCAAACGACAGGCCGCCATGCTCCGCCGCAATTTCTTGCACGGTTTCCGCTTGCTCTTTCACACCCGCGGGTGAGCCGTGAAACTCCATCAACAACATCGGCGTCTCGGCCAAATTCAGCTTGGCATAGGTGTTCACCATGCCAATGGTGTTGCCATCCAGCAGTTCCACGCGTGCAATGGGCACCCCCATTTGAATGATGGCAATGGTGGTGTGCACCGCCGCCTCAATGCTCGGAAACGAGCACACCGCCGCCGACACCGCCTCGGGCAGCGGGTAAATGCGCAGCGTGATTTCCGTCATCAAACCCAAAGTGCCCTCGCTGCCCACCATCAAGCGGGTGAGGTCATAACCCGCCGCCGATTTTTTGGCCCGTGTGCCGGTGCGAATGACCTCGCCGCTGGCCGTCACCACCTCAAGGGCCAATACGTTTTCTCGCATCGTGCCGTAGCGCACGGCATTGGTGCCGCTGGCACGTGTGGCGCTCATGCCGCCAATCGACGCATCAGCGCCTGGGTCAATGGGAAAAAACAGCCCTGTGCTTTTGATCTCTTCGTTCAGCTGTTTGCGCGTCACACCGGCTTGCACCGTCACCGTCAAGTCTTCGGCGTTGATGCTCAGCACCTGCTTCATGCGGCTCATGTCCACGCTGATGCCGCCTTGTACCGCCAGCAAATGTCCTTCGAGGGAAGAACCCACGCCAAACGGAATCACCGGCACTTGGTATTGCGCGGCCAGTTTGACCGCATCAGACACATCCTGCGTGCTTTCGGCAAACACCACGGCTGCAGGGGGCGGCACATGGGTGAACGCCGATTCATCGCGCCCATGTTGCTCGCGCACCACCAGCGCGGTGGAGCAATTGGCCCCAAAGCGCGCGTGCAGCGCAGCCATCAATTCGGCGGGCGTCTCGCGCTGTGCAATGGTGGGGGCGAGGTGTTGGTGGGCGGTGGGGGCATTCATGTGGCGTCTCCTGAACTTTTCGTCATTCTATGAACAAGCCCATGCGCGTTGAAAGCCCCTGCGTGACAGGCAAAATAGCCAACAATCGATGGACACACGCACACACAAGGCAACTCACATGGGCAACCGACTGACTCAAATTGCGACCCGCACGGGCGATGCTGGCACCACCGGCTTGGGCAACAACCAACGCGTCTCTAAAAACAGCTTACGCGTGCACGCCATGGGCGAGGTGGACGAGCTCAACTCCAACATCGGCGTGCTGTTGTGTGAAGACATGCCGCAAGACGTGCGCGATGTGATGGTCGAGATCCAACACCAGCTCTTCAACCTCGGCGGCGAGCTGTCCATCCCTGGCTTTGAGTTGCTCAAAGAAGAAGCCGTGCAAGCCTTGGACGAGACGCTGGACACCTACAACGCCAAGTTGCCCAAGTTGGAAGAATTCATCTTGCCCGCGGGCACGCGTGGCGCGTCCCTTGCGCATGTGTGCCGCACCGTGGCGCGCCGCGCCGAACGCGCGGTGGTGGCCTTGGGCAACGAAGAAGCCATTGCCGACGCGCCCCGCCAATACCTCAACCGCCTCAGCGACCTCATGTTTGTGGTGGCCCGCGTGCTCAACCGACGCAATGGCGGGGACGACGTGTATTGGAAAAGCGCGCGCATGCAGCGCACCGAGGCCAAAGACTAGTCAGACGCGGTGAGCACGCCACGGTCTAGCGCGTAGCTGCGGTCGCTCACCCACTGGGCGAAGTGCGTGTTTTGCTCGGACAACAACACGCTCACGCCTTGGCGTTTGAGCGCCAAAATCATCTCCGCCATTTGCTCGACGATGACGGGGGCCACGCCCTCGGAGGGCTCGTCCAGCAACACCATCAGCGGGTTGCCCATGAGCGTGCGCGCCACGGTGAGCATTTGTTGCTCGCCACCGCTCATGTGACTGGCGGGACGTTGCTGCATGTCGGCCAAGTTAGGGAACAGTGCAAAGATCTGTTCGAGGGACCAAGGCGCCAAGGCTTGCGGGTTGGATGCCGCATCCGCCGCCATGACACGCGATCCAGGGGCCAAACGCCGAGCGGCTTGCACGCCCAGTTGCAAGTTTTCAAGCACGGTCAGGTCAGTGAAGATGCGTCGGTCCTCGGGCACATAGCCAAGGCCCAAGCGTGCGGCGTGATGCGGCTCGGCGTTGGAGATGTCGTGCCCGGCAAACACCACGCTGCCCGTGCGTCGCGGCATGAGGCCCATGATGGCCTTGAGCGTGCTCGACTTGCCGGCACCGTTGCGACCGATGAGGGCCACCACTTCCCCGCGTTGCACCTTCAGCTGCGCATCAAACACCACGTGTGCCGCGCCGTACCAAGCGTTCAAGCCTTGCACGTGGAGCAGCGATGACGCCTCTTTCGCCGTCGCGACGGCGGAGGTCTCTGCGGACTTCGGCTGTGCGGTGCGCGACACGCCAAAGGTTTTGCCACTGCCAAAGTACACCGCTTGCACGTGGCCGTCGGCTTGCACTTGCGCGGGCGTGCCTTGCGCGATGAGTGCGCCACGCGCCATGACCAGCACGCGGTCGGCGTGTTCAAACACCACGTCCATGCTGTGCTCGGTGAACAGCACGGCGACGCCGCGCTGGTTCACCAAGTTGCGCGTGAGGGCCATCAGGGCATGGCGCTCATCAGGGGCCATGCCTGCGGTGGGCTCGTCCATCAGCAACAAACGCGGTTCATTGGCCAGCGCCATCGCCAACTCAAGGCGCTTCACATCACCGTAAGCCAGCGCGTTGCAGGGGCGGTTGGCTTGGGTGTCAAGCTGCACTTGCGCGAGCAACTGCAGGGCATCCGCACGGCGGTGGTGTGTGGCGCGTGGCCATGGCGCGAGCGACAAACCATCGGCCGACAGCAACGCCATTTGCACGTTTTCAGCCACGGTCAGCGAGCCAAAGGTTTGCGCCATTTGAAACGTGCGGCTCACCCCCATGCGCCAGAGCTCATGTGGTTTGCGACCGAGCAAGGACGCGCCATCGAGCATGATGCTGCCGCTTTCAGGCGCAAGCTGGCCATTGAGCAAATTGAAGGTGGTGGACTTGCCCGCGCCGTTCGGGCCGATGAGCGCGAGCAACTCGCCTTTTTGCAAGCTGAACGACACATCGTTGACCGCGTGGTTGCCACCGAAGGACTTGTGCAAATGTTGAACGTTCAGCAATGCACCATCGCTTGGCGAGTGGTTGTGTGCCGTTGTTTGTGGCGTGTGTGTGCTCATGCATCACCTCGCGCAGGGGGCGTGCGCAGACGCAGCCACAGGGCTTGCATCGACCCCGCAATGCCCTGTGGAAACACCAGCACCAACAACAACATGCTGCCACCCAACACCGCACGCCAATAGTCGGTGCTGCGGGACAAGCTGTCTTGCAATGCCGTGAATGTGACGGCGCCCACCAGCGGCCCCACCAGCGTGTGCACCCCACCCAGCAACACCATGATCAAGCCATCGACCGACTTGCCCACGCCCAAGACATCGGGCGAGATGCTGCCTTTGGAAAACGCAAACATCGCCCCAGCCAAACCTGCAAAGCCTGCAGCGAGCACAAAGCCCAGCCACTGCACATGCGCCACGTTCAGGCCCATGGCTTCGGCACGGCCCACCGAGTCACGGCTCGCGCGCAGGGCGTAGCCCAGCGGCGACATCAGCACGCGGCGCAAGGCGTAAACGCCAAGCCCGACCAGTGTGAGCGTGAGCCAGTAATACGCCGCTTTGTCTTGCCAGACTGCACTGGGCCACACGCCAGTCAGGCCGTTGCTGCCACCCGTGAAGTCGTCCCACTGAAAACAGATGGACCACACAATTTGTGCAAACGCCAAGGTGAGCATGGCCAAGTACACGCCCGACAAGCGCACCGCAAACCACGCAATGGGCGCAGCCACCAAGGCGCTGACCAGTGGGGCCAGCACCAAAGCCGCTTCGCTAGACACACCCGCACGCAGCACCAACAGCGCGGCGGCATACGCCCCCACGCCAAAGTAAGCCGCATGCCCAAACGAGTGCATGCCAGCTGGCCCCATGATGAAGTGCAAGCTCGCAGCAAACAAGGCGGCAACAGCCAAGTCAATGCCCAGCACCAAGGTGTAGGGCGAGTCAGCACTGAACAGCGGTAAGCTGAGCAAGGCAGCACCCACCAGCAGCCACGCGGCTTGCGTGCGCAGGCCTCCCAAAGCAAACGGCGTGTCTTGCTCCGAGCGGGCACGCGGCGCGCTTTGGGGCTTGCCCAGCAAACCCCAAGGACGCACCATCAGCACCGCAGCCATCACCAAAAACTCGGCGACGAGTGTGAGTTTGGAAAACGCAAACGACACCCCCAAAATATCCACCGTGCCCACCGCAATGCACAGTGCTTTGATTTCGGCAATCAACAAGGCCGCCACAAACGCGCCGGGGATGGAGCCCATGCCGCCCACCACCACCACCACAAACGCATCGCCAATGGTGGCCATGTCCAGCCCCAAGTGCGCGGGCTCTCGCGGCAGTTGCAGTGCGCCGCCCAAGCCTGCCAGTGCGCAGCCCAGCGCAAACACCGCGGTGAACAAGTGGCGGGGGTTCACGCCCAGTGCGTCCAGCATGTCGCGGTCTTGCGTGGCCGCGCGCACCAACATGCCAAAACGTGTGCGCTGCAAGCACCACCACAACACGGCCAACACCAATGGGCCAATGGCCATGAGAAAGAGGTCATACGTGGGAAAACGACGGCCCAAAATATCCACGGCGCCGCTCAGCCCTGGTGCGCGTGGCCCCAGCAAATCTTCAGCACCCCACAGCCACAACGTGCCGTCTTGGATGACCAGCACCAAGGCAAACGTGGCGAGCAATTGAAACAACTCAGGTGCTTGGTAAATGCGCCGCAGCAGCAGCACTTCCACCAACGCGCCGAGTGCGCCAGTGACGAGTGCGGCGCACAGCAACATTAAAAAGTAGGCGGCGGTTTGGCTGGCCGCATCACCCAACACCACACCCAAAGCGGCAGACACAGCTGGCGCGGCGAACGACACCAGCGAATACGCCACGTACACGCCCAGCATGAAGAACGAGCCGTGCGCAAAGTTGACGATGCGCGTCACGCCAAAGATGAGTGACAAACCCGCCGCGACCAAAAACAAAGACGACGCACTGGCCAGCCCGTTGATGGCTTGAACAAGAAAGCTAGCGACGTCCATGGGGTGTGCGGATTGAAATTAAAACGCCCGCAAAAGGCGGGCGTTGTGGTGGGGTTTGAAAGGCGATCAATGGCTCGGCCGGAGTTTCTTCACAACGTCGTCGCTGGGTTGCACGGTGGCCCCGTCGATGTAACGGTAGTCTACCAACACGCCCCTGCCATTGTCGTTTTTGGTGCGACCCAAGAACGCGCCCATGGTGGACTGGTTGTCTTGCTTGCGGAAGGTGGCTTTGCCAAATGGCGTGCCAAAGCTCATGCCGCTGAACGCGGTGATCAGCTTTTCAGTCTCGGTGCTCTTGGCCTTGGTGATGCCTGCTGCCAAGGCGTGAATCATGCTGTAGCCGACCACCGAGCCCAAGCGTGGGTGGTCGTTGTACTTGCGGTGGTAGGCCAAGTAAAAGGCTTTGTGCTCAGGCGTTTGCACGCCGTACCAAGGGTAGCCCGTGACGATCCAGCCATTGGGCGTTTCGTCTTTGAGGGGTTCTAAATACTCAGGCTCGCCGGTTAAGAGGCTCACCACCTCGCGGCCTTGGAACAGCCCGCGCGTGTTGCCTTCGCGCACAAACTTGGCCAGGTCGGTGGCAAACAGCACGTTGAAGATGGCATCGGGCTTGGCATCGGCCAAGGCTTGGGTGACCGAGCCTGCGTCAATCTTGCCCAGAGCCGGTGCTTGCTCGCCCACAAACTCCACATCAGGCTGCGCAGCCTTCAGCAGTTGTTTGAAAGTGGCGGCAGCCGACTGGCCGTATTCGTAATTGGGGTACACCACGGCCCAGCGCTTTTTCTTGAGCTTGGCCGCTTCGGGCACCAGCATGGCCACTTGCATGTAGGTGCTGGCGCGCAGGCGGTAGGTGTAGCGGTTGCCGTTTTGCCACACCATTTTGTCGGTCAGCGGCTCGCCCGCGAGGAAGAACACCTTGCGCTGTTTGGCAAAGTCGCCCAGCGCCAAACCAATGTGCGAGAGGAACGCGCCTGAGAGCACATCCACCTTCTCGCGGCTCAGCAGCTCTTCGGCGGCACGCACGGCGTCGCCGGGTGATGCGTTGTCGTCGCGGGTGATGAGTTGCAGCTGTTTGCCGTTCACGCCACCGGCGGCATTGATTTCTTCCACCGCCAGCTCCATGCCCTTTTTGTAGGGGTCCAGGAACGCTGGCTGAGCTTTGTAGCTGTTGATCTCACCAATTTTGATGACGTTTTGGGCCATCACGGGCAAGATGGGCAAAGCAGCCACGCTCAAAAGCAGCGCGGTGGTGCGCAAGGTGTGGGCAAGGCAGAAGTTCATGTCAGCTCTACAGAAAACAGAAAATGCCATTGTCTTGCAAACGGGGTGTGACCTGATAGTCTCGGGTCATTACTTTTTCAATGCTTCAAAGGGTTGCCCACATGCTTGTCAATTGCGTGGTTTATCAACAGGGTCAAAAATTAGCGGACATCCCCATTGCGGACATCAGCGATTGGTTGGCAAAACCGGACTGTTTCATTTGGGTTGCTTTGCGCGATGCGTTGCCCGCTGAGCTGGCACAAATGCAAGAGGAGTTTGACTTGCACCCTTTGGCGGTGGAAGACGCCTCGCGAGGCCACCAGCGCCCCAAAATTGAAGAGTACGGGGACATTGTGTTTGTGGTCATGCACCTGTTGGAAATGCAGCAAGACGACGTGTCTGTGGGCGAGGTGGCGGTGTTTGTGGGCCGAAACTTTGTGTTGTCTGTGCGCAATGGCAGCCAGCAAAACTTCCTAGGCGTGCGCGAGCGTTGTGAACGCGAACCCGAACTGCTCAAGCAGGGCGCAGCTTTTGT
Source organism: Comamonadaceae bacterium (assembly GCA_027485285.1). Taxonomy (GTDB): domain Bacteria; phylum Pseudomonadota; class Gammaproteobacteria; order Burkholderiales; family Burkholderiaceae_C; genus Limnohabitans. The sequence goes on along the minus strand of JAIXRH010000088.1, from coordinate 2,909 downwards.
GGCCTATGCCCTGATGGACACCGTGGTGGACCGCTATTTCCCTCTGGTCGAAGCGATAGAGACGGACTTGGAAGCAGTCGAAGATCAAATCTTTGAGCCAGGCTCGGCCCGCTGGAACATTGAGCGGCTGTATGCGCTCAAGCACAGAAGTTCCACCGTGCGCCACGCCGTGGTGCCCTTGCTGGAGGTGGTCGGCAAGTTGCACGGCGGACGCGTGCCCGCGGTGTGCCAGGCCAGCCAAGAGTACTTTCGGGATGTGCACGACCATTTGGCGCGCATCAACGGTACGATCGACGCGGTGCGCGACACCATTGCCACAGCGATTCAGGTCAACCTGTCTTTGGTGACCATTGAAGAGTCAGAGGTCACCAAGCGTTTGGCCGCCTGGGCGGCCATCTTTGCCGTGTCCACGGCGTTGGCAGGCATTTGGGGCATGAACTTTGAAGTGATGCCCGAGCTCAAGTGGGCCTATGGCTACCCCATGGCGCTGGGCATCATTGGTGTGACCGCCGCCTTCTTGTATTGGCGTTTTCGCAAGCGCGGCTGGTTGTAAATTTGAGCCCTCAAAAAAGCCCCGCGCGCTTTGCAGCGCGCGGGGCTTTTTGTTTGTTAGACACGCCGCTTTCAAAGCGTGTCAGTCGTGGCGTTTCAGGCCTCTAGACGCGCCGCCAAAGCGGCTTTGGTCGTCGTCATTTCTTCAGGCAAGTGGTAGGCCAGTTGCGTGAACAGCTCTTCGTGCAGTTTCAACTCAGCCACCCACGCCGCCTTGTCGATGTGGGTGACGGTGTTGAATTGCTCTGCCGTGAAGTTCAAACCCGTCCACGTGATTTCTTCGTAGGTGGGGCTCACGCCAAATACGTTTTCTTTGCCGTGTGCTTTGCCTTCGATGCGGTCAATCATCCACTTCAAGACGCGCATGTTTTCACCGTAGCCAGGCCACACAAACTTGCCGTCGTCGCCTTTGCGGAACCAGTTGACGCAGTAAATCGATGGCACTTTGGCGCCGCCCGCTTTGAGCGTGTCACCCATGCCCAGCCAGTGCTGGAAGTAGTCGCTCATGTTGTAGCCGATGAAGGGCAACATGGCGAACGGGTCGCGGCGCACCACGCCTTGTTGGCCAGCGGCTGCCGCCGTTGTCTCCGAGCCCATGGTGGCTGCCATGTAAACGCCTTCGGTCCAGTTGCGTGCTTCGGTGACCAAAGGCACGGTGGTGGAGCGACGGCCGCCGAAGATGAACGCATCAATGGCCACGCCGTTGGCGTCGTCCCATTGGCTGTCGAGCGCGGGGTTGTTGGTGGCGGCCACCGTGAAGCGGGCATTGGGGTGCGCCGCTTTTGCCCCTGTTTCTTTGGCAATCGCTGGGGTCCAGTCTTTGCCCTGCCAGTCGATCAAGTGGTCGGGCAACTTGCCGCTGTCTTTTTCCAAGCCTTCCCACCAGACGTCGCCGTCGTCGGTCAGCGCCACGTTGGTATAGATGACGTCTTTGTCCAAGCTGGCCATGCAGTTGGGGTTGGTATGGAAGTTGGTGCCAGGGGCAACGCCAAAGTAGCCCGCCTCTGGGTTGATGGCGTACAACTTGCCGTCCGCGTTGGGCTTGATCCAGGCGATGTCGTCTCCGATGGTGGTGACTTTCCAGCCCTCAAAACCTTCGGGTGGCACGAGCATAGAGAAGTTGGTTTTGCCGCAAGCGCTTGGGAAGGCTGCTGCGATGTGGTACTTTTTACCTTGTGGGTTGGTCACGCCCAAGATGAGCATGTGCTCTGCCAACCAGCCTTGGTCGCGGCCCATGTTGGAGGCGATGCGCAACGCAAAGCACTTTTTGCCCAACAAGGCGTTGCCACCGTAGCCAGACCCGTAAGACCAAATTTCGCGGGTCTCTGGGTAATGCACGATGTATTTGGTTTTGTTGCAAGCCCATGTCACGTCGGCTTGGCCAGCAGCGAGTGGCGCGCCCACGGTGTGAACGCAGGGCACGTAGTGACCGTCTGTGCCGATGACGTCGTACACGGCTTTGCCCATGCGCGTCATGATTTTTTGGCTCACCGCCACATACGGGCTGTCAGACAGCTCAATGCCCACGTGTGCGATGTGCGAGCCCATGGGGCCCATGCTGAAAGGCACCACATACATGGTGCGGCCTTTCATGCAGCCGTCAAACAAGGGTTGCAAGGTGGCGCGCATCTCAACAGGGTCCATCCAGTTGTTGGTGGGGCCTGCTTCTTCTTTTTTCTTTGAACAGATGTAAGTGCGGTCTTCCACGCGGGCCACGTCTGTGGGGTCAGACCACGCCAAATAAGAGTTGGGGCGCTTGGCGGGGTTGAGCTTTTTGAAGGTGCCTTTGTCAACCAGCAGTTGGCACAAGCGATCGTATTCTTCTTGGCTGCCGTCACACCAATAGATGGTGTCTGGCTTGCACAAAGTGGCCATTTCTTCTACCCAAGCGATGAGTTTGGGGTTTTTTACATACGCGGGTGCGTGGACGTTCATGGAAAGCTCCTAAGTCAAAAAATTGAGGCCAGCGCCCCGTCTGTTCAAGCGCGAGGCGCTGACCTCAATTCATTGCAGCTGGCGTACACCAGTAGGATGGCTATTTTATGAAACTCTGAGTTGGCACGGGCCTGCAAAAACCCTATGAGCGGCATGAAAGGCTCAATAAGTATTACTTTTGTAAAGGTTTTTTGTAACTCATAGGGTTTGCCTGCGTTAGAAGTTACCAATAAAAAAGCGCCACGAAAGGCGCTTTGTTGCTGTGCAAGACCGACGAAAGTCGGCCAAACCTATGTTTTAGGCCATGGCCACCGCAATAAAAATCATCAGAAACATCAAAACACCGCCCACGACGGGCAGCACGATGGGCATCATGGGCACGATGGATTCGACAACGTCTTGCTCGGTGCCGTTTTCTGGTT
>JAIXRH010000105.1 GCA_027485285.1 Comamonadaceae bacterium | reverse complement strand
CTCGATGCAGCTTCGGGGCACACACCGAGGTTGACAAACGGCATGGCAAACGCCGCGTTGTCACCCGCATAAACCAAGTCGCAATGAAACAACAGCGTCGTGCCAATGCCTACGGCTGGGCCAGCCACTGCAGCCAACACGGGCTTGGGAAAGGCCGCAATGCTGTGCAACAAACGAAACACAGGGGCATCGGGCGTTGAGGGCGGATTGTTTAAAAAGTCAGCAATGTCGTTGCCCGCACAAAACACGGTTTCATGGCCCTGAAACACCAACACGCGCACCTCTGGGTTGCGCTCAGCTTGCGTGACGGCATCGGCCAAAGCGGTGTACATCGCCGCAGTGAGGGCGTTCTTTTTGTCGACGCGGTTGAACGTCAGGGTCATCACACCGGCATCGAGGTGGCTCAAAATTTCTGTCATAACTTTCCCAATTACTGAGCACGCAGCCAAGTTTGAGTGCGGTAAAACGGGCCAATGTAGCCGCGCACTTGCAGCTTTTTACCGCCCTCTTGCGGCACCATTTTGACGGTGTAGTCCTTGCCGTTTTCTGGGTCCAAAATTTTGCCGCCACTGGCCCACAGGTTCTCACCCGAGGCATCGGGCTTCAGGCCACGCACGATTTCCATGCCGATGATGGCTTGACCTTTGCGGTCGTCCTTGCATTCGTCGCAAGTTCTTTTGGCGTTGGGGTCGTTGCGCAGCGACTTGACCACGCGGCCACTGAGTACGCCATCTTTGTCAACGATCTGGATTTCGGCTTTCGCCTCGCCCGTTTTGTCGTCGATCGAATGCCAAGTGCCCACAGGCGTCATTTGCGCAAAGCTGCTGCCGGCGGCGAGCAGGGCCACGCCTACGAGGATTTTGAAAAATTGTGTGTGTGTCATGGTTTGAATTTACTCGAATTCATCAACATTGCCACTCAGGCCAACGCGGCCTCTGTCTCCATCAGCACAGCCGAACCTGCGCGGGCGGTGAGCATGAGCGAAGCAGTTTCTGGAAACAGTTTGGCAAAGTAAAAGCGTGCGGTTTGCAACTTGGCTTGGTAGAAGGGATCGCGGTGACCTTCTGCGATCTTTTGCAGCGCCACTTTGGCCATGCGCGCCCAGAAGTAGCCAAACACCAAGTGACCTGCCACACGCAAGAAGTCCACGGCTGCGGCGCCCACTTCATCGGCGTTTTCTAGGGCTTTGTAGCCAATTTCGCCCGTGAACTGCGTCATCTGTTGGCCCAACTTGGCCAGCGGATTGATGAACTCGGCCATGTCCTCATCGCCTTGTGCATCGGCCACCAGCTCGGCAACGAGCTTGCCAAACTTCTTGAGCGACGCACCTTGGTTGCCCAGCACCTTGCGGCCCAGCAAGTCCAAGCTTTGGATGGTGTTGGTGCCTTCGTAAATCATGTTGATGCGGGCATCACGCACATATTGCTCCATGCCCCACTCACGGATGAAACCGTGGCCGCCAAACACCTGCATGCACGACGAGGTCGCCGTCCACGCGTTGTCGGTGATGAAGGCTTTGACAATCGGCGTGAGCAAGGCCACTTGCTCGGCCGATTCGGCACGCACGACTTCGTCGGGATGGCTCAGTTCGCGGTCAATCAACAGGGCGCAATGCAACGCCAGCGCTCGGCCGCCCTCAGCGTAGGCCTTTGCTGTGAGCAGCATCTTGCGCACATCGGGGTGGACCAAAATGCTGTCGGCAGGCTTGCTTGGGTCTTTGGCCCCCGTCAGGCTACGCGACTGAATGCGGTCTTTGGCATAAGCCAGCGCGTTTTGGTACGCCACTTCGGTCAAGCCCAGCGACTGCATGCCCACGCCCACGCGGGCGGCGTTCATCATCACAAACATCGCGGCCAAGCCTTTGTTGGCTTGCCCCACCATCGTGCCCACTGCGCCGTCCAACACCATTTGACAAGTGGCGTTGCCATGGATGCCCATCTTGTGCTCTAAGCCGCCGCAGTAAATGCCGTTGCGCTCGCCCACGCTGCCATCGGCATGGACGTGGAACTTGGGCACCACAAACAAGCTGATGCCTTTGCTGCCCGCTGGCGCATCGGGCAACCGCGCCAACACCAAGTGCACGATGTTGCTCACCATGTCGTGCTCGCCCGCGCTGATGAAGATTTTGTTGCCCGTGATGCGGTAGGTGCCATCGGCTTGAGGCTCGGCCTTGGTGCGCAACAGGCCCAGATCAGTGCCGCAATGCGGCTCGGTCAAACACATGGTGCCCGTCCACTCGCCACTGGTGAGCTTGGGTAAGTAAAGTGCTTTTTGCGCATCGCTGCCGTGTGCGTGCAAGGCTTCATAAGCACCGTGCGTGAGCCCTGGATACATGGTCCACGCTTGGTTGGCGCTGTTGAGCATTTCATAAAAGCACTGGTTCACCACAATGGGCAGTCCTTGTCCCCCGTACGCGGGGTCGGCACTCAAAGCGGGCCAGCCGCCTTGCACGTATTGCGCATAAGCCGCCTTGAAGCCATCGGGCGTTTGAACCTCGTGCGTGTCGCGGTTGAGCGTGCAGCCTTGTTCGTCGCCCACTTGGTTGAGCGGGAAGATCACCTCAGCCGCAAACTTACCGCCCTCTTCCAACACCGCCGAGATCGTGTCGGCATCCATGTCAGCGTGCATGGGCATTTGCTTCAAGTCATCGGTGACTTGCAGCACTTCGTGCAGCACAAATTGCATATCGCGCAGAGGTGGGGTGTAGCTGGGCATGGCTGTCTCTCCTTACTTTTTGGCTGACGTGGTGCGCTTGGCGCTGGATGAAATGACGGGGGGCGCATCGCTTGCGCCGTAGCGCAGCAAGATGTTTTCAAAACCTTTGGCTGTGCGTGACAGTGATTTAGACGAACGCAAAAACCGTACTTCGTATTGCAAAGCCAAAATGAGGCCGTGCAACTCAAACACCATTTGCGCGGCGTCCATGTCTGCGGCCAAGTGGCCCTCTTCACGTGCTTGGATCACGGTGCGGTTCACGGCTGCCAACCAAGTTTTCACCGAGCTGACCAGTGCGTCACGCACAGGGCCGGGGCGGTCATCAAACTCAGCCGCACCGCTGATGTAGAGGCAGCCAGAATCAATTTCAGCAGAGGTGCGCTTGGTCCAGTTGGCAAACAACTGGCGCAACCGTGGCAAGCCGCGGTCGGCTTGCAAAATGGGCAAAAACACCTCGGCTTCAAAGCGCGCGTGGTATTCGCGCACCACCGAAATTTGCAACTCCTCACGTGAGCCAAAGTGCGCAAACACGCCCGATTTGCTCATGCGTGCCACTTCGGCCAAGGCGCCAATGCTCAAGCCTTCTAGGCCAATTTGCGTGGCCAAGCCCAAAGCAGCGTCGACGATGGCGGCTTTGGTTTGCTGGCCTTTTTGCAAGGCCTTGACTTCGGGGGTGTCGGTTTTGCGCGTGGCGGTCATGGAAGACTTGTGGGAGAGATCTATAAAAGAACGGTCGTGCTATTTTGCATGATTTTGAATCTTTAAACTCAACCCCTATGCAAGCCACCCGAATTTTTGCCATCCGCCACGGAGAAACGCCATGGAATGTGGACACCCGCATCCAAGGGCACATCAACATTGACCTGAACGAGACCGGCCGCTGGCAAGCCGAGCGCGTGGGCCACGCCTTGGCAGAAGAACCCATTCACGCCATTTACAGCAGCGACTTGCAGCGCGCGTTTGACACCGCACACGCCATTGCCAACGCCCCCGCACGGCTGGCCGCTCGCACGCCCACGCCGGCGCACATCACCCCGCACCTGCAATTGCGCGAGCGCCACTTTGGCCATTTACAAGGCAAGACTTGGCAGGAAATAGAAACCGAACACGCCCAAGAGTGCAAACTGTGGCGCGACCGAGACCCCCACTGGGCCCCGTCTGGCGGCGAATCACTGACTGTTTTGCGCGAACGCATCAGCCAGTGCGTGAATGAATTGGCCAGCCAACACCTGGGCGAACAAATTGTGCTGGTGTCACACGGCGGTGTGATGGATGCGCTGTATCGATTGGCCACCCATCAATCGGTGCAAGCACCGCGCACCTGGCACTTGGGCAATGCCGCCATCAACCGTTTGTTGTGGACCCCTCAGGGCTTGAGCTTGGTGGGCTGGGGCGATGTGTCGCACTTTGATGGGGCGTTGGGTGCGCCCCGTGACGAAGTCACCACTTAGTCTGTGGTGATGTCACCCATCGCCTTAGGCGGCGTCACCCCCAAATGGCGATACGCCGCCAAGGTCGCGATGCGGCCACGCGGCGTGCGCTGCAAGAAACCTTGCTGAATCAAATACGGCTCAATCACGTCTTCAATCGTGTCGCGCTCTTCGCCGATGCTGGCGGCAATGTTGTCTAGGCCCACAGGGCCGCCGTCAAAACGGTGAATCACCGCTTCTAGCAATTTGCGGTCCATCAAGTCAAAGCCTTGCGGGTCAACATCGAGCATGGCCAGTGCCTTGTTGGCCATCTCGAGGGTGATGCGACCAGTGCCTTTCACATCTGCATAGTCACGCACGCGGCGCAGCAAGCGGTTGGCAATGCGGGGTGTGCCGCGTGAGCGACGCGCAATCTCAAAACCGCCTTCCACATCCATCGGCGTATCCAACAAGCCCGCGCTGCGCACCACGATGCGTTGCAACTCTTCAGCGGTGTAAAACTCCAAGCGCGACACAATGCCAAAGCGGTCACGCAAGGGGTTGGTCAACATGCCTGCGCGGGTGGTGGCGCCCACCAACGTGAAGGGTTGCAAATCGAGCTTGATGCTTCGGGCCGCAGGACCTTCGCCAATCATGATGTCGATTTGGTAGTCCTCGAGTGCGGGGTACAAAATTTCTTCCACGACGGGCGACAAGCGGTGAATCTCATCGATGAACAACACATCGTTTTTCTCAAGGCCCGTCAGTAGCGCAGCCAAGTCTTTGGGTTTTTCCAACACAGGGCCGCTGGTGGAACGCAGGTTCACACCCAGCTCTTGCGCAATGATGTGGCTGAGTGTGGTTTTACCCAAACCGGGTGGGCCAAACAGCAGCACATGGTCGAGGGCTTCGTTGCGCATCTTGGCTGCGCCAATGAAGATTTCCAACTGCTCGCGCACCTTCATCTGGCCCACGTATTCTTGCAACAGTTTGGGGCGCAAAGCGCGCTCAATGGCTTCTTCGTTGGGCGACACGGGCGCAGCCGACACCATGCGCGATGGCACGGGTGAAGGCGAGAAATCGTCAGTCTGGATGCTCATGCTTTATTTGGCCAACGCCTTCAGAGCCAGCTTGATGCCGTCGCTCACACCCACCTCAGCGGGCAAGGCTTTGAGCGCAGCAGCGGCTTCTTTGTCGTTGTAGCCCAGTGCCAGCAAAGCTTGCAAGATGTCGGTTTGGTGGTCGGGGGTGGCAAACAGGTTGGGGCCAAGGTCTGCGCCCAACTTACCCTTGAGCTCAAGCAGCAAACGCTCGGCCGTTTTCTTGCCAATGCCCGGAACTTTGGTCAGACGGCCTGCGTCTTGGTCAGACACCGCACGCGCCAACTCGTCAGCGCTCAAGCCACTCAAAATGCCAAGGGCCATGCGGGGGCCAACGCCTGAGATTTTGATGAGCAAGCGAAAGGTGGCACGCTCTGACGCAGTGCCAAAGCCAAACAAAATTTGTGCATCTTCGCGCACCACAAAGTGCGTGAGCAAGGACACTTTTTCGCCATTGGCGGGCAAGTTGTAAAACGTGCTCATGGGCACATCGACTTCGTAGCCCACGCCGTTGCAGTCCACCAACACTTGGGGTGGGTTTTTCTCGCTGAGAATGCCGCTTAATTTGCCAATCACATCTTGCCTATCATTGGGGACCTTTTGAGAGATTATCGACTTGATTCTTCGCCACACCTTCACCCCACACAACAACACCCGTCTGTCGCATTTGTGCGGCCCCACCGACGAACACTTGCGCACCATCGAACTGGCGCTGGACGTGAAAATCGCCCATCGCCACGAGCAGTTCAAAGTGGACGGCCACAAGGCCAAAGCCACGCGGGCCATGGAGGTGCTGCAAGCCTTGTATGAGCGGGCGGCCAAAGCCATTCCCCCCGAGCAAGTGCAGCTGATGCTGGCAGGCGACAGCGCAGACGAAGACGGCGCGCATGTGCTGCACACCCGCCGCACCGACCTGCGGCCTCGCACACCCACGCAAGCGGCCTACCTCGACAACATTGCCGCACACGACATCAGCTTTGGCATTGGCCCAGCAGGCACGGGCAAAACTTATTTGGCTGTGGCGTGTGCAGTGGACGCGCTGGAGCGCAGCGCAGTGCAACGCATTGTGCTCACGCGCCCAGCGGTAGAGGCTGGCGAAAAGTTGGGCTTTTTGCCCGGTGATTTGAGCCAAAAAGTCGACCCGTATTTGCGCCCTTTGTATGATGCGCTGTACGACCTGATGGGCTATGACCGTGTGCAGAAAGCGTTTGAGCGCAACGCCATCGAAATTGCGCCACTCGCCTTCATGCGTGGCCGCACACTCAACAACGCCTTCGTCATCTTGGACGAAGCGCAAAACACCACACCCGAGCAAATGAAGATGTTTCTCACCCGCATTGGCTTTGGGGCTAAAGCCGTGGTGACTGGCGACGTGAGCCAGATTGACTTGCCCAAGGGCCAGCTCAGTGGCTTGATTGATGCAGAGCGCGTGTTGAAACGCGTCAAGGGTATTTCGGTCACCCGCTTCACCAGCGCTGACGTGGTGCGCCACCCATTGGTGGCTCGCATCGTCGACGCGTATGACGCGCAACGGACCGCAACCACTGGCGCGACGTCACGCAAACAAGCTTAAAAAATGGCGCTGCCCACCCTAGACCTGACCCTGCAATTTGGCGACGTACCCAACGCGGCTAGCCACCGTGCTGCGTTGCCCCGTGCCTTTGTGAGCCGTTGCATTCGCAGTGCCTTGGCCCATGACGCTGAGATGACCGTGCGCATCGTCGATGCCACAGAGGGCAAAGCCTTGAACAGCGGCTATCGCAAGAAAAACTACGCCACCAATGTGCTGACGTTTGACTACGCCCAAGCCCCGATGGTGATGGCCGATCTTGTGCTGTGTGCCCCAGTCGTGGCAGCTGAGGCCACAGAGCAAGGCAAATTATTACAAGCGCACTACGCGCATTTGCTGATTCATGGCACGCTGCATGCCCAGGGCTACGACCACGAGACCTCAGAAGCGGACGCCATCGAGATGGAAACGCTGGAGATGTTCCTCATGGCGAGCCTTGGTTTGCCGTGCCCGTATTAACGCCGAACCATATGTAGGTCGATCAACGACCTGATGCATCTTCCAACAAGCGCACCTTGACCGTCTTGCCTTTGACGCGCCCCGCGCTCAAACGCTGGACCGCCTCACGCGCAATGCTGCGTTCCACCGCCACGTAGGTGGAGAACTCATTCACATTGATCTTGCCCACTTGCTCTTTGGTGAAGCCAGCATCGCCCGTGAGTGCGCCCAGCACATCACCTGCGCGGATTTTTTCTTTGCGACCGCCCACAATTTGCAAGGTCGCCATCGGAGGCTGCAAGATGTCGCCGCCAGCAGGCGTGAGGCTGCTGAGTGGGGCCCATATGGACGCGCGATTTTGCAAGAGTTCAATCTTGCCCACGTTGCCCATCTCGTCCATGCTGACGAGTGACAAGGCCAAACCTTCGGCATCGCCTCGGCCTGTGCGGCCAATGCGGTGGATGTGAATTTCGGAATCGGGCGTCACGTCCACGTTGATCACGGCTTCTAAGTTGGCGACATCCAGGCCACGAGCCGCCACGTCGGTGGCCACCAACACCGAGCAACTGCGGTTGGCAAACTGCACCAGCACTTGGTCACGTTCACGTTGCTCCAACTCACCAAACAAGGCCAAAGCGCTGAAGCCTTGGGCTTGCAGCACCGTCACCAAATCGCGGCATTGCTGTTTGGTGTTGCAAAACGCGAGCGTCGATTCTGGGCGGAAGTGGTTGAGCAGTTGCGACACGGCGTGCAAACGCTCGTTGTTGCTGACCTCGTAAAAAATCTGTTTGATTTTTTGTGCATCGTGTTGCGCTTGCACCTTCACGGTTTGCGGCTCGCGCATGAATTGCGACGCGAGCTTGGCAATGCCTTCTGGGTAGGTGGCTGAAAACAACAAGGTTTGACGGTCTTTGGGGCACTGACGCGCCACCTTGGCGATGTCGTCAAAAAAGCCCATGTCCAACATGCGATCGGCTTCGTCGAGCACCAACATCTTCAAGCCCTGAAGCTTAAGCGAGCCGCGCTCTAAGTGGTCCATGAGGCGGCCGGGCGTGCCCACCACCACATGTGCGCCGTGCTCAAGGCTGAGCGTTTGGCCACGCAAAGCGACACCGCCGCACAGCGTGACCACTTTGATGTTGCCCACCGCGCGGGCCAAGCGTCGAATCTCTTGCGTCACTTGGTCGGCCAGTTCGCGTGTGGGGCAAAGAATCATGGCTTGCGCGTCAAACAGCGCGGGGTCGAGTTTCTCCACCAAGGGAATGCCAAAGGCGGCTGTCTTGCCGCTGCCGGTGCTGGCTTGGGCAATCAGATCGCGCCCTGCCAAAGTCAGAGGCAAGCTGGCCGCTTGAATAGGGGTCATCTGGGTGTAGCCCAGCTGCGTCAGGTTATCGAGAGAAGAGGCCGCGAGGCTCAGTGAGGCAAAGGCTGTGGCGGTATTTTTTGTGTCGGTCATGCACCGATTATCGTGATGG
>JAIXRH010000117.1 GCA_027485285.1 Comamonadaceae bacterium | reverse complement strand
CAACTGCGGATGCGCCCAGAGATCAGCCATGGTGTTCATGCGGGCGTTGGCGATTTGCGCCACGTCCAAGCGTTCAATCACTTGTGCAGCCGTCAAGGCAGCAAAAGTGCCGAGGATGATTTTTTCCAAATCGGCTCGGTTGGCGTTGCGGCGGGCGTTGCTATCAAACCGAGCGTCGGTGGCCAGGGCGGGTTGCTGCAACACGTGTTGGCAAAACTGCACCCATTCACGTTCGTTTTGCAAGCCCAACATCACCGTGCCACCATCTCCTGCAGCGAAAGGCCCATACGGATAAATGGTGGCGTGCGCCGCAGCGCTGCGAGGCGGCGGCGTGGCGTTGTCCATGGCGTAGTACATGGGGTAGCCCATCCACTCGCCCAAGGCTTCCAGCATGGAGACATCGATGTGCGAGCCCTCGCCTGTTTTGTCCCGTTGCATCAGCGCCGACAAGATGTTGGTGTAGGCATACATCCCCGCAGCAATGTCGGCAATCGAGTTGCCGCTTTTGCTCGGATGGTCGGGTGTGCCAGTGATGCTCAAAAAACCGGCCTCGCTTTGGATGAGCAAGTCATACGCTTTTTTGTCGCGGTAAGGGCCGTCGTTGCCGTAGCCCGAGATGTCGCACACGATGAGGCGAGGGTTCTCAGCACGCAAAGTAGCGGCATCCAGGCCCATTCGGCCGGTGGCGCCAGGCGCGAGGTTTTGCACCAACACATCCGCCTTGGCAATGAGTTGTTTGAGTACCGACAAATCTTGCGGATCTTTGAGGTCCAGCGCCAAGCTTTCTTTGGAGCGATTGACCCACACAAAGTGTGACGACTCACCCCTTGCGCGTTGGTCATAGGCACGTGCAAAGTCTCCTGCACCTGGGCGTTCTACTTTGATCACGCGTGCGCCCAGATCGGCCAATTGGCGAGTGCAAAACGGCGCCGCAATGGCGTGCTCCAAAGACACCACAGTGATGTGGTCAAGAGGCCGAACTTGTGTGGTGGTCATCGCAACACCCTCAGAATGACTGTGAGCTGCGTTGCGCAGCCACTTTGCGGTGGTGTCCGCCAAGGCACTGAGCGCAGAGGCATTGCACGGCGTCGCGAATGTCGGGGTAGGGATCGTGGTAGGTCAACATGAATTTTTTGACAAGTGAATCTAAGGGGTCAGCCGAGTTCAGCGGTGGCTTGCATGGTGAGCCAGCCCTCGTGGTCTTTCGCCCAAAGTCGCAAGGATGAACCATTGGCATCGGGCTCACCACACACGTGCAAGGTGCGCTGATCGGCACACTCAAAGGTAGGGCGCAGCGCTTTGAACTCAAAGCTGCAAACGGGTCGGTCAGTGTGGCGACGCACCAAGTCCATCAACAAAGTCGCAATCAATGGGCCATGCACGATGAGGCCGGGATAGCCCTCGACATCCGTGACGTACTTGCGGTCGTAGTGAATGCGGTGGCCGTTGAAGGTGAGCGCAGAGTAGCGGAACAACAGCACATCGTCGGGCGTGATGTCGCGTTGCCACGTGGCGTGTTTTTGAGCTGCGACGGGTGCAGGCACAGGATCACCAGGTTGCGCCGCGGGCCGATACACGATGTCATGCGCTTCCGTCAGGCACAGGCCATGGGCGTTGTGCACCTCATGCTTGACCAGCACAAACACCAAGTCCCCCGTGCGGCCAGCCTTGTGTGTGACGGACGCAATGGTGGACACGCGCTTGACGGTGTCTCCTACTTTCAAAGGCGCATGCCATTGCAAACGTCCACCCGCCCACATGCGGCGAGGCAGAGGCACGGGAGGCAAAAAACCACCGCGCTTGGCATGGCCATCTGGCCCAATTTCACTTTGGCGATGGTGCGGCAAAAAGAACAACCAGTGCCACAAAGGCGGCAGCTCTGTGCCTGCCACAGGCAGCGCGTCCTCACGGTCCAGGGTGGCGCTCAGCGCCCGCAGGGGTGCGGGCGTGAGGAGATCTTCCAATGTTTCGCTGCGGCCTTGCCAAGTTTGCAGATGGGCCAACAATTCAGCATCAAGGTGAGTGGTCATACATCAATCGATTGAAGCACCCGACGATTTGACAATCTGCGCCCATCGCGCAATGTCTTCATTGAGCAATTTGGCAAATTGGTCGGGCGTGGTGGGTGGCGCGAGCTCAACGCCTTGAAGTTCTAACTTGTCACGCAAATCTTTGGCGGCTAGGGCCTTGCCCATGCCCTCCTCCAACTTGGCAAGCACCTCATGGGGCACCCCAGCGGGAGCAAACAAACCAATCCATAAAGTGCCGCTGTAGCCAGGCACGATTTCAGACAAAGCAGGCACATCGGGCAAGGCCGGTGAACGACGCGCACTGCTGACAGCCAAAGGCTTGAGCTTGCCGGCCTTGATGTGCGACAGCGAAGAAGGCAAGCTGGCGAACACAAGGGGTAACTGCCCACCCAAGACATCGTTCAAGGCAGGTGCAACACCTTTGTAAGGCACGTGCTGCAAGTCAATGCCCGCCATGTTGTTGAGCATCTCGCCCAACAAATGGTTCAGGGTGCCGTTACCAGCTGATGCGTATTGATAGTGGTTGGGTTTGAGCTTGGCTAGAGTGATCAGCTCTTTCACAGATTTGGCTGGAAAGTCAGGATTGGCTAACAACACATTGGGCACTGCGCCAATCAAGGCCACGGGCTTGAAATCTTTGACGGGATCAAAACCTGGGTTTTTGTAAAGGGCGGGGTTGATGGCTTGACTGCTGCTGATGGTCATGAGCAAGGTGTAGCCGTCTTTGGCGGACTTGGCTGCAAACTGTGTCCCGATATTGCCGCCAGCACCGGGCCTGTTCTCAACAGCCACAGGAGAGTTCAACACCTCTGAAAGTTTCTGACTGACCACACGCCCCACGATGTCATTGGTGCCACCAGCGGTTTGAGGCACGACCATCAAAATAGCACGACTCGGATAAGCCGATTGCGCCTGAGCACCATGACTCATGGCGACGCCCCATGCAAAAGCACACAAGGCAAAACGGCGCAACACAGATACTGGATGGGGCATGGTTGTCTCCAAAAGAATGAGAGCAATGATCAATGCTTTGCCGCCTGCATGCGACACCCTTGTGTCGCACCCGAGACAAGATCTATAGCTTGGGGACAGCCACCCACTGACCGTCCAATGCATGAATGGCAATGCGTTTGTCAAACACGGCTTCGACCGCCCGGTGCGTCGCAGCATCTGCACACGCACCTTGGTGCACCACACGCCCTGCTTGCATGACCACCATGTCGTCTGCATGCAAAGCCATGCCCACTTCGTGCAGCACGCTAATCACCGTGGTGTTTTGCGAGGTCAGGCAACGCACTTGCTCTAGCCAATCCACTTGGTGCGGTGGGTCAAGGTTGGCGAGTGGCTCATCCATCAACATCACTTGGGCTTGTACGGCCATGGCGCGAGCCAGCATCACGCGTTGACGTTCACCTGCTGAGAGGTGACCGAGTGACCGCTCACGCCAGTCCCACGCTTGCGTGGCTTTCAATGCCGTGTCGACGGCCGCGTGGTCTTGCGCGCTGGGCGCAGCCAGCCACTCTTGGTGGGGCATACGCCCGAGCATGACCACGTCCCACACGCGCAAGTCATCAGACGCTGTTTCGTTTTGGCCCAACCAGGACAGCTGTTGTGCGCGCAGCTTGCGGTCCATGGTTTGCAGCGCTTGGTCCAACAAAAAGACGCGCCCTTGTGTTGGAAGTAAACCCGCCAAGGTCTTGAGCAAGGTTGACTTGCCAGCACCGTTGGGACCAACGATGCTGGTCCATCGCCCCGCTGAAAACGACAAGTCAAGGCCATGCAGCACCGCTTGCCCGTCCAGAGACACACGCACATCACACACACGCAAAGCCTGACGCGGAGCAGTCATCGTGCAACCCTCATGTGCTGACTGCGGGACATCAGCCACAACAAATAGCCGCCACCCAACACGGCAGTCAACACACCCACGGGCATTTCTTGCGGAGCAATGACGAGGCGTGCCAACAGGTCGGCCGCCAACAGCAGCGCACCACCCATCAAAGCCGACAGCAACAACACCCAGTTGTGCTTGGCCTTGACCATTGAGCGCACCAAGTGCGGTGCAGCCAAACCGACAAAAGCAATCAAGCCCGTTTGCGCCACTGCCGTGCCAGTGGCCAAAGCCAGCACGCACACCAGTGCCACACGCACGGGCGCAAGGGGCAAGCCCAAACTCAAGGCGGTGGATTCCCCCAAAGTCAGGGCGTCCAACACGCGACTCAACGCCAATGCCAAAACCACACAAACAGCCAAGACACCAAACATCAAGACACACGATGTCCAAGCGATGAAGCTGGTCGAGCCCAATAAAAAGCCCTGCATACCCTGCAACACATCAGGGCGCATGAGGGTGATGAGCGAAGCCAATGCGCCCAACACCACGCCCACAATCACACCCGCTAGCAGCAAACGCAAGGTGTGTTGCACACCACGCGACAACAACAGCGTGAGCAACACCGCCAACACCGCGCCCACAAAGGCCGCGCCCGTCAAGCCCAAACGCACCAAGAGTTCGGAGGCCAATGGACTGCCACCCAAGAGCGCCAAAGCCACCGCCACACCGAGCGAGGCACCCGATGCACTGCCCAACAAATACGGGTCTGCCAACGGGTTGCGAAACAAGCCTTGCGCCAAGGCTCCCGACAAACCCAGCAAGGCCCCAGCAGCGCAAGCGCCCAGCGAGCGCGGCAAACGGATGTCCCACACAATTTGCCAAGCCACGTTGTCTTGCCAAGCGTTCAACCAGCTCTCTACACCCGTGCTGCCCACGGCGCTGCCCAGCGCAATGCCCAAGGCGCACAAGACCAGCAGCGTGAGCGCTAAGCCCAGGGGCGACCATCGAACGCTTGTGTGCGTCATGGCGGTGCCCTTGGCTTATCTGCGCCTTTGTCTGTCAAACACTGGGCCATCAACCGCGCAGCTTCGGCCATGCGCGGGCCCGGACGCACCAGCACATCAGACTCGGCTGACTTGAAAACACACACACGCTGTGAGCGCAGGGCGTGCAGGTTTTGCCAGCCCGGGCGCGTGTCCATGCCGACAAAATTGCTCTCGCTCACCATGATGAGGTCGGGCTGCGCACGCACCACAAACTCTGGGTTGATCTTGGGAAAGGGCCCCAACGACCCAGGCAAGATGTTGCGCGCACCCAAGCGCTGCAAGGTCTCACCCATGAACGACGACTCGCTGGCCCCGTAAAGCGCAGAACTGACCTCAAAGTACACCCGCTGGCCTTTGGCCAGCGCAGGAACCGATTGCGCAGCAGCGTTCACCGCAGCATCGATGTGCCGCCACACACGGTCACTTTCTACCAGCGGGACATCCAAGGCCTGCGCCACGATGCGCATGACGCGCTGCACATCGGCATGTGAGCGCGGCTCAAGCGCCAAAACCGTCAGGCCTAAAGCGGTGAAGCGCTCAGCACCGCGGGCTGACGTGGCCATCAACACCAAGTCGGGCTTGGCGGCCACCACGCTTTCAATGTTGGGGTCCAGACCGCCACCCATGCGGGGCAGCTTTTCAATGGCCTCGGGCCAGTTGGAATAGCGGTCCACGCCCACCAGCTTTTGGCATTGGCCCAATGCACACACGGTCTCGGTGAGTGAAGGCAGCAGGCTGACGATGCGTTGCGGCGGCTTGGTGATGTTGACGTCCACGTGTCGATCGTCACGCAACACCACGGCTTGGGCGAAGGCGCTCAAACCCAACAGTGCGACCAGCGTCAACCTGCGCATGGCTGTGATGCCTTTAAGCATGCGTGGCCTCCCACTGCTGAATGATGCGGTGCAATTGGGCCACGCCATCGGTCAACGCCGCTGGGCCTGGCTGCAAGATGTCGGCAGATTTGATTTCAAAAATTTGCTGGGTGCGCACCGCTGGCACATCTTGCCAACCCTCGCGAGCCGCTGCTTTTTCGGGACGAAACTTCTTGCCGCACAGCGAGCCAATGATGATGTCGGGCGCACGGTCGATGATGGCTTGGCCACTGGCAATGATGCGGTCCTTGCCCATCGCCATTGGCGCCAACTCAGGAAAACAATCGTCGCCACCCGCAACGCCGATCAGCTCAGACACCCAACGGATACAACTGATGTGCGGCTCGTCCCACTCTTCAAAATACACCTTGGGCCGACGCTTGAACGTGGCAGCGGTTTGTTGAATGGCATCCAGCTGCGCACGCATTTGCTGCAAACGCTGCAAGCCTTGCTCGGCTTGGCCCACCATGGCAGCCACTTGGTAGAGCATGGAAAAAATCTCGTCCACACTGCGCTGGTTAAACACCGTGACCTGCACACCCGCACGGATGAGCAAGGCCGCGATGTCGGCCTGCAAATCAGAAAACCCAAACACGCAATCGGGCTTGAGTGCCAAGATCTTGTCAATCTTAGCGCTCAAGAATGCGCTGACTTTGGGCTTTTCATCACGCGCACGGCGCGGACGCACGGTGTAACCCGAGATACCCACAATGCGCGCCTCTTCCCCCAGCAGGTACAGCCACTCGGTCGTTTCCTCGGTGAGGCAGACGATGCGTTGGGGGAGTGTCGGTCGCAACATGCGCTTAAAAGCTGATTTTCAAATTAGCGTAAACGCCTCGTCCGTCAGCAGGATAGAGACCGTTATAGGTTGCATAGTCGTAATAAGACTTATCGAACGCGTTGCGTATCCAAACTGATCCAGTCAGCGTCTGAGAGAATTCAGTTCTGAGGCCTAAATCAACAACCGTGCGAGATGGCATCTTAGGATTTGATGCAGTCTGATCACTCGCCTGCATCATTCCACTGCGATGATGCAATGAAGACATCGCCACATAGCTGCCTATTTTTTGTTCGTAAGTGACTCGCACAACTTGCTTAGGCGTCAAGGGAACACGTTGGCCTGCATTCAAGCCATTAGAAATCGTTGCATCAACAAAATCAACATGC
The DNA here is from genome assembly GCA_027485285.1 of Comamonadaceae bacterium. GTDB lineage: Bacteria > Pseudomonadota > Gammaproteobacteria > Burkholderiales > Burkholderiaceae_C > Limnohabitans. Next base: position 16,137 of record JAIXRH010000117.1, on the reverse strand, counting down.
GCTTTCAGCATTGATGCAGCGCTGACTCGCCAATCGGAGCTGAGTGAAAGTTTTGAACGTTTCGTATCGTAAAGATTGCTGTTGCATGAGGCTGCGACACTTCCTACGACACCGCAGTTGTATTGATAGGCGATCTCATCAGTGGCAACTATTTGACGGTAGTGCGCGGCCCATTTGCCTGAGTGATGGCGTTGCTCAAACTGCAAGAAATACTCTTGCGTTGACATCGGCTTGACTGATGGGTTAATTTGCAAAAGGGCATACGTCGTTCTGTTGAATGTGTACAACTCATCTGCATTGGGAAATCTAAAACCAGTCAACGCCCCCGCACGCAATGTCGAAGTGTCGGTCAATTGGGTTAACGCGCCAATCGAACCACCATTTTTTTGAGCGCTTGCAGAAGTTGATGCGGCGCCACTCGACGTTTGGAAAAGACTCTCCGCACGTTGAATTCGCAGCCCCGCATCTAAAGTAGTTCTCAGAGTGATAGGTCGAAACACCTGCACAAACAAAGATTGTGTTTGTTGTTGAACTTGTTTTTTTGTGTCGGTATTTGCTTGCGCGTCTGCAAATTCACCACCAAGAATGAGTTGATTACTCAGCCACTTAGTTTTGTACTCTGGCGTAATTGAAGTTCTCGTATTTTTGATGGCATCGTAAGTTTTTGCGTTTAACTCTTGGTGAAAAGTGTCAATCGACAAGAGATCGTCCCCTGCCAACGCTCGCAAATATTTCAAACCAGTAGCAGCGCCTGAGCGCTCTGTCGCGATGGGATAAGCGCCCACTCTTGCTGGATCTGCAGCAAACTGCGCCGGGGTCAAATAGCTTGGTAAGTTCGCGCTCTCTTCAAATCCACGAACAAAAAATGACAGTTGTCCTAAATCTGAAGAGTTGGTTAATCTGACTTGCGCACTGCGCTGATCGGATTCGCTGAATTGACGGTAACCGTCGGCTCTCGAATTCATCAAAGAAACACTGCCGCGTGTTTGATCAGATTGAAATCCTAAATAAACATCTTGTTTTTGATAACCGAAACTACCAAAACTCAAATTCACGCTTTGAGCGATGTCAGTGCGTGTGATGATGTTGATAACACCACCTTGCGCCCTATCACCAAACAACACACCACCATTCGCTTTACGAATTTCAATTTGCTCAATAGCACTCATTGGCAGCTGTGCAAAATGGTTACCCGACGAATCCGCGCCAGTCACTCTTTGTCCATCAATCAAAATTAATACATTTTGAGAGCCTGCCTCCCCTAGGTAGCCAATATCAACTGAAGCGTCTATGCCAGCGCGGCCATACAAACGATTGACACTCATACCCCCAACGGAGTCCAAGAATTCAGTCACGTTAGACGCACCAGATTGCTCAATTTGCTGACGAGAAATCACGTCTACAACCACAGAGGCCTCGGACAAAGGTTGCTTCATGCGCGAAGCAGAAATCACGACCGGATTTATTTCAATACCCTGAGCCTGCACAGACACAGCAACAGCCAAAGACAAAACAGAAAGCACAGGCGCGAACGCACGCAGACGAATAGATTTCTTCATGATTTAAATACCAACTTTGTATGCCCTCACCGCCATCCCCGACAGTGCTTGAGCGAATTGGCGACACGTTTTTTGGACGCGCCACCACCTTGTTGGCCGGTATCCGGGCTGGCGGAGACAACCTCTGTCGCCTTCCCAAGCGCTTGTTCAAGGCGCTCAGTGGCTTATTTGACAGAAGCGGAGCCCAAAGGCTCGTCCGCTTGACCGTTGCGGGGGCAGCGCAGGTGAGGTGTTGTCGAGCTGGTCGACGCGACCCTCCTGCTTCCCGTTGAACTGAGGCGTGTGAACCACACCTCGAGCACCAACAGCCATAATTTTAACGATTAACCTTGCAGCCCCCTTAAAATGTCTAGGCCATGCCACAAACACCCCTGATCGATCAAATTGCCCAGCGCGTTGAGCACTTGCTGTTGCGCCATGAAGAACTGCAGCGTACCAACGCCCTTCTGGCTGCCCAAGTGCAAGACCTCACGCATGAACGCGACCTGCTCAAGTCCCGCCTCGGCGCAGCCCGCCACCGCATCGACGCTTTGATTGATCGCCTGCCTCAAGGCACAGAGGCCACGACCAAGGACAACGCATGAAGCAAATCGAAGTGCAAATCATGGGCCAAGGCTATGTGCTGGGCTGCCCCGAAGGGGGCGAATCCCGTTTGGGCCAAGCAGTGGGCAAAGTCGACGAGGCCATGTGCAAGATTCGCGATGCAGGCAAGATCAAAGCGCGTGACCGCATTGCCGTCTTGGCAGCGCTCAACTTGGCGTTTGATTTAACCGACCGCCCTGCCACTGTGCAAGCCAGCGGTGACAGCAGCGTCTCTGGCGCTGACTTACACAACTTGCTGCAACGCATGGATGCAGTGCTCTCACGCGACAACCAGCTGATCTAAGCAGGCCTACAATCAACGCGTCTGCAAGTCCTTGGGGCTTTATATTTCCTTGAACCAATGCTCATAGAGCTCGGGCTTGGAACATCGGTTGATGAGCGTGATCGTCTCGCGTCAGATGAACCCAACGTTGACCTGACCTCGCCCACCTGAACCCCGGTTCAGGATGACGGTCCTGGGGAGCCTTGCAGACACCTTTTATTGATCAAGGCCTGCACCTCATGAATTTCCAACCCCAACTGATTCTCGAACTGGCCGCACTCGGCATTTGCACAGGTTTTTTAGCGGGCTTGCTGGGCATTGGCGGTGGCATGGTGATGGTGCCTTTCATCACGATGATTCTGTCGTTCCGGGGTGTAGATGCAGACTTAGCCGTCAAGATGGCGATTGCCACCTCCATGGCCACCATCATCTTCACCTCCGTGTCTAGCGTGCGTGCGCACCACAAACGCGGCGCGGTGCGGTGGGATTTGGTCAAGGGCTTGGCACCTGGCATCGTGCTGGGCAGCTTGATCAGCAGCTTGGGCGTGTTCGCGTTGCTCAAGGGCTCTTACTTGGGCATCTTCTTTGGTTTGTTCGTGGGCTTTTCTGCCACGCAAATGTTCTTGGACAAAAAGCCGTCGCCATCTCGCCAAGTGCCAGCCACGGCAGGACTGGTGGGCGCGGGTGGTGTGATTGGTTTTATCTCCGGCTTGGTGGGTGCGGGCGGTGGGTTTATCAGTGTGCCGTTCATGGCCTGGTGCAATGTGGCCATTCACAACGCGGTGGCCACCAGCGCGGCTTTGGGGTTTCCGATTGCGGTGGCCAACGTGGCAGGCTACATCTTCAGTGGCATGTCGGTGCAAGGTTTGCCAGATGATGCATTTGGGTTTATTTGGGTGCCTGCCTTGGTCATCATCGCCGCATGCAGCGTTTTCACAGCGCCCTTAGGTGCCAAAGCGGCGCATACGTTGCCGGTAAAAAAACTCAAACGCATTTTTGCCAGCGTTTTGTATTTGCTGGCGGCCTATATGTTGTACACAGGCATCACCAGCTGATCATTGAGGCACCAAGCACCAAGGTGCTTGGTACTCGACCAAGCCCATCCACAAGGCCCAGCCAGAGCTGACAGCCAACGCCAAGCCCGCCAATCGCACACCCCATGCGCCATTGCCCGTGGCCATGATTTGCCCACCGCGCAGGCGCAACCACACCCAAGGGCCAATGGTGAGGACCACGGCGCTGCCAAGCGCAAACAAAGCCATCACACCCGCCCCTTCTAAAGGGCTGTTGCTCAGTGCCGCAACCAAGAGTGCGCCGTACAACAAACCGCAAGGCATCAATGCCCATAATACGCCCAAGAGGACCGGCCCACCGTTGCGCAGTTTGAGATGCGACGTCATGCTCTGCACACGACGCCAAATGCCACGGCCAAAGTCTTCCAACCAAATGGGCTGCTCGCCGCGCCAAAGCAACAAGCCGCCCACCAGGAAAGCCACGATGTGCAGCAAAGTCCACACAGGGCGAAACACCGCAGACTGCGTGCTGAGCCAGCCCACACCTTGCATGGTGCTAGCGGCCAACGCGCCCAAAGCGCTGTAGCCCATGATGCGGCCCAACTGAAACAACAGCATGGCCGAGGTGCCCTGCCCGCCTGTTTGTTTTTGGGCAGCGCGCCCGATGCCTGCACAAGCAGCTCCGCACATCGCCAAACAATGCGGCCCACCCGCAAGCCCCATCAGGAGTGCAGTGAGGGCCAAAGTCGTATTCATCAGATGATTTTAGAGAACCTGGCGCGGTTCATGTCGGCTTGCAGGTATTTGTCAAACACCATGGCGACGCCACGCACAAAGAACCAACCCAGCTCTGTGACCTGAATACCAGATTCGTCGAGGATCACCAAGCCTTGGTCTTGCATGGCAGCCAAGGCTTGCATCTCAGTTGCAAAGTATGTTTTGAAGTCCACCAAATGCGCCAACTCCACGGATTCAAACAGCACACGGCCTTGACACATCAGCGCCATGATGACGCTGCGACGCACCAAATCGTCTCGCGACAGCGCCATGCCACGCACCACAGGCAAATGCCCTTGGTTGAGCAAGTCGTAGTAGTCGTCCAAGGTTTTGACGTTTTGACTGAAGGTCGGACCCACGCGACCAATGGACGACACACCCAAAGCAATCAAGTCGCAATCGGGCTGTGTGCTGTAGCCCTGAAAGTTGCGATGCAAGCGACCTTGGCGCTTGGCCACAGCCAAAGCATCGGCGGGCAAGGCAAAGTGGTCCATGCCCACGTACACATAGCCAGCCGCCATCAACACGCGCATGGCGCTCGATAACATGACCAGCTTAGACGCTGCAGGCGGTAAGTCTTGGAGGTGGATGCGACGTTGCGGCTTGAAGCGCTCAGGCAAATGCGCATAAGCATACAAAGCAATGCGGTCTGGGCGCAGTTGGGTGATTTGCGCTAGCGTGCGCTCAAAAGTTTCTGGCGTTTGCATGGGCAAGCCATAAATCAAATCGACATTGATCGACTCAAAGCCCAACTCGCGCGCGGCTGCCACCAAGTCAAACACTTGCTCGGCAGGCTGAATGCGGTGCACGGCTTTTTGCACGGCAGCTTCAAAGTCTTGCACGCCAAAGCTCAGGCGATTGAAGCCAAGCTCGGCCAAATGCGCCAAACGTTCGCGTGTGACGGTGCGTGGATCGATCTCCACCGAGTACTCACCACCAGGTGCAAACTGAAAGTTGCGACGCAACATGTGCATCAGCTGAGTCAGCTCGTCATCGCTCAGAAATGTCGGGCTGCCGCCCCCTAGGTGCAACTGAGACACCACTTGACCCAAACCCAGGTGCGCAATGTTGAGGTCGACCTCTCGCTCAAGATAGCGCAGGTATTCAGCGCCTCGCTCATGGTGCTTGGTGATGATTTTGTTGCAGGCACAGTAATAACAAAGCGACTCACAAAATGGAATGTGCACATAAAGTGAAAAGGGATGGGCCTTTGCGGCCAAACCGTCACGTCGCTGATGCAGCGCTTGCACATAATCGGCCTCGCCAAACGCCTCCACGAATCGGTCAGCCGTGGGATAAGAGGTATAACGTGGCCCCGCAACGTCGTAGCGCTGCAAAAGTTCTGGGGTTAACACAAGAGGAGAATGCATAAGTTCACACCTAATTTTGAGCTCCATAATAGACCTGTGCGTCACCGAAAAACTTGACCTGCATCAACACAAACGACTGGCCAACCCATGAATCCGATCAGCATCAAAGTCGCCTGTTCTAACTGCAATTTGCGAGAGCTCTGCATGCCATTGGGTTTGAGCGAGAGCGAGATGGTGCAAATAGATGACGTGGTGGCCACGCGTCGCAAAATAGCGCGAGGCGAACACTTGTTTAGGCACGGCGATAAGTTCAACGCGCTGTATGCCATCCGCACAGGTTTCTTCAAAACACGCATCTCGGCAGAAGACGGCCGCGATCAAGTGACGGGTTTTCAGATGGCTGGCGAGATCATGGGTCTAGACGGCATCGTCAGCGACCACCACACCTGCGATGCGGTGGCCCTAGAAGACGCCGAAGTGTGCGTGATGCCCTTTGACCGCATCGAAGAACTGTCGCGCGAAATCACCTCGTTGCAGCGCCACGTACACAAGATCATGAGCCGTGAAATCGTGCGAGAAAACGGCGTGATGTTGCTTTTGGGAAGCATGCGCGCTGAAGAGCGCTTGGCCGCCTTCTTGCTCAACTTGGTTCAACGCTTGCACACCCGGGGCTTTTCACAAACAGAGTTGGTGTTGCGCATGACGCGCGAAGAGATTGGCAGTTACCTTGGCCTCAAACTCGAAACGGTCAGCCGCACATTTTCAAAGTTTGTGGACGACGGCTTGGTCGAAGTCAAGCAACGTCATGTGCGCATCTTGAACGCCGATGGACTCAAGCGCATCGTGAACTCACAAAACTGCCACAGCGATTGAATGAGCGCGGTTTAACCGTTCACCTCAAGGGGCGACTTGGAAAGCAACACGGTCAATGCACTGCTCGCGCAAGTCAAAACCCAAAAAACAAAAAATGACACGGTGTAAACGCCTTGTCTAGACAGTTCAATGGGCTGCCCCATCCAATGCATATCTTGTGGATCGACAAAAGCAAACACCAGCACTTCCAATACGCCCGCCATCAAAAAGGCAGGCCACACAATCCACATCAATCGTTGAGCCAACATTTGAATTCCCCTCAAAGCATTGTTTCAGTTCAGCACCCATGGATGTCGCTCAATCATTGGGGCTTTGGGAGCAGCTCTGGCTTGGCTGCCTCAAGCTGTGACGGTTCGGACTTCGGGGTCACCACATGGTTGCGTGACTGCATGGCTGGCGCAAGTTGCATGTCCTTTTCAGCAGCCAAGGTCTTGTTGATGTTCAAGCCACGCCGGTAATAGTCTTCAGCCACCACAGGGTCTGGCATTCGGATGGCAATCGCCAGCGTGAGGAAACCCGCCACGATGACGGCAGCAGGTCCAGCAATGATGAGCCACACGTGGCCGTATTGCCACCAAGGTTGGGTATCGCTTGTTTGTTGTTGCATGATGATCTACCTAGGCACGATGAACACAGATTTTTCGACAGCAAAGGCATCCGAGCCCAAGGCCTGAATTTCAAACATGATCTTGTGCGAACCACTCGGCACAGACCCATAAGGCACGTCGGCACGCAACACCACCCAGCGCGCCTGTGCGGGGTCAACCACCACCTCAGTCTCGGTCGTGATGTTCAAGTTTGGCAGTCCTTTCACAGACAAGTGATAGGTCTGCACAGCTTCAGCCGCATTCATGATTTGCAAGCGATACACGTTTTCCAATGTGCCGGACTCCGTGATACGCGACAAGGTCGATCGGTCTCGCACCACATCCACCTTGAACGGCGTGCGCAAACTGAGTGAAACCAACAAACCGATGGTGACAGTCGCCAAAATCATGGTGTAAATCTGAACACGTGGGCGCATCAGACGCTGCCACATGTCTTTGGGTGTCCACTTGTTATCCATAGCGTTTTGCGTGGTGTAACGCACCAAACCTCTGGCATAGCCTAACTTGTCCATCACGGTGTTGCACACATCAGCGCATGCACCGCAGCCAATGCACTCATACTGCAAACCTTGCCGAATATCAATGCCCGTGGGACACACTTGCACACACAAACTGCAGTCCACACAAGCGCCTAGGTTCAAGATGCTGGTATCCGCGCCCTTGGCGCGCGCGCCTCGCGGTTCGCCACGTTCAGCATCGTAGGTCACGATGAGGGTGTCGTTGTCAAACATGGCACTTTGAAAGCGGGCATAGGGGCACATGTATTTACACACCTGCTCGCGCATGAAGCCTGCATTGCCATACGTGGCAAAGGCGTAGAAGAACACCCAGAACAACTCCCAAGAACTCATTTGGGTCAGGAAAAATTCCATCACCAAATCACGGATGGGTGTGAAATAACCCACAAAGGTAAAGCCCGTCCAGATCGACAAAGAGATCCAGATGATGTGCTTGTAGCATTTCTTGACCAGCTTCTCCATGGAGAAGTTGGCGTCATCCAAACGCATGCGGGCCGAACGATCACCCTCGACTTTGCGCTCAATCCACAAGAAAATTTCGCTGTACACCGTTTGCGGGCAGGCATAGCCGCACCACAAACGTCCAGCGACCGCGGTGAATAAAAACAGTGCCAAAGCCGAGATGACCAACAAGCCGGTCAAGTAAATAAAGTCTTGTGGATACAAGACCAGACCAAAAATATAAAAACGACGAGAAGCCAAGTCGAACAAAACAGCTTGCCGCGTGCCCCACTCAAGCCAAGGCAAGCCATAAAACACCAACTGCGTCAGCACAACACATATCCAGCGCCAGTAGGCAAAGAAACCTTGGACGGCGCGAGGGTAGATTTTTTTGGATGCCGCGTACAGCGACACCATCGCCTCGTCCGAAGCGCCCGAAGGTTCTGGAATGATGGGGATGGTTTGACGCTGCTTGGCGTCGTCTGCAGAGTTCACAGCGAGTTACTTTGAAACGGTGGTTTTGTTTGAGAAACCCCAAACGTAAGCGGTCAACACGTGAATTTGCGACGCTGTCAACCGGCCCTCTTGTGCAGGCATTTGGTTGACTTTGCCGTTGTTGATCATGGCGGTGATGGTTTCCTCGCCCCAGCCGTGCAACCAAACTTTGTCGGTCAAGTTGGCCGCACCCATGGCTTGTATGCCAGCACCGTCTGCGCCGTGGCAAGCGGCACACGCTGCGAACTTGGATTTACCCAAAGCAGCGCGTACCGAATCGTGCGGGCTACCCGACAAGCTCAACACATAGTGCGACACATTACGAATGTCGTCAGGGGACCCCACCGCTGCCGCCATGGGCGGCATCTGGCCAATACGGCCTTTGACCAAGGTTTCTTTGATCTTGTCTGTGCTGCCACCATGCAACCAGTCCTTGTCAGTCAGGTTAGGAAAACCCTTGGAGCCGCGTGCGTCTGAGCCGTGGCATTGGGCACAGTTGTTCATGAACAACCGCTCGCCCACCGCCATGGCTTTGGGGTCTTGCGACAACTGCTCGGGCGTTTGTGCGTTGAATGCGGCATACAAGGGCTCCAGGTCTTTGTTGGCTTTGGCCACTTCTGCTTCGTACTGACCCGTTGAAGACCAACCCAACATGCCCGCAAAGCTCCCCAAACCTGGGTAAGCCACGCCATACACCACAGCAAACACCATGGTGATGATGAACAGCCACAACCACCAGCGTGGCAGCGGGTTGTTCATCTCGCGCAAGTCTTCGTCCCACACGTGACCCGTTGTGCCGTCCACTGGATGTGACGCAACTTTGACTTTGGACGAAAACCACAACAAAAGCGCGCAGTACACGACGCCCAAAATTGAAATGGCAGACACAAAGATCGACCAAAAACTACTTGTGAAATCACTCATGATTCGACTCCTTTACAAAGGCCTTTGGCCTCAGTCTTGATCGAGTGGCAGCTTGGATGCGGCCTCAAAATCTTCTTTGTTACGTGCGGAATAAGCCCACACCATGATGCCGACGAACACAACAAATGCCAGCAGAGTAGTCACAACTCTTAAATCATTCACATCCATGATCTGTCTCCTTATTTGAGCGCGAGGCCCAGAGATTGCAGGTAGGCAATTGAAGCTTCCATCTCGGTTTTACCTTTGACGTCCTCAAGGGCTTTGAGGATTTCTTCATCGGAATAAGGCACGCCGACTTTGCGCAGCGCCGACATATTGGCAGCCACTTGTGCGGGATCCACCAAGTTTTTAGACAGCCATGGGTACTCGGGCATGTTGGATTCAGGCACAACATCCCGTGGGTTGTTCAGGTGAACACGGTGCCACTCGTCGCTGTATTTGCCGCCCACGCGTGCCAAGTCTGGGCCGGTGCGCTTGCTGCCCCATTGGAAGGGGTGGTCATACACAGACTCGCCCGCCACCGAGTAGTGGCCATAGCGAAGAGTTTCTGCGCGAAACGGGCGAATCATTTGTGAATGACAGTTGTAGCAACCTTCGCGGACATACACATCGCGCCCCGCCAGCTGCAGCGCGGTGTAGGGCTTGACGCCTGTCACGGGTTCGGTGGTGGACTTTTGAAAGAACAAAGGGACGATCTCCACCAAACCACCGAAGGCAACGGCGATCAAGATCAACACGATCATCAAAAAGTTATTGGTCTCCACACTGGCGTGGGAGAAGCCTTTGGATTTGTTATCAGACATCTATTTCTCCTCAGGCGTGAGCGGGTGCTGGAATGGTCACGAGAACGGTGTTGCCGCTGGTGGCGGTTTTGACAACGTTCCACAACATGATGAGCATCCCGCTGAAGTACAGCAAACCACCCGCCACACGAATCACATAAAAAGGATAAGTGGCTTTGACAGATTCAACAAAGGTGTAAGTCAATGTGCCATCGGCGTTGATGGCGCGCCACATCAAACCTTGCATCACACCCGCAATCCACATGGCAGCGATGTACAACACAATGCCAATGGTGGCCAACCAGAAGTGGACCTCAATGGCTTTGACGCTGAACATTTCCTTGCGGCCAAACAGCTTAGGAATCAAGAAGTAGATCGAGCCCATGGACACCAAGCCCACCCAACCCAGAGCACCGGAGTGCACGTGGCCGACGGTCCAGTCTGTGTAGTGGCTCAAAGCGTTCACGGTTTTGATGGCCATCATGGGACCTTCAAAGGTGGACATGCCGTAGAACGACAAGGACACAATCAAGAAACGCAGAATCGGGTCGTCACGCAGTTTGTGCCATGCGCCAGACAAAGTCATGATGCCGTTGATCATGCCGCCCCAGCTGGGCGCCAACAACACCAACGAAAACACCATGCCCAAAGACTGCGTCCAGTCAGGCAACGCGGTGTAGTGCAAATGGTGAGGGCCCGCCCACATATAAGTGAAGATCAATGCCCAGAAGTGGACGATCGACAGGCGATACGAGTACACCGGGCGGCCCGCTTGCTTAGGGATGAAGTAGTACATCATGCCCAAGAAGCCCGCTGTCAAGAAAAAGCCCACCGCATTGTGGCCATACCACCACTGCACCATCGCATCTTGCGCGCCCGCATAGGCAGAGTAAGACTTCATCCAACCCGAGGGAATCGCCGCGCTGTTGACGATGTGCAACAAAGCCACCGCAATGATGAAGGCGGCAAAAAACCAATTGGCCACATAGATGTGTTTGACCTTGCGCGTGCCAACCGTGCCAAAAAACACCACCGCATAGGACACCCACACCACAGCGATCAAGATGTCAATCGGCCACTCCAGTTCAGCATATTCCTTGCCCTGGGTAAAGCCCATAGGCAAGCTGACCGCCGCCGCCAAGATGACCAGCTGCCAACCCCAAAAAGTAAACGCTGCCAGTTTGGGCATGAACAAAACGGTATGGCAGGTGCGTTGCACCACGTAGTAGCTGGTGGCAAACAAAGCGCATCCGCCAAACGCAAAAATCACCGCATTGGTGTGCAAGGGTCGCAAGCGGCCGTAGCTCAACCAAGGAATCCCAAAGTTCAGCTCAGGCCACGCCAATTGACAAGCGATGATCACGCCCACCAACATGCCAACCACACCCCAAACCACCGCCATGATGGAAAACTGCCGCACCACGGTGTCGCTGTAGACGGTTTGTTCTGAAGAGTTCATAGTTCGCCTTTCATTTTTGAAATCAGTATCGTCAAAGATGACTGAGGCGTTATTGATTCAAATCAATCGTCTCGCAAAATGCGCTCACCTTCTTGCTCCAAACTGTCAAATTGGCCCTTATGAATGGCCCACCAAAGGCCTGCCAAGATGCAAAGGACCAGCAACACAGACAGCGGGATTAACAAATACAAGATATCCATCAAAAACCTTTGGTCAGTCGCAAAGCGTTCAACACGACCCCCAGCGAACTGAGTGCCATGCCCAGTCCAGCCAGCCACGCCGGCAGCAAGCCCACCACGGCCAGCGGCACACACAAGGCGTTGTAGGCCGCCGCCCATGCCAAGTTTTGTTTGACGACCCTCAGGGTATGCCTGGCCAACTTGACACTTTGCGCCACCACCAACAAGCTGCCGCCCAGCAAGACCAAGTCTGATTTGGACTGCGCCAAGGGCACGGCATTGCCAAATGCCATAGACACATGCGCGCCAGCCAACACAGGCCCATCATTCAGGCCATCCCCCACCATCGCGACACGTGCGCCTTGCGACTGCGCAGCTTGCATGCGTGAGAGCTTGTCTTGCGGCGTACACGCCCCAAAGGCTTGGGCAATGCCCACCTCTTGCGCCACATGCAGCGCTGATTCAGGCCGATCTCCGGACAACAACCACACCTCCACATTGAGCTTTTTCAAGGCCTGCACGGTTTGCACCGCATCGGCCCGAATGTCCTCAGACAGTTGCCAGCTGGCCAGCCACGCGTTGGAGGTGCACAAGTGAACTTGGCAGACCTTTGCAGCGTCGGGGATTGCCTTGACTTGAGGCGCACAAAAAGAGGCACTTCCCAAACGCAAGCCCACATCGCCGCGACCTTCTAAACCTTGACCAATCGTTTCATTGACATCGTGGATGTCAACGCTTGCGGGTTGTCCTGATGCTTCGTGGGCTTTCACCAAGGCACGCGACAACGGATGCAAGGAATGTTGGGCCAACGCAGCGGCCAAGCCCAAGGCGTAGGCAGGCGTCACGCCCTCAGCCGTCATCACCTGCGTGATACGCTGGCCGTCCTGCGTGAGCGTGCCCGTCTTGTCAAAAATCACCGTGTCAATTTCAGCCAAAGATTCCAAGGCTTGCAGGTTACGAACCAACACGCCGTGACGGGCCAAGTTACCCGCAGCAGCCAACATGGCAGCGGGCGTCGCCAGCGACAACGCACAGGGACAAGTCACCACCAACACGGCCACCGCCACCATCAACGCGTGTCCCGGGTTGGTCGGCCACCAATACACGGCCGACAAGGCGGCAAGCACCAACACGCCAATCAAAAATGGCTTGGCCACACGGTCTGCCAATTGCGCCAAGCGCGGTTTTTCCAACGAGGCGTTTTCCATCAAAGATACGATCTGCGAGAACTGCGTGCCCTCGCCCACCTGCACCACCCGCACCGTGACGATGCCACTCAGGTTGTCGCTACCCGCCACCACCGAGTCGCCCACACCACGCGCTTGTGGGCGAGACTCCCCCGTCAGCAAGGCTTCATCGGCCAAGGTCTGGCCTTGCACAATCACACCGTCGGCAGGGAAGCTCTCTGAAGGCGAGACACGAATCACATCGCCCACCACCACGCGACGCACAGCCACGCGCTCAAACTCACCGCTTGGCAACTGTCGCTCGATGCTGTCGGGCAAGCGGTTCATCAAGGCTTCTAATGCGCCTGCGGTGCGGTCGCGCACGCGCAGCTCAAGCCAACGGCCAGTGAGCAAAAAGAACACAAACATGGTGAGCGAGTCGTAATACACCTCTGCACCAAACACACCTTCGGGCTCGAACGTGGCAATGGAGCTGAGCAAAAAAGTAATCACCATGCCCAAAGCCACAGGCAAATCCATGCTCACGCGGTGTGCACGTAGGTCACGCATGGCGTTGCTGAAAAAAGGCCCGCACGAAAACAGCACCACAGGCAAGGTCAACACCCACGAAGCCCATCGCAACAAAAACACCAGGTCGGGCGTGATGTCTCCCTCATCGGCGACATAGGCGGGATAGGCATACATCATCACTTGCATCATGCAAAAGCCAGCCACCAGCCATTGCCACAAGGCGCGTCGCCCCTCTACGTGGCGGGCTTGGCGCAAGCTGCTATCAGCGGCCGGCAAAGCGCCATAGCCCGCCTTGACGATCGCTGCGATCCACTGAGAAGGTTTGACCTCATCGGCCGACCATACAACTTTGGCGCGGTGTGTGGCTGCATTCACCTCGGCCGAGTGGACGCCAGGAACAGCAAGCAAGGCTTCCTCCACGGTGAAGGCACACGCAGCGCAGTGCATGCCCTGAATCACCAGATGCGAATCCCAGCTGTCCGCGCTGTCTTGAGATGATTTGGCTGGATGCGGCTGGCTGAATCGCAACCACTCTTGGCGGTCATCCAGCAGTGCGAAGCTTGAGTGATCTGAATCCATAGGTGGCCTAGCCTAACGCTTTCACCTGATCAAAACTTGACATGGGTCAAGGTATGTTGCGTCAATGGGCGTAAGCTGAAAGCCATATCAACCCAAGGAGCAATGAATGTACAAACGAATTTTGGTGGCCACCGACGGTTCTGCATTGTCTAAAAAAGCCATCACCAGCGCCCTTGAATTGGCTGCGCTCAGTGGTGCCGAATTGATTGCTGTGAAGGTAACGCCGCGTTACCCACAAAGTTACTTTGAAGGCTCCTTGCCTTTGAGCGCCGAAGAGGTGTCAAAGATTGAAGCGGGTTGGACAGACGGCGCTCAAAAAACGTTGGATGCTGTGATGAAAGCCGCCAAAGCCAAAGGCGTGACCGCCAAAGCGGTGGTGGTGAAATCTGACATTGTGTCTGACGCTTTGATTGCAGCCGCCAAGAAGCACAAAGCCGACTTGATCGTGATGGCCTCACACGGCCGCCGTGGCATCAAGCGTTTGTTGCTGGGCAGCGAGACGCAACAGGTGCTGACGCATGCCAACTTGCCAGTGCTGGTGCTGCGCTAAGCCGTGAAGCCCTGCTTGGCCGCTTGGTACTCGCGCTTCAAGCGCGCGACCAACTCAGCCGCAGGCACCACAGCTTTCACAGCGCCAATGCCTTGGCCGCAACCCCAAATGTCTTTCCACGCTTTTTGTGCGCCCCCACCAAAGTTCATTTGGCTGGGGTCGCTCTCGGGCAAGTTCTCAGGGTCCAAGCCCGCGTTGCGGATCGAAGGCGCCAAGTAATTGCCGTGCACGCCGGTGAACAAATTGCTCAACACAATGTCGTCCGATGTGCCGTCCACCACGGCTTGTTTGTACTCCTCAGCCGCACGCGCCTCTTCGGTCGCAATGAAGGCCGATCCAACGTAGGCAAAGTCGGCGCCCATCGCTTGGGCAGCCAGCACTGCGCCGCCTGTGGCGATGGAGCCGCTCAAGGCCACAGGGCCGTCAAACCATTCCCGAATTTCTTGGATCAAGGCAAATGGACTTTTGACACCTGCGTGGCCACCCGCGCCAGCTGCCACGGCAATCAAGCCGTCAGCGCCCTTTTCAATCGCCTTCTTGGCGAACTTGTTGTTGATGACGTCATGCAACACGATGCCGCCATAGCTGTGCGCCGCTGCATTCACCTCTTCACGTGCGCCCAGTGATGTGATGATGATGGGCACCTTGTACTTCACACACAGGGCCATGTCGTGCTGTAAGCGATCGTTGCTTTTGTGCACGATTTGGTTGATGGCAAAGGGTGCCGCTGGCTGGTCCGGATGATCGCGGTTGTGTGCGGCCAGCGCCTCGGTGATTTCGATCAACCACTCTTCCAATTGCTCCGCGGGTCGCGCATTGAGCGCAGGCATAGAGCCCACCACACCTGCTTTGCACTGGGCAATCAAGAGCTTGGGATTGCTGATGATGAACAGCGGAGATGCGATGACTGGGAATTTCAGCGATTGCAATACCAGAGGTAAACGCGACATGCCAGCCCCTTGTTTTTTCAAAACTTAAAACGCGTCCAGCGCCAACTCAGTCACACTGTCCGCACCGTCCACAATGCTGTCGCGCATACCTGGCACCTTGGCCAAGATGTGGTCAGCATAAAAACGCGCGGTGGTGATTTTGGACTGCATGAACACGGCATCGTGGCCTTTGGCCAACTCAGCCTCGGCGGCTAACAACGCACGGCCCATTTGCCAACCTGCTACCAGGTTACCGGTGAGCATGAGGTAAGGCACGCTGCCTGCAAACACGGCATTGGGGCTGGCTTTGGCGCCAGACACCACGAAGTCCACCACATGCAAGAAGGCTTCGCGGGCCGCCTTTAAACGTGCGGCCATTGCCTTGGCATTGGCACTGCCGCTCTTGAGCAATTCAGCTTCGGTGTTGGCAATTTGCGCTGCAATGCCCTTGGCAGTTTGACCACCGTCGCGGCCAGTTTTACGGCCGATCAAGTCATTGGCTTGAATGGCTGTCGTGCCTTCGTAAATTGTCAAAATTTTCGCGTCGCGGTAGTACTGCGCAGCACCGGTTTCTTCGAT
>JAIXRH010000054.1 GCA_027485285.1 Comamonadaceae bacterium | reverse complement strand
GGGACTGCTTCAACCCACTGGCCATGGCCCACACCAGCCAAGGTGCGCCCACAACACCCAACACAGAGGTGATGAACAACACCCAAATGAGCAAGGTGGCCACTTGGTTGATCAGCACTTGGGTGGCTTCGTCGCCTTGCTGCTGCCTGCTGGCGGCCAGAACAGGCACAAATGCTTGGCTGAACGCGCCCTCGGCAAACAAACGGCGAAACAAATTGGGGATGCGAAACGCCACATTGAAGGCGTCAGTCAGCGCGCTGGCCCCAAAGGTGGAGGCAATGAGCAGCTCGCGCATCAGGCCAGTGATGCGGGAAACCAGGGTCAAGCCCGACACGACAGAAGCAGATTTGAACAAGGACACACTTGGAGTGTAGCGATTTGCTACAATGTTCGGCTTTGCTGACAACATCCTCAGACACATAAGGAAACTATCATGGCTTCAGCCAAACCCAAGAAAAAGAACCCGCGCCTGGCATCAGGCCGTAAACGCGTCCGTCAAGACATCAAGATCAACGCTGCCAACACCTCGTTGCGCTCGAAGTACCGCACTGCGGTGAAGAATGTCGAGAAAGCTGTCATCGCTGGCGACAAAACCAAAGCCACCGAACTGTTTGCCAAGATGCAAGCCGTGGTGGACACGATTGCTGACAAAGGCATCTTCCACAAAAACAAAGCAGCTCGCGACAAGAGCCGCTTGTCCACCAAGGTGAAAGCCTTGGCACTCGCCGCCTAATTCATTAGGCCACCAGCCCGGGCTGAATGTTCAGCCCGCCGTTTGTAACGGGTGCGCTGTCCGCAAAGAAAAAGCAAAAACCCGCTCTTGAGCGGGTTTTTTGTTGCCTGTTGTTTGTCAAGATTTGGGTGGGTGCTCGGGCAGCAAGCACGCTTCCACCACTTGCAAGTTGTTGTCGCGGGCGAAGTTCATCACAAAGTTCCAGGCCATGGGGTCTTCGTCACGCAAATCGGTGTGAACAATGACGCATTTGTTGTTGTCCAACGTATTGGGCACACACCAGGGCGAATAGCTCAAATGGCTGCCAGGCGTTGCACCACCCGGACGAAACTGGCTCATCACGCCCGCCAAACGCTCGGCCCAATCGCTGGGGCGAAACGTGCGTCCTTCATGGGTCAGACCCAGAATAAAAACTTCTTTGGCAGAGTGTGAAACCATCGGGTAGAGGCTGAAAACGTTTGCGTGACGACGGGGGATCTCCCTCACTCGCTCGGTAGGAAGTATTCTATCTTATATAAGACTTGTGGCATTTGTATGACCCCCAAACCGCCACGGATTTGTCATGCCAGTGCCTTTAAAATCTCCCCTCAACGGCTCAACCTTCGTTGGGTCGTTTTTATTTTTGGAGTTGACATGACCACGCCTGCCGCATCCCCTCATTGCATGAACACCTATGGCCGCCTGCCCATGACGGTGTCGCATGGTCGAGGTGTGCGCGTATGGGACACCGATGGCAAGTGCTACCTCGACGCCTTGGCTGGCATCGCCGTCAACACCTTGGGCCACGCCCACCCCAAGCTCACCCCCGCTTTGCAAGACCAAGTGGGCAAGATGATTCACAGCTGTAACTATTTCCACATCCCCCTGCAAGAAGCGCTGGCAGCAAAGTTGGTCGAGCTATCGGGCATGACCAATGCCTTCTTTTGCAACAGCGGTTTGGAGGCCAACGAAGCGGCCTTGAAACTGGCGCGCAAGTTCGGCCACATGAAGGGCATTGAAATGCCAGAAATCGTGGTTTACGAAAAAGCTTTCCATGGCCGCTCATTGGCCACACTGGCGGCGACGGGCAACGAAAAAATCAAAGAAGGCTTTGGCCCCATGATGGGCGGCTTCATCCGCGTGCCCGTGAACAACATCGACGCACTGAAACAAGCCACCGAAGGCAACCCCAACGTGGCGGCGGTGTTCATGGAAACCATCCAAGGCGAAGGCGGCGTGACGCCCATGCGTGCTGAGTACATGCAGCAAGTCAGAGCACTGTGCGACGAGCGCGATTGGCTCATGATGGTTGACGAAGTGCAATGCGGCATGGGCCGCACGGGCAAATGGTTTGCCCACCAATGGGCGGGCATCGTGCCTGACGTGATGCCGCTGGCCAAAGGCTTGGGCTCTGGCGTACCGATTGGCGCGGTGGTGGCTGGCCCCAAAGCCGCCCACATCTTCCAACCTGGCAATCACGGCACCACCTTTGGAGGCAACCCGCTGGCCATGCGGGCGGGTGTGGAAACCATCCGCATCATGGAAGAAGACCAATTGCTCAACCACGTGACCCAAGTGGGTGCGTATTTGCATGCCGCCTTGCATCTCGAGCTCGACGGCGTGAAGGGCGTGAAACAAATTCGTGGCCAAGGTCTGATGATTGGCATCGACCTGGACCGCTCATGCGGCGCATTGATGCAACGCGCACTCGATGCTGGCTTGTTGCTCAGCGTCACTGCTGACAGCGTGGTGCGTTTGGTGCCACCGCTCATCATCACCGAGGATGAGGTCGACGAAGTCATGGCCATTCTTGTGCCTCTGATCAAAACATTTTTGGCAGAAGCCGCATGACACAACCGCTGAAACATTACTTGCAGTTCACCTCACTGACGGCGGACGAATACGCCTACGTGTTCCAACGCGCAGCGCTGATCAAGAAGAAGTTCAAAGCCTACGAAAAGCACCACACGCTGGCCGACCGAACGCTGGCCATGATTTTTGAAAAAGCCTCGACGCGCACCCGCGTGAGCTTTGAAGCCGGCATGTATCAGCTGGGCGGCTCTGTGGTCAACCTCACCACAGGCGACAGCCAACTGGGCAGAGCCGAGCCGATTGAAGACAGCGCCCGAGTGATCAGTCGCATGACCGACTTGGTGATGATCCGCACCTACGGCCAAGACAAAATCAAAAACTTTGCGGCCAACTCGCGCGTGCCCGTGATCAACGGTTTGACCAACGAGTTCCACCCTTGCCAAGTCATGGCCGACCTCTTCACCTACATCGAGCACCGTGGCTTGACCGTGCATCCGCTGGACTGCCTCAAAGGCAAAGTGGTGGCGTGGGTGGGCGATGGCAACAACATGGCCAACACTTGGCTGCAAGCCGCCGACATGCTGGGCTTCACAGTGCACGTCAGCACGCCCAACGGCTACGAGGTGAACCCAGCCATTGCAGGCCTGAGCAACAGCGATTGCTACAAAGTATTTGCTGACCCCATGCAAGCCTGCGAGGGCGCGGACCTCGTCACCACCGACGTGTGGACCAGCATGGGCTATGAGGCCGAAAACGACGCACGCAAACAAGCTTTCGCCGATTGGTGCGTGGACAGCGACATGATGGCTGTGGCCAAAACCAACGCCCTGTTCATGCACTGTCTGCCCGCGCATCGCGGCGAAGAAGTGGCGGCCGACGTGATCGATGGCCCACAAAGCGTGGTGTGGGACGAAGCTGAAAACCGCATGCACGTGCAAAAAGCACTCATGGAGTACCTGCTGCTCGGACGTCAGTGATGTCGGCCTGCACCAGTTGCGGCGCCTGCTGCGCCAACTTTCGGGTGGATTTCAGCGTGGCAGAAATGGACACCCACGGCGGCTCGGTGCCCACAGGCCTAGGCCAAGAACTGACCGCCACCTTGTGCCGCATGCGCGGCACTGACTACTCGCCACCACGCTGCGCGGCGTTGACGGGCAAAGTGGGCGAGAAGGCCACCTGCGGGATTTACGAGTGGCGGCCCTCCCCATGTCGCGAGTTTGAAGAAGGCAGTGAGGCTTGCCAGCGTGCGCGTTTGCGCCACGGCTTGCCTGCACTCAGCTGAAGCAGTTCAGCTTTGACGGTGGCCATAAAGCCACGGCACATCCATCAAGCGAGCACCCATCAGGCGCAGGCCTAGGTCCCGCCCTAAGCGCAGAGCACCACTGGCGTGAAAGATTCGCCCATTGCGCACCGCCCTCGCCTGCACCCGCGCATTGCGCTGCCAGCGGGCGTGGGCAAACTGCTGCAGCTGTTCGGGCACATTCGCTGAACTTGCATGCAGCAATTGCGCAGCCAATGCTTGGGCATCTTCAATCGCCATGCCTGCGCCTTGTGCCAAATACGGCAGCATGGGATGTGCGGCATCGCCGACCCATGCCACCCGACCTTGCGCATGTTGATTCGCACCCTTCATGACAGGTCTGCCACACAGCGGCCACAAACGCCAATCAAGGCATGCGCCAATCAAATCTTTGAGCGGCGCGCAAGCGCCTCGCAAGGCATGTTGCAACTCGGCCAAAGTTTGCGCTTCAGACTTTTGCGCATTCCAGGTTTGCAAAGCTTGCAAGTGGTTGGCTTCGTCGTCTAACAAACGGCCCTCGGTCAAACACACCACGTTCAGGGACTCGCCACCGCGCACGGGGTAGCTCACCACATGGGCATGTGCGCCCATCCACACCGTCACATCTTGGCTACGCAAATGCAGCGGCAAATCAGCCTGCGCCAGCAAGGCGCGGTAGGCAATATGCCCCGTGAAGCTTGGCAGGCCATCGCCCAACAGTTGCTGGCGCAAGGGGCTCCACAGGCCATCAGCCGCCACGGCCACGTCGGCGGTGTGCAGCAGCAACTGCCCCTGTTGCATCACATGCAACACCGCTTCATCGGCAGATTGGCTTGCCTTTTGCACCAACGCATGGCTGTGCACTTGCACGCCTTCACGCGCTGCCGCTTTCAACAGCAGGCCATGCAAATCTGCGCGATGGAGGGTGACATAAGGCGCGCCATAGCGTGTCTGGAAGTCTTGGACGGGCAAGGTGGCCAACACCTCTCCCGAACTCAGGCTGCGGGCATGCAAGCCCGAAGGAAATGCCGCGCATTCGTTGAGGGCATCACACAAACCCCAAGCTTGCAAGATACGGGTCACGTTGGGGCCCAGCTGCACGCCAGCGCCGACTTCTGAAAACTCAGCCGCCCGCTCAAATACGGTGGCTTGCCAGCCTGCGCGCGCAGCGGCAAAGCCAGCGGCAACCCCTGCAATGCCGCCACCTGCAATCAACACAGTTCGATTCATGTACGTGATTGTGCTATGTCTGTCGTTCTCAACAAATCAAAGGACACGCCTATGATTTGTTGCATGTCAAAACAAGGAGATTTCTGCCATGAAACGCCGCTCCCTCATGCAAGCCACAGTCAGCGCCAGCTTGTTGCCGCTCTTCGCCCAAGCCCAAGACAAGTACCCAAACAAAGCGATCACTTGGGTCTGCCCCTACGCCGCAGGCGGTAACGCCGACAGCCGATCACGCCAAGTGGCCAAGGCCATGGGCACGCTGCTGGGCCAGCCCATCGTGATCGACAACAAATCGGGTGCGGGCGGCAACATTGGCACCGAAGCCATTGCGCGCGCCAAGCCCGATGGCTACACCCTAGGCATGGGTAACTTTGCCCCACTGGCAGTGAACCAAACTTTGTTTAAAAAGCTCAACTTTGACCCATTGAATGACTTGACGCCGATTTGCCTGATCGAACGTGGTCCGCTCATCTTGATGGTGCGCAACGACTCGCCCTACAAAACCGTCAAAGACCTCGTGGCAGCGGCCAAAGCGTCCCCCGGCAAACTGAGCTATGCCTCTGGCGGCATTGGCGGCTCCCACCATTTGAGTGGTGCGTTGTTTGAACATGAAGCCGGTATCGACATGATTCATGCGCCCTACAAAAGCGGCTCCGCAGGCGCTACAGATTTAATGGGGGGCCAGGTGCACATGATGTTTGAACAAATGTATGTCGCCATGCCCGCCATCCAAGGTGGCCGCATGCGTGCCTTGGCCATCACCAGCAAAAAGCGCTCCCCTCTTTTACCTGACCTGCCCACCATGGGCGAACAAGGCTACCCCGCAGTGGAAGTCCTGAATTGGCAAGGCCTGATTGGGCCCAAAGGCCTGTCGCCCGATCTGGTCAAGCAGCTCAATACCGTGTGTAACCAAGC
The DNA here is from genome assembly GCA_027485285.1 of Comamonadaceae bacterium. Lineage (GTDB taxonomy): Bacteria > Pseudomonadota > Gammaproteobacteria > Burkholderiales > Burkholderiaceae_C > Limnohabitans. The sequence continues at coordinate 46,000 of JAIXRH010000054.1, read as the reverse complement.
CCTGCAAACGGCTGAGGTGAAAGAAAAAATCTTGAGCCAGGGCAATGAACTCGGTGGCGGCACACCCGAACAATTTGCGGCGCTGATCAAGGCCGAAGCACCACGTTGGGCCAAGGTGGTGCGGGATGCAAAAATTGAACCTGAGTAATTTTTAACAACCCATAAAAAAACCCGCAAGGCTGATGCTTTGCGGGTTTTTTATCACCCAACACCGAAGCGCTGGGGAAGACGCAGACGGCTTACGCTGTCACGCCCTTGGCCGTTTCGACGTACTCGTCAATCTGGTTGAAGTTCAAGTACTTGTAGATCGCCGCACCGTCGCTGTTGACCACGCCCATCGCCGCGTGGTACTCGGCCACGGTGGGGATGTGGCCCAGCTTAGAGGCGATCGCCGCCAACTCCGCAGAGGCCAAATACACATTGGTGTTTTTGCCCAAGCGGTTGGGGAAGTTGCGTGTGGAAGTAGACACCACGGTCGCGCCTTCACGCACTTGCGCTTGGTTCCCCATGCACAAAGAGCAGCCTGGCATTTCAGTGCGCGCACCAGCGGTGCCAAACGCAGCGTAATGGCCTTCTTTGATCAGCTCGCTCTCGTCCATCTTCGTTGGCGGTGCCACCCACAACTTGACGGGAATGTCGCGCTGACCGCCCAGCAACTTAGCCGCGGCGCGGAAGTGGCCGATGTTGGTCATGCAAGAACCAATGAAAGCTTCGTCGATCTTGGTGCCCGCCACTTCAGACAGGAACTTGGCGTCGTCCGGATCGTTGGGGCAGCACAAAATCGGCTCTTTGATCTCGTTCATGTCGATCTCAATGACATGCGCGTATTCAGCATCTTTGTCAGCTTCGAGCAGATTGGGCGCGGCCAACCAGGCTTCGACTTTCTCGATGCGGCGGGCCAAGGTGCGAGCGTCGGCGTAACCGTCGGCGATCATGTTCTTCATCAACACGATGTTCGACTTCAGATATTCCTCGACTGGCTCTTTGTTGAGCTTGATCGTGCAACCGGCGGCTGAACGCTCGGCGGACGCGTCGGACAGTTCAAACGCTTGCTCGACCTTGAGGTTAGGCAGGCCTTCGATTTCCAGAATGCGGCCCGAGAACTCGTTGATCTTGCCGGACTTGGCCACCGTCAGCAGGCCTTGTTTGATGCCGTAGAGCGGAATGGCATGCACCAAGTCACGCAGGGTCACACCGGGTTGCATCTCGCCTTTAAAGCGCACCAGGACGGACTCGGGCATGTCCAAAGGCATCACGCCAGTGGCCGCACCGAAGGCCACCAAACCGGAGCCTGCTGGGAAAGAAATGCCAATGGGGAAACGTGTGTGCGAGTCACCGCCGGTACCGACGGTGTCAGGCAACAACAAACGGTTCAACCAAGAGTGGATCACGCCGTCGCCAGGACGCAAAGCCACGCCGCCACGGTTGCTGATGAACGCTGGCAGTTCGCGGTGTGTCTTCACATCCACCGACTTGGGGTAAGCCGCGGTGTGGCAGAACGATTGCATCACCATGTCAGATGAGAAACCCAAGCATGCCAAGTCTTTCAACTCGTCGCGGGTCATCGGGCCGGTGGTGTCTTGTGAACCCACGGTGGTCATCTTGGGTTCGCAATAAGTCCCGGGGCGAACGCCTTGACCTTCTGGCAAACCCACCGCACGACCAACCATCTTTTGAGCCAGCGTGAAGCCGGCCTTGGTGGTGATCGGCGCTGTGGGCAAACGGAACACGGTCGATGCGGGCAAGCCCAAGAACTCGCGCGCCTTGGCGGTCAAGCTGCGGCCGATGATGAGGTTGATACGGCCACCCGCACGCACTTCGTCAAACAACACATCGCTCTTGAGTTGGAACGTGGTGAGGGTTTCACCGTTCTTCACAATCTTGCCGTCGTAGGGCAACACGTCAACCACATCACCCATGTTGAGCTTGGAGACATCCACTTCGATGGGCAGCGCGCCTGAGTCTTCTTGGGTGTTGAAGAAGATGGGGGCAATCTTGCCGCCCAAAGTCACGCCACCAAAACGCTTGTTGGGCACAAACGGAATGTCTTCACCAAAGCCCCAAATGATGCTGTTGGTGGCCGACTTGCGTGAGGAGCCTGTTCCGACCACGTCGCCGACATAAGAGACCAAATGGCCTTTTTTCTTCAGCTCTTCAATGAACTGCATGGGACCGCGCTTGCCGTCTTCTTCAGGCTTGAAGGGTGCGCCCTCACGGGTGTTCTTCAGCATGGCCAAGTAGTGCAACGGAATGTCTGGACGGCTCCAGGCGTCAGGCGCTGGAGACAGGTCGTCGGTATTGGTCTCGCCAGGCACCTTGAACACGGTGATGGTGATTTTTTTCTCAACTTCAGGGCGGGTGGTGAACCACTCAGCCTCGGCCCAGCTGTGCATGACCTCTTTGGCCTTGGCATTACCGGCTTTGGCTTTTTCAGCGACATCGTTGAAAAAGTCAAACATCAACAAGGTTTTCTTCAGGGCTTCAGCGGCCACAGCGGCCACTTCTGCGTCGTCGAGCAATTCGATCAGGGGGTGCACGTTGTAGCCGCCCACCATGGTGCCCAAGAGCTCCGTGGCTTTGGACTTGGAGATCAGGCCCACTTTGACATCGCCTTGGGCCACAGCGGCCAGAAAGGAAGCCTTGACTTTGGCCGCATCGTCCACGCCCGGTGGCACGCGGTGCGTCAACAAGTCCATCAAGAATGCTTCTTCGCCTGCGGCGGGGGCTTTGATCAACTCGATCAATTCCGCCGTTTGCTTGGCGTCTAAAGGCAGGGGTGGGATACCCAGCGCAGCGCGCTCGGCGACGTGGTCACGGTAGGCTTTCAACATGGTTTTCTCCAATCTATCGAATCAAAAAGTAATGGGTTATTTGATGGCCATGGTGGAATGGTCCAACAAGCTGGGGGGTGGATTGAGCTTCATGGCCTGCGCCGCAGCCGTTTGATGTTCGCTTTGACATTCGTCAGCCATGCGCTGGCCCAGCTTGCTGTTCATCAGCATCGATTTATGGGGTAGCTGCAACCACATGGTGCCGGCTTGTGCGTCTTCCAAACGCACAGCGCCCGTGGTGGTTGCCACGGGCGTCATGAAGTAGGTGTTCCTCTTGAGCTGCACGACGAAACGTGAGGGCTGCTGTGGGTCGGGCGAGACGGTGACTGAGTTTCCCAGCTCGCACACCATACGCCCTGTGTGCACATCGCCCAGCTCAGGCGTTGCGGCTGGCACTTGCTCCGCCGCCGCGGGAGCCAGCAAGGCTGCCGCTGGCGCAGCAACCGTCGAGGTGCCTCTGACGTAATAGTATTTGGGCGCTGTTGTGGGCTTAGGTTTGGCCTGCGTTTGCTTCGCAGCTGTGGGCTTTGGAGCCGCGTGCTTGGCACCTTGCTGTTTGGCAGGCTCGGCAGCCACAGACCCATGGCCCATGCTTGCGAGGAACACACCAACAAAAGCTAAAACAAACTTGTGCATGCGCATCTCCAGTTAATCCTTGAAGAATAACTGGACTTCGGCTGGAAGGCTACAGCCCGTGCTGTGCGCACGTTCCAACACTTGCCAGTAGAAGCGGTAGCTCGCGCGGTCTTGCAAATGACCTTGGTGGCTGATGGGCGCCCATTGCGCGGCATAGGCAGCCAACACAATCTCGCTGGCCACCTCAATGGCGGCGTTGTCAGGGGCCATGGCCTCAAGAATGGGGCGTATTTGTGAGGGGTGAATGCTCCACATGCGGGTGCAACCCAATTCGTGCGCAGCGCGTTGGGCAGCAGCGCGCATGGCTGCCATGTCATTGAACTCGGTCACCACACAATGCGACGGCACTTTGCCGTGCGCATGGCAGGCGCTGGCAATGTTGAGCTTGGCACGCACCACCAGCGGGTGGGTGAATTGGCCTTGCGACGTCATGGCTGACGCGGGGATGGCGCCACCGTGCGCAGAAATGAAATCCATCAAACCAAAACTGAGCGACTGCACACGCGGGTGTGCAGCAATGTCAAACGCACGGTGCACAGCAGCCGGCGACTCAATCAGCACATGAAGCGCCAAATCTTTGGCGCCAGCTTGAATCAAGGCGGCTTCGGCCAGCTGCACATCGGCCACTGACTCGACCTTGGGCACCATGATGTGCGTCAAACGTTTGCCAGCTTGGCCCGCAATGGTGGCCATTTCGGCCTGAAAACTGGGGTGATCCACGGGGTGCACACGCACGGCCACGCGGGCCTCAGGTGCGGCATTCAGCGCCAACTCGGTGACGAGCGCGGCATGCTCAGCCTCGCCGCCCACGGGTGCACCGTCTTCGCAATCCAGGGTGACATCAAACACGCAAGTGCCAAACTCTTGCGTCATGGCAGCTTGCAGCTGCAAGCTTTTGCGCATGCGCGCTTCGACTCCGCTGTAATGGTCACAAACGGGAAGCAGAACGCCACCGGCTTGTGAGCCCAACAAAACTTGACGCGGATGAAGCGAAGAGGCCCCCACGCTTTTCACAGCTTGAAAGGCCTTGTCCAAGGTGGCTTTGTCCTGCACTGGCTTAAATCAGGTGGGCCACGCCAGCTTGCTCGTCGGTCAACTCTTTGAGGGTCTTGTCGATGCAAGATTGGCTGAACGCGTCGATTTCCAAACCTTCGACCACTTTGTATTGGCCGTTTTCGCAGGTCACGGGGAAGCCAAACATGACGTCTTTGGGAATGCCATACCAGCCTTGTGATGGGATGCCCATGGTCACCCACTTGCCGTGTGTGCCCAAAGCCCAATCGCGCATGTGGTCGATGGCCGCGTTGGCAGCAGAAGCCGCTGAAGACAAGCCACGTGCATCAATGATGGCGGCGCCGCGTTTGCCCACGGTTGGCAAGAACACGTTGGCGTTCCACTCTTGGTCGTTGATCATGGCCTTGACCGACTCGCCCTTGATGGTGGCGAAGCGGTAGTCCGCGTACATGGTGGGTGAGTGGTTGCCCCACACGCACAATTTCTCGATGTCAGCCACGGCTTTGCCGGTCTTGGCAGCGATTTGAGACAAGGCACGGTTGTGGTCCAAACGCAGCATGGCGGTGAAGTTGCCTGGCTTCAAATCAGGCGCAGCCTTCATGGCGATGTAAGCGTTGGTGTTGGCTGGGTTGCCGACCACCAAAACTTTCACGTCGCGAGAGGCCACAGCGTTCAAGGCCTTGCCTTGGGCGGTGAAGATGGCGCCGTTGATGGCGAGCAACTCAGCGCGCTCCATGCCTGGGCCGCGTGGGCGCGAGCCGACCAACAAAGCGTAGTCAACGTCTTTGAAGGCTGTCATGGGGTCGCCATGGGCTTCCATGCCGACCAACAAAGGGAAGGCGCAATCTTCCAGTTCCATCATCACACCGCGAAGGGCTTTTTGTGGGCCTTCAACCGGCACTTCCAACAATTGCAAGATGACGGGTTGATCTTTGCCCAACATTTCGCCTGAGGCGATACGGAACAACAGGGCGTAACCAATTTGACCAGCTGCACCAGTGACGGCAACGCGAACAGGCTTCTTGCTCATGAGGAAAACTCCAAAAAGTGATTTAAAAAAGGCAGATGCGACAGTTTACCCGCGAAAACCCTTTGGGCACTCTGTCTTATGTCTTATAGAAGATATGATACGAGGATGACAATGAACTGACGCTGAAGCGTTTAGACAACAAACCCATGGCATCCAACACAGCGCCCTCATTTGCAGCCCTTGGCAACCCACCCTCTGTGGGCGGCGATGCTTTGGGTGCCTTGAACCTGTCGCCTGCCTTCAGCCCGCTGTATCAACAAATCAAAGGCCTGATTTTGCAAAGCCTCGAAGCAGGCGAATGGAAGCCAGGTGAAGCCATCCCCAGTGAAATGGACTTGGCCGCACGGTTTCGCGTCAGTCAAGGCACCGTGCGCAAAGCCATTGACGAACTGGCGGCCGAGAACTTGTTGGTCCGCCGCCAAGGCAAGGGCACCTTTGTGGCCACCCATGCCGAACAGCATGTGCAATACCGATTTTTGAAGCTGCAGCCCGACAACGGTGACAACCAAAGCGAAGGACCAGCCGAGCGCACCATCATTGACTGCAAGCGCCTGCGCGCCAGCGCCGACATTGCCCGCACCCTCAGCCTGCGCAGCGGCGACCCTGTGCTGCAAGTGCGCCGCGTGTTGGCCTATGCAGGCGTGCCCACCATTTTGGAAGAGCTGTGGCTGCCAGGTGCCCCCTTCAAAGGGTTGACCGCCGAACGCTTAAGTAGTTACAAAGGTCCGATGTATGCGCTGTTTGAAACCGAGTTTGGCGTGCGCATGGTGCGCGCTGAAGAAAGCATTCGCGCCGTCAACCCAGATGCAGAACAAGCCCAACTGCTCAACGTGGCTATCCACGTGCCCCTGCTGAGTGTGGCGCGTGTTGCCTACACTTACAACGACACCCCCATGGAGTTGCGCCGCGGACTCTACAGAACCGATACGCATCACTACCGTAATGCTTTGAGCTGACATGAAACCCTCATGTCAGCTTGTTACAGTGAAATAGAATTTCTGCTGTTTTGACTTACAGATAAACCCGAAGAAAGAGCCCACATGACCCAGCTTGCCAAAAAGCGGCCTGAGTTCCGCAACATCAATGCCTTGACCGACTTGCCCAGCTACCGCCTTCCGGCAGCCGGCATTGTGTCGATCTTGCACCGAATCAGCGGTTTCATCATGTTTTTGTTGCTGCCATTCATCGTTTGGATGTTTGACACCTCCATCTCTTCCGAAATTTCCTTTGCCAAATTCAGCGCCGCGTTCAACGTGGGCTTGGGCTTTGTGCCTGCTGTGTTGGTGAAAGTTGTGGTGTTGGGCCTGATCTGGGCTTACTTGCACCACCTGATCGCTGGCGTTCGCCACGTCTACATGGACGTGAACCACGCGGTGAGCAAAGAATTTGGCAAATCTTCCGCCATCGCCACTTTGGCACTGAGCTTGGCGCTGACCGCCGCCTTGGGTGCCAAGTTGTTTGGTCTGTACTGATTTATTAGGAGCTTTCATCATGTCCGTGAATTACGGTTCCAAGCGCATCGTCGTAGGCGCGCACTACGGTCTGCGTGACTGGCTTGCCCAGCGCATCACAGCTGTTTTGATGGTTTTGTTTACCTTGGCTGTTTTGGGCCAAGTGTTGCTGACCAGCGGCGAAATCAGCTATGACAAATGGGCTGGCATTTTCAGCTCGCAATTCATGAAGGCTTTGACCTTCTCTGTTTTCATTGCGTTTGCCCTCCACGTGTGGGTGGGCATGCGCGACATTTGGATGGACTACGTCAAGCCCGTGGGTGTGCGTTTGTCTTTGCAAGTTTTCACTTTGGTTTGGCTGGTGTCGTGTCTCGGCTGGGCCATTCAGGTTCTCTGGAGGCTCTAAGTCATGACCGTTAAAAGCTCTATTCCACGTCGTAAATTTGATGTGGTCATCGTCGGCGCAGGCGGCTCTGGCATGCGTGCTTCGTTGCAACTTGCCCGTGCAGGTTTGAATGTGGCTGTTTTGTCGAAAGTGTTCCCCACACGCTCACACACCGTGGCTGCGCAAGGTGGCATTGGCGCCTCTTTGGGCAACATGAACGAAGACAACTGGCACTACCACTTTTATGACACCGTCAAAGGTTCCGACTGGCTCGGCGACCAAGACGCGATTGAATACATGTGCCGTGAGGCTCCCAAAGTCGTGTACGACTTGGAGCACATGGGCATGCCGTTTGACCGCAACCCAGACGGCACGATTTACCAACGCCCCTTCGGCGGCCACACCGCCAACTACGGCGAAAAAGCGGTCGAGCGCGCTTGCGCCGCAGCGGACCGCACGGGCCACGCCATGTTGCACACGCTGTACCAACAAAACGTCAAAGCCAAAACCAGCTTCTTCGTGGAGTGGATGGCGCTGGATCTGATCCGCGACGACGCGGGTGATGTGGTGGGCGTGACCGCCCTCGAGATGGAAACAGGCGAGCTCTACATCATGGAAGCCAAAACCGTGATGTTGGCCACCGGTGGTGCGGGTCGTATTTTTGCGGCCTCCACCAACGCGTTCATCAACACCGGCGACGGCCTAGGCATGGCCGCACGGGCTGGCATCCCCCTTGAAGACATGGAGTTTTGGCAATTCCACCCCACTGGCGTAGCTGGTGCTGGCGTGCTGTTGACCGAGGGCTGTCGCGGCGAAGGCGCGATTCTGCGCAACTGCAACGGTGAGCGCTTCATGGAGCGTTATGCCCCCGCCTACAAAGACTTGGCCCCACGCGACTACGTGTCACGCTGCATGGACCAAGAGATCAAAGAAGGTCGCGGCTGCGGTCCCAACAAGGACTACATCAACCTCGACATGACCCATCTGGGCGCCGAGACCATCATGAAGCGTTTGCCTTCGGTGTTCGAAATTGGCCACAACTTTGCCAACGTTGACATCACCAAAGAACCGATCCCTGTGATCCCCACCATCCATTACCAAATGGGCGGCATCCCCACCAACATCCATGGTCAAGTGGTCACACAAAACGCCAACAACGAAAGCGTGGTGGTGAACGGTTTGTACGCTGTGGGCGAATGCTCTTGCGTGTCGGTGCACGGCGCCAACCGCCTAGGCACCAACTCGCTGCTCGATTTATTGGTGTTTGGCCGCGCGGCTGGCAACCACGTTGTTGAGTTCAACCAAAAGCACAAAGAGCACAAAGCTTTGCCTGCCAATGCCGCAGACATCAGCTTGGCGCGTTTGGCGCGTTTGGAAGCCAACCAAACTGGCGAATACGCCCAAGACGTGGCCAACGACATCCGCGACGCCATGCAGTCGCATGCCAGCGTGTTCCGCACACAGGCGATGATGGACGAAGGTGTGAAGCAAATTGCTGCCCTGCGCCAGCGGGTGAACAACATTGGTTTGAAGGACACCTCCAAAGTGTTCAACACCGCACGCATTGAAGCCTTGGAAGTTGAAAACTTGATCGAAGCTGCGGAAGCCACGATGGTCTCTGCTGCTGCGCGTCGTGAAAGCCGCGGTGCGCACACCGTGAACGACTACGGCGATACGCCCGAGCACCCCAACGGACGCAACGACCAAGATTGGCACAAGCACACCCTGTGGCACAAAGAAGGCAACAAGCTGACTTACAAGCCCGTGCAAATGAAGCCCTTGACCGTCGACAGCATCCCGCTGCAGACCCGTACTTTCTGATCAGGTAAACACCATGACAAAACGCACGTTCCAAATTTATCGCTACGACCCAGACACCGACGCCAAGCCTTACATGCAGACCATTGAGGTCGAATTGGATGGCAACGAGCGCATGCTCTTGGATGCTTTGATGAAACTCAAAGCCGTCGACCCCACCATCTCGTTCCGTCGCTCATGCCGTGAAGGCGTGTGCGGTTCTGACGCGATGAACATCAACGGCAAAAACGGTTTGGCCTGCTTGACCAATATGCGCACCCTCCCCGGCGTGATCGTGTTGAAGCCGCTGCCCGGCCTGCCTGTCATCCGCGACTTGATCGTGGACATGACTCAGTTCTTCAAGCAATACCACTCCATCAAGCCCTACTTGGTCAACGACACCCAAGCGCCCGAAAAAGAGCGCCTGCAGTCCCCCGAAGAGCGTGATGAGCTGAACGGTTTGTATGAGTGCATCTTGTGCGCCAGCTGCTCCACCAGCTGCCCCTCGTTTTGGTGGAACCCCGACAAATTCGTGGGCCCAGCTGGCTTGTTGCAAGCCTATCGCTTCATTGCAGATAGCCGCGACGAAGACACCGCTGGTCGCTTGGACAACTTGGAAGACCCCTACCGCTTGTTCCGTTGCCACACCATCATGAACTGCGTAGACGTGTGCCCCAAGGGTTTGAACCCCACCAAGGCCATCGGCAAAATCAAAGAACTGATGGTTCGTCGCGCCATCTGACCATGGATGTGGACTCAACATTCCGGGACACCTCTGTCGGGGACCCAACGCTGGATGGCTTAGACGGCAAGCAAGCGCTTGACCCCCGAGCCGCCAGTAAACTGCATTGGCGCAGCCGGCGCGGCTTGCTTGAAAATGATTTGTTCATCCAAAAGTTTTTCGAGCGCCATGAATCTGGCTTAACCGTGGGCCATGCGCGGGGCATGTATGAATTGATGGACTTGTCGGACAACGATTTGCTAGACATCTTTTTGCAACGCAAGGCATTGCCAGACAAACCACTGACAGAAGAAGCACTTGAAGTGCTACGAATGCTGAGACATTGAACCGAACACCGCTTTTAAAAAGACATTGAGGAATCACTATGAAACTTGCAGACAACAAAGCCACCCTGTCATTCAGCAACGGCAGCCCCAGCATCGAGATGCCCATCTACAGCGGCAGTGTCGGACCTGACGTGATTGACATCCGCAAGTTGTATGGCCAGACGGGCATGTTCACCTATGACCCAGGCTTCTTGTCAACCGCGTCTTGCCAGTCGGGTATTACCTACATCGACGGTGACAAAGGTGAGTTGCTGTACCGTGGCTACCCCATCGAACAGCTCGCCACCCACTGCGACTTCCTTGAAACTTGCTACTTGCTGTTGCATGGCGAGCTGCCCAACGTCGCACAAAAAGAAGAGTTCAAGCACACCGTGACCAACCACACCATGGTCAACGAGCAAATGCAATTCTTCTTGCGTGGCTTTCGCCGTGATGCACACCCGATGGCTGTGTTGACGGGCTTGGTGGGTGCTTTGTCGGCGTTCTATCACGACAGCACCGACATCACAAACCCAGAGCACCGCGAAATTGCGGCCATCCGCTTGATCGCCAAAATGCCAACCCTCGTGGCCATGGCTTACAAATACGGCGTGGGCCAGCCGTTCATGTACCCGCAAAACAACCTGAGCTATGCAGGCAATTTCTTGCGCATGATGTTCGGCGTGCCGTGCGAAGAGTACGTGGTCAACCCCGTGCTTGAGCGCGCCATGGACCGCATCTTCACACTCCATGCAGACCACGAGCAAAACGCGTCGACATCCACTGTCCGCTTGTGCGGATCATCAGGCACCAACCCCTTCGCAGCCATCGCTGCGGGCGTGGCTTGCTTGTGGGGCCCCGCACATGGTGGCGCCAACGAAGCTTGCCTGAACATGCTGGAAGACATCCAAAAAATGGGTGGCATTTCCAAAGTCGGTGAGTTCATGGAGAAAGTCAAAGACAAAAACTCTGGCGTCAAGCTCATGGGCTTTGGTCACCGCGTCTACAAGAACTACGATCCTCGCGCCAAGCTGATGCAGGAGACCTGTGACGAGGTCTTGAAAGAGCTCGGCCTCGAGAACGACCCCTTGTTCAAGTTGGCCAAGGCGTTGGAAAAGATTGCTTTGGAAGACGAATACTTCGTCAGCCGCAAGCTCTACCCCAACGTCGACTTCTACTCTGGCATCGTGCAACGCGCCATCGGCATCCCCGTGAACTTGTTCACCGGCATCTTCGCCTTGGCACGCACCGTGGGCTGGATTGCTCAGTTGAACGAAATGATCAGCGACCCCGAGTACAAAATCGGCCGTCCACGTCAGTTGTTCACAGGCGCTGCACACCGCAACGTGGAAGAACTGGCCAAGCGCAAGTAATTGCGCCCACCCTTGTTGCGACGCCTGCGCGACACAAAGCCCTGCACTGCGGGGCTTTTTTGTTTTTCAGCCTTTTGCGCAACACCGCAGTGGTAGGCTCTCCCACTATGAGTTCTGTCCCGTTCTTAAACACGCCCGAGGCCCTGCGCCAACTGGCCAGCCAACCCCACTCGCCCTGCCAATGCAGCCTGCAACATTGCACAGGTTGGGAGAGCGTCAGCGACGCCCTGTGGCCCGCGCAGCGCATGACCCACGTGGCCACCCTGCACGACCCCGATGTGTATGAGCCCACGTTTGAAGAACAGCACCCCAACGGAACCCGCTACGAATCAGCCGATGCGCCTGTGGTGCTGAAGTTTTTTCCATACAACCGCTGTGATGTGCATGCCTGCGGCACGTGTCAACAACTCGCTCTGCGCTACACCGAATTTGGTGGCTACTACGTGGACCCAAGGGCGCGTCGTTTGAACCCTGAGCTGATCAGCGACTGATTGACCCGTCATTCGCATGGCGTTTAGCCCAGCGCCATCTCGCCGCCTAAAGCCTCCAACAAATCGGGCAACAGCTTGCTCAACTCACCCGTGGCAAGGGCCACGTCGGCATCAAAGCCTTCGTCTTTTTCGGTGGAGGTGGCTTCAAACACCACTTCTAAAAAGGTGATCTTTTTCAGCTGCAGGGCTTCAGTCAGTACAAACGACACACGCCCCTGCCACGTCAGCGCCAAACGCGTGGGCAGCTTGCCGCCTTCGACATGGTGCTTCACCTCGTCGGTGTCAAGCGGGTGGCGCACGTAGCGCACCACCGACTTTGACTCATCGGCCGCCTTCAGCTCGCACTCGCGGTCCACGCTGAATGCAGCGGGTGATTCTTGAGTCATGAGCCACGAGGCCATGGCCGACTGTGGCGACATTTGGGTGTTGATCAAGGTCAGGTTCAGACCTGCAAAGGACTTGACCAGCATGGTCACCACTTCATCCGCTTTGGCTTGGCTGCCCGCGTCCATCACCATCCAATGGGTATCCGGATCAATCCACACCAGTACCGACGCCTCTTGACTGAAAGCCATGGGCATCAAAGACATCTTCACATCTTCTTTGATTTCCTTCATTTCCTTTTTGCCAGGCTTGCGGCCCTCGGTGGTTTCAATCACCGCACTGCGCTCTTTGGCCTTGCGTGTGACGATGGAACCGGGCACGCCCTTGGTCTCGATCTTGAGCTTCAAAATACGCTGACCATTCACCGCCTCGATCAACGGACCATGCGCCTCACCGCGCGGCTCGACCCATCCAATGGCTTTTTCTTGGCTTGCCCCACAAGGCACAAAACGCTCGGCGTCTAGCGCCTGTTCCATTTGCGCCAGACTTGGACGCCAGCCCTCGCCGATTCGATACACCATCACATTTTTAAACACGGGTCACCTTTGCTTTTCGGCACTCACCGAAATAAAAAAGCCAACCGCAAGAGTTGGCTTTGGAGTTGGGACGATTTTAACTTGCGCCGTTTGTGAGAAATCACGACGAAAATGAAGAGAAACGGAGAACACGGATGAGCCACCACGCCCTTCGCGCACTGATCTGGCTAGCCTGCCTGCTCGCGAGCTTCAGTGCTCACGCCCAACAAGGCGACTGTGGCTTTATTCAAAACCCAGACCGCCAAGCTTATTGCCGTGCCATCAGTGGCGGTGGATCGAGTCACTGTGGGTTTATTCGTGATGGCGATATGCAAGCGCGCTGCCGTGCCGAAACGGGCGGTGGCAGCAGCCAGTGCGGATTCATTCGCGACCACGACATGCAGGCTGCTTGCCGTGCCAATGCAGACCGCACCAACTCAAGCAGCAGCTCGGGCCAGTGTGGGTTCATTCAAAACCCCGACAAGCAAGCCTATTGCCGCGCCACCACCGGCGGGGGTAGTGGCCAATGCGGCTTGATCCGCGACAGCGACCTGCAAGCCATGTGCCGCGCCGAAACAGGCGGCGGCAGCGGGCAATGCGGCTTTATTCGTGACCGCGACATGCAAGCCGCTTGCCGGGCTAAAACAAGATGATCCAGATGCAGACGCACAAAACAAAAAAGCCGACCGCATGATTTTTAGCGAAAGGTTTGCCATTGTCAGCGCCAGCGCTTTAGGTGACTTGCACTTGAAACCAAACGCGCTAGCATTTCTAGACCGATAACCAAGCGGCAGACAACCCAAAAAGGAGACAACAACATGCAACATAGAAAATTTTTGACACATGCTGGCAAAGCCAGTGGCATCGCATCCACGCTGGGGCTCGTCCTAGCTTTAAGTTTGCAGTTTGTCTCGGGCTCTGCACAGAGCCAAACAAGTTACCCCAACCGTCCAGTCACGCTGGTAGTCCCCGTTCCTCCGGGCGGCATTCTTGACACGGTGGCTCGCATGGTGATGCCTTCGATGGCACAAAGCCTGGGGCAACCCGTCGTGATCGACAACAAAGCAGGTGCGGGCGGCAACATTGCGGCCAGTTTTGTGGCCAAGTCAGCACCCGACGGCTACAACCTGCTGGTCGGTTACTCCATGTTTCATGTGGGAAACCCTTCTATGTATCCCAACCTCAGTTGGGACCCGCTGCGCGATTTCACGCCGATCGGCATGCTGGTTGTCTCGCCTCATGTGTTGGCGGTTCACCCTTCAGTGCCCGTCAAAAATCTACGTGAACTGGTCGATTTGGCGCGCGCGAATCCTGGCAAATTGAATTACGCCACCTCGGGCAATGGCTCTGTGCCGCACGTGGGTGTGGAGTTGTTCAAACAACAAAATAATATTTTCATCACCCACATTCCTTACCGGGGCGCGGGCCCAGCCATGCTGGATGTGGTGGCGGGCAACGTGCAAATGACTGTGGCTACGCCACCGTCATTGGCTGGCTTTGTGCAGTCTGGCAAGATGCGCCCGCTGGCTGTGGCGGCAAGCAAACGACTTGCGCTGATGCCCGATGTGCCCACAGCTGCAGAAGCAGGTTTTCCTGGGTTTGAACTGGAAGCGTGGGTGGCGCTGTTTGCGCCCATGGGCACCCCGCCTGCAGCTGTGCAAAAGCTCACCGAGGCTGTGAAGCTAGCCATGGAGTCGCCCAATGTGCGCAAGTCCGCTGAAACGGCGGGTGTTGAAATTCGCTACATGCCGCCGGCCCAACTGGACACTGTGGTGCGCAAGGATATTCAGTACTGGTCCAACGTCATCAAAACTGCCAACATCCGGGCCGACTGAGCGCTTAAAGCGTCCACTGATCTTTTCTTAACTTCAATTGATTCCTTCGATATGACGACTAAAAATACTTCCGCCTCATTTGTGGCTCGTGCTTTGGCACTGGACTGCGCTGCCATCAGCGACGCACTAGACCGCTCTGGGGTGGCTGGCCAGTGTTACCAAATCAAGGCCTGCGACCCCAAGTTTCGAATGGCTGGCCATGCTTACACCGTGCTCTACCGACCTGCCGCACATGGTGAAGAAGGCCATGTGGGCGACTTCATTGACGATGTTGAACCTGGCAGCGTCATCGTGATTGACAACCGCGGCCACGACCACATGACCACTTGGGGAAACATCCTCACCGAGATGGCACATCAGCGAAAAATGGCAGGCACCGTGATCGACGGCATCAACCGTGATGTGGCTTTGTGTAGCGAGCTCAATTACCCGATTTACAGCCGTGGCAGCTGGATGCGCACCGGCAAAGGACGTATTCAATTGGCAGGGTTACAAGTGCCTGTGCAAATTGGGGGCGTGACCGTTTATCCAGGTGACTTGCTGCGGGGTGATGCTGATGGCGTGGTGGTCATTCCACAAGCCTTGCAAGAGCAAGTGCTAGGGATTGCAGAAGAAATCACGCGCAAAGAAAACATCGTGCGCGCTGCCATTCGTTCAGGCATGCGCATGGATGAGGCAAGACGCCAAAACCACTACCACGTCCTGCAAAGTCCTGACTACCAAAAGATAGCTGGATAAAGTCACCTGATCCGAATTGAGAAACAAAAAAACGCGCCTCAAGGGCGCGTTTTGATTGGGTGTTTGGCGGAAGCGGTGAGATTCGAACTCACGGAAGGCTCACACCTTCGCCGGTTTTCAAGACCGGTGCATTCAACCACTCTGCCACGCTTCCTTGTTGAATTTCAGGCGAGATTGTAATGGCTCTTTGCCCTGATTTTCGAATTCAGACCTCTGACAAAAACATAGATTGCAGATCGCTCAAGAAGTCAAAGCCTCGCTCGGTCGGCACCACGCGCTGAAAGTCGCGCGTGATCAGGCCCTTGGCTTCGGCCTCGGTCAGTGCGGCTTGAATAGCCGTCACGGGCAAGCCCGTGCGCTCGGTGAAGTCGGTCAACGAAAAACCATGGCGTAGGCGCAATGCATTGAGCATGAATTCGAACGGCAACTCTGCTCGCGCCACCTCGGTGCTTTGGGCCACGGCCCGGTCTGCGCGACTGCTGTCCAGCGCGTGGTCCGTGAAGAGGCGCGGGTCGCGGTTGCGCACTTGGCGCAGCACGCGGTGGGCAAAGCTGAGTTTGCTGTGTGCGCCAGCACCAATGCCTAAGTAATCGCCAAACTGCCAGTAATTGGTGTTGTGCCAGCAGCGGTGCTTGTCTTTGGCGTAGGCCGACACTTCGTAGCGGTGCAAGCCCACGGCGGCGGTGCGCTCGGTGATGCGGTCCAGCATGGCGTAGGCGTCGTCGTCTTCAGGTATTTGCGGTGGGAACTTGGCAAACACCGTATTGGGCTCGATGGTGAGGTGGTACACCGACAAATGCGGGGGCGCGAGCGACAAAGCCATGTCGAGGTCTTCGTCCAGCTGGGCTAAGGTTTGGCCAGGCAAGGCGTACATCAGGTCGAGGTTGAAGGTGTCAAAGGCGTCGCGCGCCTCCTCGACCGCAGCAATGGCTTGAGCGCGGTTGTGCACGCGGCCCAAGGCTTGCAGGTGCTGGTCGTTGAAGCTTTGCACGCCCACTGACAAGCGGGTGACGCCAGCGGCGCGGAAAGCGCGAAAGCGGTCTTTCTCGAACGTGCCAGGGTTGGCCTCTAGCGTGATTTCGCAATCGGCCTCTAGGCGCAAACGCGCACGCATGTCGCTGATGAGCCGCTCAATCGCGGCAGGCGAAAACAAGCTGGGCGTGCCGCCCCCAATGAAGATGCTGTGCACGCTGCGGCCCCAGACGAGGGGCAGGCTGTGCTCGAGGTCGGCACACAGAGCGTCGAGGTAGCGCTGCTCGGGCAGCTCACCACCCACGCTGCTGTGCAGTTCGTGCGAATTGAAATCGCAGTACGGGCACTTCTTCAAGCACCACGGCAAATGCACATACAAAGAGAGCGGCGGCAAGCTGCTGAGCGACAGCGTGCCGGGACGCATGAGGTGTTGGATGTCCTGGGTCATTGACAGTGCGTCAAGCAAACCAACGTTCACGCATGAGCGCCAGCATTTGCATTGCCGCTAGGCCTCGGTGGCTGTTGGCGTTTTTCACCTCGATGGGCAGCTCTGCAAAGGTTTTGCCAAAGCGCGAGATGAACATGATGGGGTCGAACCCAAAGCCATTCGCGCCCACAGGCGCGCGCGTGATCTCGCCCACGGCGCGGCCCACAGCAATGAGCGGCTCGGGGTCATCAGGGTGGCGCACGGCCACCAAGGTGCTGACCAGGGCGGCGCGGCGGTTCTCGACATTGGCCATTTGCTCAAGCAAGGCACGCACGTTGTTGTCGTCGCTTTTCTCGTAGCCAAACTGTGTGGCGTAAAAGGCAGTTTGCACGCCGGGCAGGCCGCCGAAAGCATCCACGCACAGACCGGCATCGTCGGCGACAGCAGGCAAGCCGCTTTCACGGGCTGCGTGGCGGGCTTTGGCCAAGGCGTTTTCCACAAAGGTGTGAAACGGCTCTTCGGCTTCGCCAATGTGCAAATCGCCTTGGCGCAGCAGTTCAACACCCAACGGCGCAAACATGTGTTGCAACTCAGCGAGCTTGCCTTGGTTGTTGGAGGCCAGAACGATTTGTTTCATCTTCGTATGGGTTAACTGCTGCGTCATGGCGGAAGAAGATGTTCTTGGTTAAGACTGAAGCGCTTCTTGCTGCATGGCGATCAGTTCGCGCACACCTTTTTCGGCCAAGGCCAGCAGGCTGTTCATTTGGTCGCGCGTGAAAGGCAGGCCTTCGGCAGTGCCCTGCACTTCCACATAGTGGCCACCGCTGGTCATGACCACGTTCATGTCGGTGTCGCAGGCGGAGTCTTCGGTGTATTCCAAATCGAGCAAAGGCAAGTCACCCAACATGCCCACAGAAATGGCGGCAATGCCCTGGGTGATGGGGCTTTCAGTCAGCTTGCCTGAAGCGATCAGCGTGTTCACAGCGTCTTGCGCGGCCACAAACGCGCCGGTGATGCTAGCGGTGCGTGTGCCGCCATCGGCTTGCAACACGTCGCAGTCGAGGTGGATGGTGCGCTCGCCCAGTTTCTTCAGGTCAAACACGGCGCGCATGGAGCGGCCAATGAGACGCTGAATTTCTTGGGTGCGGCCCGATTGCTTGCCGCGTGCGGCTTCGCGGTCGCTACGGGTGTGAGTGGCGCGAGGCAGCATGCCGTATTCGGCGGTGACCCAACCTTCGCCCGAGCCTTTTTTGTGGCCAGGCACTTTTTCTTCGACCGACGCGGTACACAGCACTTTGGTGTGGCCAAACTCAATCAGCACCGAGCCTTCGGCGTGCATGGTGTAGTGGCGGGTGATGCGCACGGGGCGCAGTTGGTCGGCGGCACGGGTGTGGCGAGAGGCGGGCAAGGTGGTGGTCATTTGTTGGGTTTGAACAAGCGTTGAGGGGTCTGCAAAACCTCAATTGTCGACCAATCCGAAAACTGTGTGGATGCGTCAAAAAACTGCCTCAATAGGCCTGAGATAATTCAGCCTTTGATACGAAACGTCACCCATGCCCATTTACAGCATGACCGGTTATGCGAGTGCGCAAACCGAGCTACCTTCAGACACCGCCAACAGCCCAGCCCTGCGCTTGGGGCTGGAGATCCGCTCGGTCAACAGCCGCTTTCTAGACCTGACGTTCAAAATGCCCGAAGAGCTGCGCCAGCACGAAGCCGCCATGCGCGAACTCGTGACCAAGCACCTCAAGCGCGGCAAAGTTGAAGTGCGCGCCAACATAGAAAGCACAGCTGACACCAGCTTTGCAGAGCCAACCCCTGCCCTGCTGAAACGCCTGCTGGGCCTGCAAGAGCTGATACATGCTCACTTGCCCAAGGCCAATGGTTTGTCGGTGGCCGACGTGCTGCGCTTGGCCACAGCCCAGTCTGCCGCGCCAGCCGACATTGGCCCTGCCGTGTTGAAGCTGGCCCATACCACCCTGACACAGCTGAGCGACGCCCGCGAACGCGAAGGCGCACGTTTGGCCCAAACCCTGCGCGAGCGCCTCAACCAATTGCGCGTGCTGGCCACTCAGGCTGCACCGCTGGTGCCCCAGCTGGTGGAGCAACAGCGCTTGAAGTTTTTAGAGCGCTGGCGCGACGCCATGGCCTTGACCGAAGGCACGACCCTGCCCGAAGCTGCGCAAGACCGCGCGTTGACCGAAGCCACTTCGTTTGCCATTCGCATCGACGTGGCTGAAGAACTGACCCGCTTGGTGTCCCACTTTGACGAGATGGACGACTTGCTGGCCAAAGGCGGCAAGGCCGAAGGCGTGGGCAAGCGTTTGGACTTCCTCATTCAAGAGCTGCACCGCGAGGCCAACACCTTGGGCTCAAAGTCGGCCACGATGGAAATGACCCGTATTTCGGTGGACATGAAAGTGCTCATCGAACAACTCCGCGAACAAGTACAGAACCTCGAATAATGGACAACTTCCCAGGCAACCTCTTTGTGGTCGCAGCCCCCAGCGGGGCTGGCAAATCGAGCCTCGTCAAAGCCTTGATGGAGCTCGACGCCAAAGTGCGCCCTTCTGTGTCACACACCACGCGCCAGCCACGCGGCCAAGAAAAGCACGGCCGCGAATACTTCTTTGTCTCACCGACCGAGTTTGACCACATGGTCGAAGCCAACGCATTTCTGGAATGGGCCCATGTGCACGGTCAACGCTACGGCACCTCGCGCAAAGCGATTGAAGACCGCATTGCCCAAGGCGCAGACGTGATTTTGGAAATCGACTTCCAAGGCGCGATTCAAATCAAAAAACTGTTTGCCAACGCCGTGCTCATCTTCATCTTGCCGCCGAGCTGGGAAGAGCTGAAGTCTCGTCTTCATAACCGTGGCGAAGATGCGCCGGACATCATTGAGCTGCGCCTGCAAAACGCCGCCGACGAGATGGCAAAGGCCAGAGAATTTGACTACGTTATAATCAACTCCTTGTTTGAGACTGCCTTGTTCGACCTGAAAGTCATCGTGCATGCACAGCGCCTCAAATTCCTGGCACAGCGCCGGGCTCGGGCTGAGATATTTCAAGCCCTGAACATCACCTGAATTCTGGAGTACCCACATGGCCCGCATCACTGTTGAAGATTGCCTTGAGCAAATCCCTAACCGCTTTCAATTGGTGCTGTGCGCCACTTACCGCGCTCGCATGCTCAGCCAAGGCCACACGCCCAAGGTCGAAAGCAAAAACAAGCCAGGCGTGACCGCCTTGCGCGAAATTGCAGCGGGCCACATTGGCATCGAAATGCTGAAAAAAGTACCCGGTTAAATTGGGTCTGCCCCAAGTCAAAAGCACCGCTCTGTCGGTGCTTTTTCATTACGGGTAAAGTAAACCGTATGAGCGTTACCCAATCCACGTTAAAGCCACCCGCTTCTCTGTCCAGAAGCGCGGCTGCAGCCAATGCGGCCGCAGCCAGCTTTGCTGCGTTGACGGAGAAACTGAGCTACCTCAACAACGAGGGCTTAGAGATGGTGCGCCGCGCTTACCGCTATGCCGACGAGGCCCATTTGGGTCAGTTGCGCAACAGCGGCGAGCCCTACATCACCCACCCCATCGCCGTGGCAGCGCAATGTGCGGAATGGAAGCTGGATGCACAAGCCCTCTCGGCAGCCCTGCTGCACGACGCGATGGAAGACTGCGGCATCAGCAAAACCGACTTGATCGAGCGCTTTGGCATTCAGGTGGCCGACTTGGTCGATGGCCTGACCAAGCTCGACAAGCTGGAGTTCAACACCCGCGAAGAAAGCCAAGCCGAATCGTTTCGCAAAATGCTGCTGGCCATGGCGCGCGATGTCCGCGTCATCCTGATCAAGCTGGCCGACCGCAGCCACAACATGCGCACCATGGGTGATATGCCACGTGCCAAATGGGCTCGAATTTCTAACGAAACACTGGAAATTTATGCGCCCATCGCCCACCGCTTGGGCCTGAATCAAACCTACCGTGAACTGCAAGAACTGGCGTTCCAACACCTGTGGCCTTGGCGCCATCAGGTGCTGAGCAAAGCCATTCAAAAAGCCCGTCACCGCCGCCGCGATTTGATGCAAAAGGTGGAGCAAGAGGTGAGTGCGTCTTTGGCCAAAATCGGCTTGAAAGTGCGTATCTCGGGACGCGAAAAAACGCTGTACTCGATTTACAAAAAAATGGATGAAAAACTCCTGAGCTTTGCACAGGTCACCGACATCTATGGCTTTCGCCTCATCCTGCCCAATGTGATTGACTGCTACACCGCCATGGGTGTGTTGCACCAGATGTACAAGCCCGTGCCGGGCAAGTTCAAAGACCACATTGCCATTGCCAAGCTCAACGGCTACCAATCGCTGCACACCACCATCGTGGGGCCATCGGGTTTGAATGTGGAGTTTCAAATGCGCACTGAGGGCATGAATTTGGTGGCCGAAACCGGCGTGGCAGCGCATTGGCTCTACAAAGACAACGGCTCTAGCAGCGAAGCCAACTTGGGCAACAAGTGGTTGCAGTCGCTGCTGGACATCCAAGACGAAACACGCGACGCCACTGAGTTTTGGGACCACGTCAAAGTCGATCTGTTCCCGGATGCGGTGTATGTGTTCACCCCAAAAAGTAAGATCATGGCCATGCCGCGCGGTGCTACGGTGGTTGACTTTGCCTATGCGGTTCACAGCGATGTGGGCGACCGCACGATGGCTGCCAAGGTCAACGGCGAGCAAGTGCCATTGCGCTCCGAGCTGCGCAATGGCGACATCATCGAAATCATCACTTCCACCGTTGCGTCGCCCAATCCTGCATGGTTGGGCTTTGTGCGCACGGGCCGCGCCAGGTCAAAGATTCGCCACCACCTCAAAACCATGGCGCACAGCGAGTCCCAAGAATTGGGCGAAAAGCTGTTGGCCCAAGCCCTGCGTGCCGAAGGCATTGACCAAATGCCCGCTCTCGAAGGAGAACATTCGCCCCTATGGGACAAGCTGCTGCACTTCACAGGGAGTAAAACACAAGGCGAATTATTGACCGACATTGGCTTGGGCAAACGCGTGGCCAGTATCGTGGCCAAGCGCTTGGCCACCTTGTTGTCAGACACCGGCCTCAAGCCCGATGCACTGCTGCTGAGCCGCGAGCGCTTCACCGCCCACGAAAACGTGTCGCAAGGCAGTGTGACGGTGGACGGCAGCGAAAACGCTTCGGTCCAATACGCCGCCTGTTGCCGCCCCGTGCCGGGTGACGCCATCGTGGGCTATTTGGGCCGAGGTGAAGGCTTGGTGGTGCACACCGACCAGTGCGGCGTGGCGCAACGCTTGAAATACAAAGACAGCGAACGCTTCATTGCTGTGGAATGGTCCGACGAGCCCACGCGCACCTTTGAAGTCGCAGCCGTAGTCACGGTGAGCAACGGCAAAGGCGTTTTGGCCCGTGTGGCCTCTGCCATCACGAGCGCAGAAGCGGACATCACCCACGTGCTGATGGCCGATGAGGTCTCAGGACAAGAAGCGCTTGATCTGCGCTTTGTGTTCAGCGTGCGCGACAAAGCGCATTTGGATGCGGTGTTGAGCAACTTGCGACGCGTGCCTGCAGTGTTGCAAGCACAACGCGTGGTGTCAGGCGTGGGGCGCTAGTCTGAAGACTCAGGCCTGGTCGGTTTCTGGTGCGGGATAGCGCACTGCCACCACCTCCACCTCCTGCACGCCCACCGGCGTGACCAACTTCACCACGTCACCTTCTCGCGCTTTGAGCAAAGCACGCGCAATGGGTGACACCCATGTCACTTGGGCTTTCAAACTGTCTGCCTCGTCGATGCCCAGAATGGTGACTGTGCGCTCAATCTCGGCGTCGTTGACATACGTGACGGTGGCGCCAAAAAACACTTGGTCTTTGCCGTGGTGGTTGCTGGGGTCGGTGATTTCGGCAATCTCTAAACGCTTGGTCAAGAAACGAATGCGTCGGTCAATCTCGCGCAGACGCTTTTTGCCATAGTGGTAGTCGCCATTTTCTGAGCGGTCACCATTGCTGGCGGCCCAGTGAACGATCTCGACCATCCGCGGGCGTTCGTTGTCCATCAGCGCAAATAACTCCGCACGAAGCGTGGCGTAGCCAAGAGGTGTGATGTAGTTTTTGCTGCCAGGGGGCAGAGGTGGCAAGTCGATGTCATCATCCTCGCCATCGGTCTCAGGGGTGAAGGCCTTGCTCATGATCCCAAACTCTATGAAATTGCGAACAAAGAAAAAGGGTTTACATCCGAAAATGTAAACCCTTGTTCAATTTGGTGCGGCTGGCAGGAATCGAACCCACGACCCCTTGGTTCGTAGCCAAGTACTCTATCCAGCTGAGCTACAGCCGCTCTGGAAAAAACTTAGTGTATCAGATAAATCAACTGCGATGACTTGATGAACAAGTGATTTGTTACGTAAGCCAATATACCATCCAGTTTGGTGGAAGGTTGCCGACCGAGAAATACGCTCTCCACGCAACAAAATTTGGGGCAACTCCGTCTACCAATTGTTGTGTCTTGGGAATCTCTTTCACCATTTCCAAAAAGTCAAACTAGGTCTACATTCAGTCCCAAGTCGAAGTAAATTAAATTCAAAACACAATGTCCAATCACCCCACCGAATCGAACAAAGTCAACGCCAAAGATTTATTGATGGTCCTCATTGTGACGGTTTCATGGGGCATGAATTACCCCATCATGAAGTATGTGGTCAACAGCTATCCACCTTCAGCTTTTAGGGCGTACACCTTCATCGTCGGTTTTCTCTCGATAGGTTTGTACGCGTATTTCAAGGGGATTTCTTTGGCTGTGGTCAGTGCAGAAAGATGGCCCGTTTTTAAATTAAGCATGTTCAACATGGTGGGTTGGCACCTGCCAATGATCTATGGTGTCAGCATGCTTAATTCGGGGCGCGCTGCCATCATTGGTTACACCATGCCTGTATGGGCATTGGTAGCCAGTGCTTTGCTCTACAAAGAAAAAATCAACATCCGATCACTTGTCAGTATTGTTTTGGCCATGGCCGCTGCATTGTTACTGGCTTGGGGAAGTCGTCAGCAATGGGGAAATCAACCCCTAGGCGTTGGCGTCATGCTGGTTGCAGCGGTCATTTGGGGTGTTGGCAATGCCATGATGAAGAATGCAAAGCTCGCACTCCATGGTGTGGCACTGACCTTTTGGGCGCTGTTCATAGCTTTTGTCTTTTTCTTGTGCATCACCATTGCTTTTGAAACAGACCAATGGGCTTGGCCTAATTTATTCCAATGGTTGGCCATCCTCTATGGCGGGGTCATCACATTTGCAGTGAGTTATGTCGCTTGGTTTCATGTCGCCAGAAAACTGTCTGCCGTTTCTAGCGGCCTCTCCATCATGTTGGTGCCTGTCTTTGGTGTCACGGGTGGGGCCTTGGTGCTGGGCGAATCTGTCACCCTTCCCGACCTATCTGCACTGATGTTGATTTTGCTCGCCATGTTTGTGGTGCTCACACCCAATTTCAGCATCAAACAAATTTTTCAACGCATCAAGCCCGCCAAAAAAATGCCAGACCCGCAGCAATGAGCAAGGCTGGCCAAACCCACATCGGAGTTCCCCGTGAGCCAAGTTTGGATGGGTCAGGGCTGGAGGATGCGCTGTGTTCGGGCGCAGGGTCTTGGGCTTGAAGTGCATCTTCAAACTTCTTGAAAAAATCCTCGGCCAGCGATTTGGCCACGCCATCAATCAATCTCTGCCCCAATTGAGCCAACTTACCGCCGACGCTAGAGTGCACGGTGTAGTGCAACTCACACCCTTGCGAATGAGGTAGCAAAGACACTTTGGCTTCACCTTTGCCAAAACCCGCCACGCCTCCTTGGGCATCAAAATTCAGGGCATAGGAGTTGGGTGGCTGAATGTCAGTCAGGCTGACTTTGCCACTGAATTTGGCTGAAACAGGCCCAATTTTGATAGCCACGCCCACGTTGTAAGTGTTCATTTCGCTCAACTCAAATTTATCGCAGCCTGCGATGCAAGACTTCAGGACCGTGGGGTCATTGAGTGCATTCCAAGCTTGGGCTTGAGTGACCTTTAAGACGCGTTGTCCTTGCATGTCCATATCAAAATCTCCGATCAATTTTTCTGAAGTAACTTGGTCATGGCCGAGGCCAGCTCTTCCAAGCGGGATAAATTGTGAATCGCCAACATGCCATCGACATGCTGACTCAAAACAGCAGCGCCAGAAGCCAATGGCGCATAAGCGTCAAATCGCAACAGCGGGTTTAGCCAAAGTACTTTTCGCGAATGCCGCTTTAGCCATCCTATCTCCGAGTCTAACTTTGGCGCTGACCCAGTGTCCAAGCCATCGCTGATCAACAGCACGATGGTGCGCTTACCCGTGAGCTTTTTGGCATGGTGGATCCTGAGCTCTGCCAATGATTGGCCCAGCTGTGTGCCCCCTGCAAAGTCCTTGATTCGCGCATTGGCTTGAGCCAGCATGTCATCTGGGTCCCTTTGTTTGAATGGCAGGTTCAAATCAGTCAAACCCGTGCCAAATGCAAAAACTTGACGAGGATGATTGCGTGTGGATTGATGCAAGAAGGCCAACAACAGGCGGGCATACCTTTCCATGGAGCCGGAGATGTCCACCAAAATCAGCAAAGGCAAATCTTGCTTCTGGCGCTGCAGGCGGGGCAAGGTCCAGAGCTCACCGTCGTATTTAGCAGCCATGCGCAAGGTTTGAGCCCCATGAATGCGCTCACCGAGTCTCCCTGATCGGGTTCTGCGCCCTTGAATTCGCGGCAGGGGCAATGCAATCTTGCGTGCAAGGCGTTCGACCAACTGAAACTCGCTGGCACTCAGGCTTTGGAAGTCGGCTTGCTGCAAGCGCACTTGATCGCTGGCAGTCATGGCGGCGTCTAATTGGAGTTCATCCTCTTTGGCTTTGAACGGATCGTTTTGCTTGTTTTTTGCCGCAAGTGCTTCTTGCACGCGTGACTTGAGGGGCAGCCCTTTGGCAGCGGTTGGGGCTTTGGGCAGAAGCTGGGACAAGAGCTGCCGAGTCAACTCCGGGTCTTTGAAGAAAGCCGCAAACATTTGATCAAACACGACAAGGTCTTCAGGTCTACTCACCAGACATGCCCGAAGTGCTGCGGCCAAATCGTCTTTACGCTCCACCCCAATGAGCAGCGTCGCCTCAATGGCTAAGCTAATTTTGGACGAATCCAAAGGCAACCCCGCCCTGCGTAAAGCACGAGAAAAACCTGTGATGTTTTCACCTAACTTGCCTTGACGGGCGTCTCCCAATTGCATTGAAGATAGGCCTCTAATTTATGGCAAGTTCACAGGAGCAGGCGCTAGAAGGTCGTTGAGCAGGGGAACAATGGCCGCAATGTCTTCGCGCTGCTTGAACAAAACGCCCACGGTGTCTTGTATCACTTCGGGGTCCAGGGTGAGGGTGTCGAGTGCGACCAAAGCTTTGGCCCACTCGACGCTTTCCGCGATACCCGGCGCCCTTTGAAATGCGCTGACAAAGGGCTGGCTTCTGAGGCGGCCGACAAACTCTGTGACTTGCTCGCTCAGGTGTGCGCTGGCTTGGGGCACTTTGGAGCGGACCACTGCTAATTCACGCGCACGATCAGGGTAGTCCATCCATTGATAAATGCAACGGCGCTTGACCGCGTCATTCAAATCGCGCGTGCGGTTGCTGGTCAACAAGGTCACTGGCGTGGCATCGGCCGTGACCGTGCCCAACTCTGGGATGCTGACCTGGTATTCGCCCAAATACTCAAGCAAGAAAGCTTCAAAGGGCTCGTCGGCTCGGTCGACTTCATCGATCAACAACAAGGCACCAGGTGCCGCCGTTTGAAGCGCTTGCAACAAGGGGCGTTTGACCAAAAACCGAGGTTGGTAAACCTCGCGCTCTAAGGCCTCGGGTGACGCATGGTTTTGTGCCGCCCGCATGTGGAGCAACTGGGCGGCGTAGTTCCATTCGTACAAGGCCTCACGTTGCTCCATGCCGTCATAGCATTGCAAACGGATGAGCGGGCGTGCCAACACCTTGGCCAAGGCTTTGGCCAGCTCGGTTTTCCCCACGCCGGGTTCACCCTCGAGCAACAGCGGGCGCTCCAAGCGCAGACTCAAAAAAACGGCGGTGATGAGTCGCCGTTCTGCAAAATAACCTACGCTTTCTAAGGCGTGGGCCAATTGGTCAATGGAATCAAATGCAATTTTGGCGGTCATCCGTTCGCCTGTTTCACCGCTTTTTGGGTCTGCACAGTGATCAGTTGCGCACGGTAGGCTTTTGAAGCGTGCAAGTCAGCATTGAGGTCTTCAGCATCAATGGCAACGTTGGCCACAGCCTCGGGCGTGAAATGTTGGCTCAAGGCTGCCTCCAGGCCTGCATGGCGAAAAACACCGCTGCTAGCACCTGTGATGGCTACACGTGCCCCCGCCGCTGTTTGCGCAACAAAAACGCCGACCAATGAATAGCGCGATGCGGGCTGCTTGAACTTGGCATAAGCCGATTTGTTAGGGATCGGAAAATGGACGGCAGTGATGATTTCACCGGCATCCAATGCCGTGGCGTACATGCCCAAGAAAAAATCGTCAGCAGGGATGGTGCGGCGGTCGGTTTGGATGGTCGCACCCAAGGCCAAAAGTGCACTGGGGTAGCAAGCAGCGGGGTCATTGTTGGCGACAGATCCGCCCAGTGTGCCCATGGCGCGAACCTGTTTGTCACCAATGCCATTGGCCAAAGCGGCCAAACCGGGAATACTTTTTTGCACCTCGGCATTGTTTGCCACATCTTGGTGACGCGTCATGGACCCAATCACGATGGTTTGACCGCTTTTTTGGATGCCAGACAAACTGCTGATGGCAGCCAAGTCCACCACGGTTTCGGGCTGCTGAAGGCGTTGCTTCATGGCGGCGATCATGGTCTGACCACCCGCCAGCAGCTGCCCCCCAGCTTGCAAGGCTTTTTGTACATCGGCCAAATTAGCAGGGCGTTGGTATTGAAATGCGTACATGAAAAATTCTCCGAATTTAGGCTGTGGTTTTGGCCGATTGGATGGCTTGCCAAACGCGGTGGGGTGTCGCGGGCATGTCAAAGTCTACGACCCCCAAAGGAGCCAAAGCATCAAGCACGGCGTTGATCACGGCAGGTGGCGAACCGATGGCACCGGCTTCTCCGCAGCCCTTGGTTCCCAGGGGGTTGGTGGTGCAGGGCGTGCATTCGTGGCCGATGGCAAAGTCAGGAAAGTCATCCGCGCGCGGCATGGTGTAGTCCATGAACGAGCCGGTTAAGAGCTGACCAGTTTCCTTGTCATAAACGCAATGCTCCATCAAGGCCTGACCGATGCCTTGCACCAAGCCACCATGCACCTGGCCTTCAACGATCATGGGGTTGATGATGGTGCCAAAGTCATCCACCGCGGTGAATTTGTCGATCTTGGTCGTGCCAGTCTGGGGGTCGATTTCAACTTCACAAATGTAGGTGCCGGCCGGGAAGGTGAAGTTGGTCGGGTCATAAAAAGCTGTCTCATTCAAGCCAGGCTCGAGCTTGTCCAACGGATAGTTATGTGGGACATAAGCCGTGAGGGCCACGGTGCCGAATGGGATCTTCTTGTCAGTGCCTTTGACGCTGAATTCGCCGTTGGTGAAATCAATGTCAGCGTCACCCGCCTCCATGAGGTGGGCCGCAATCTTTTTGGCTTTCGCTTCAATTTTGTCAAGCGCACGCATGAGGGCTGCACCGCCGACAGAAATGGAACGAGAGCCGTAAGTGCCCATGCCAAAGGGCACACGACCGGTATCGCCGTGGACGATGTCGACGTTTTCAACGGGGATGCCCAACCGTGCTGCCACCACCTGTGCAAAGGTGGTCTCGTGGCCTTGGCCATGGCTGTGTGAACCCGTGAATACGGTCACGCTGCCCGTGGGGTGCACGCGAACTTCACCGCACTCAAACAAACCGGCGCGAGCACCCAAAGCGCCCGCCACGTTGCTGGGTGCTAAGCCGCAGGCCTCAATGTAGCTGGAATAACCGATGCCCCGCAGCAAGCCCTTGGCGGCACTGGCCGCTTTGCGTGCAGGAAAACCTGCCAAGTCGCCGAGTTTGTTGGCATGGTTCATCAAGGCATGGAAATCGCCCGTGTCGTATTGCAAGGCGACAGGCGTTTGGTAGGGAAATTGCGTGATGAAGTTTTTACTGCGAATCGCATCTTGACTCATGCCCAATTCAAAAGCCGCACGCGAAACAATGCGCTCAAGCAAGTAGGTGGCCTCAGGCCGCCCCGCACCGCGGTATGCATCGACTGGCGCTGTGTTGGTAAACCAGGCATCAACCTCCACGTACACCAAGGGCGTTGCATATTGGCCAGCCAGCAAGGTGGCGTAAAGAATGGTGGGAACCGCTGTAGAGAAAGTGGATAAGTAGGCCCCCAAGTTGGCATGGGTGTGGACCCGCAAGGCCAAAAATTTACCGTCTTTGTCCAAAGCTAACTCGGCATGGCTCGCGTGGTCACGGCCGTGCGCATCGCTCAAGAAGGCCTCGGAACGATCGCAGTTCCATTTGATGTTGCGGTTGAGTTTCTTGGAGGCCCAAGTCAGGCAGACATCTTCGGCGTAGAGATAAATTTTTGCGCCAAAACCGCCGCCTACGTCAGGGGCAATCACGCGCACTTTGTGCTCGGGCAAGCCCAGTACAAACGCGGTCATCAGCAGACGTTCAACGTGGGGGTTTTGGTTCGACACGTACAGCGTGTACTCATCGCTGGCGCGGTTGTAGCTGCCAATCGCGGCTCTTGGCTCCATGGGGTTAGGCGCCAAACGATTGTTGATTAAGTCAAGCTTGGTCACATGGGCCGCACCAGCAAAGGCCGCATCGACAGCGGCTTTCTCACCAATGGCCCATTTATAGCAATGGTTGTCAGGTGCCTCGGCGTGCAAGGCTGTGGCATTTCGGGCTTCGCGAACATCCACCACAGCGGACAAAACGTCGTAATCAACCTCTACCAATTCGGCGGCATTTTTGGCTTGCTCCAAGGTTTCAGCCACCACCATGGCCACATGGTCGCCGACATAACGAACTTTGCCGTTGGCCAAAATGGGATGAGGCGGTTCTTTCATGGGCTGGCCGCTGGTGTCGGTGATCAACCAGCCACAAGGCAGGCCGTTGATCTTGGCGTCAACCACATCAGCGCCATCCAAAATGGCCACCACACCGGGCGCAGCCAGGGCTGCAGTCTTGTCAATTCGCTTGATGTGGGCGTGCGCGTGAGGAGACCGCACAAACACAGCGTGCGTCATGTTCTCCATGCGAATGTCGTCTGTGTAGTTGCCAGCACCCGTCAGGAAGCGATAGTCTTCTTTGCGGCGTAAAGCTTCGCCAATGTGAGGAAGTTTAGAAAAATCAGATGCACCCATGATGAACTCCTCAAGCTTTCATGGCTGCAGCGCCATGCTGCACAGCCTTGACGATGTTTTGATAGCCTGTGCAACGGCATAAATTGCCTTCAAGCAACTCCCGAATTTCAGTCGCGCTGGCGTTCGGATAATTGTTACAAATGTCGACTGCACTCATGACCATCCCAGGTGTACAAAACCCGCATTGAAGGCCGTGACACTCTTTGAACGAAGCTTGCATGGGGTGCATCGTGCCGTCGGCTTGCGCCATACCTTCAATGGTGGTGACTTCTGAGCCTTGTGCTTGCGCCAAAAGCATATTGCAAGACTTCACAGCACGCCCATTCACGTGAACAGTACATGCGCCGCATTGAGCGGTATCGCAACCCACATGTGTGCCTGTGAGTTTGAGGTGATCTCGTAGTGCTTGAACCAGCAAAGTGTTCTCGGGCGCCTCAATATTGACACTTTTTCCATTGACCTGCATTTGAACCTGCATGCTTCACTCCTCTAGATGTAGATGCAGCGAGTTGATCATGACAGCCCAACGCCTTCACTTGGTAATTTCCCCAGCTGGAAAGATTCAAGTGTGATCTACCTAGTGCGCTCAATCGGTTGGCCTACGCTAGCCCAAGCCGCACTGACCCCAAGCTCTCTCTAATTAGCAAAGATTTAAATGCCCAAGCCCTTCAATGCAGGATCTGGATAACGTCCACCTGAAGCAACCCCCTTGGAGAACAGTTGGTTCAAAGCGTCAAGCTCCTCACGGCTAAGTTGAAGCTCAGCGGCGGCCAGATTTTGCTCTAGGTAGTTGACTTTCTTGGTGCCTGGAATCGGAAAGATATCCGCGCCCTGAGCATGCACCCAGGCCAGTGCAAGTTGAGCGGTGGTCACGCCCTTTGAGACTGCAATGTGGCTCATTTTCTCGAGCAACTCGACGTTCTTGGCCATATTCTCAGATTTGAAACGAGGAAGGTTTCGACGACCGTCTTTTTCACCCAGCGCCTCGGTCGACATGATGGACCCAGTGAGGAACCCACGCCCCAAGGGTGAATAGGCCATCAACGCAATGCCTAGCGTTCGACAGGTCGCCAATATGCCGTCCTCGACATCACGACTCCAAAGGGAATATTCAGTTTCTAAAGAAGTGATGGGGTGAACTTTGTGCGCACGCAAGATCGTGTCAGAGCCCGCCTCGGACAGGCCCAAGAACCTGACCTTGCCTTGCTCAACCAGACGCTTCATAGCGCCCACGGTATCTTCAATCGGAACCGTTGGATCAACGCGGTGAAGTGCATAGAGGTCGATCACATCGACACCGAGTCGTTTGAGTGATCGATCACAAGCAATCGCGACATGACTCGGGTGGCCGCCCGTAAAACCGGTGTCTCCGCCCCCTGCCAGTGCCAGGTTTCCAAACTTTGTACAAACAACCGCTTCTTCGCGCCGCCCAGCCAAAGCCTTGCCCACCAAAGTCTCATTGAGGCCATTTCCATAGGCGTCGGATGTGACGATCATGTTGACGCCAAGATCCAAGGCTCTGTGCAAGGTTGAGAGCGAAGCGGCATCGTCTGGTTGCCCATAAAGGATAGACATGCCCATGCAACCAAGACCCTGCCTTGACACCATGGGCCCAATTTTCCCCAGATGTTTTTGCTCCATGCGATGACTCCTTCTTTTCAAACCATATCCATTGCTTGTTATCGGATAGCTTTTGGCTTCTTGATCTTGAACAACTTGGCGGCGTTGCCGCCGGTGATCAAGTCGCGGTCTTCTTTGTTCAACTTCTTCACCGCCGCCACCAATCCCAGCGGATCAACTTCGGCCATGTCATAGGGGTAGTCAGTTCCGAGCATCACATGATCAGGACCAAACCGCTCAATCAGGTTGCGCAGCATGCCCGGGTCAAAGGTAATGGTGTCGAAGTAGAACTTCTCAAGATAACTGGAAGGCCTGCGCTTGATGACAGTCCGTGCATCAGGCCGTGCGCCATGGACATGATCCATCCTGGCCCAGTAATGAGCCAGGTAGCCGCCCGCATGCGCCAGCAAGACCTTCAATTTGGGGTTGCGCTCCATCACACCATCAAAAATCAAATGGCTCACCGCAATGGTGGTGTCCAAAGGATTGCCAATCACGTTGTTGAAGTAGTGGTTCTCCAGTCGGCTGGCTTCTGTGAAGCCATTGGGATGAATGAACAATGGAACGCCCAATTCGCTCACGCGGCGAAAGAATTTTTCCAGCTTGAGCTCAGGGTCAGTTAGGTTCTTGCCGTTGACATGGGTATTGATCTCGATGCCGCGCAGCCCTAGCTTATTAACGGCGTACTCCAACTCTTTAACAGCCAAGTCAGCATTTTGCAAAGGGACCGTGCCCAAGCCGATCAAACGGTCAGGGTGGCTTGCCACCAGCTGAGCCATACCCTCGTTCACATCCCGCGCCAATTCAGCGCCAAATTTTGCCTCAGCGAAATAGTAGTACTGAAACGGTGCCGGCGAAACGGCTTGGATATCCACGCCCATGCGGTCCATGTCCTGAATGCGCACTGACACATCAGACAGCATAGAAGCACGCTCACGCATCTGCTTTCCGTTGGTTTCGCGCGTGATCTGATTGGCAAAAATATGACCGACTTCTTGTTCAAGGGGTTTGATAACAGATGCCTTTTGACCCACGACGGGGTTGAAGTAATGGCAATGCACGTCCACATTCAGGTGTCCATCTTTTCGCTTGGCCAACTTTTTAGTGGCGAGCGATGTGAACATGCCAGCGGCACCCTTGGCCTCTTTACCGTGGTTGTGGTAGGGGTGTTTACAGGTGGCAGCGCAGGTAAAAATCATGGGGAATCTCCGGAGTCTTCGTTAATGAATGGTGATCAGCGATTGGGAATGATCGGTAGCAACACATAGGGCTGTTCGTCCGGTCCCCAATGCAATTGGTTGACGGTGTGAAAGATTGCCGGCGGCCGGTCAACTGGGTTTTCGTGCGTGAAAGGTCCCACGCCGAACATCGGCTGGGTGTCAAAAGGCAAGATCACGCCAATGTCGTCATACCGGTAATCTTTGCCCCGCAAATTGAACACCAGTGAATAACCAGCAGGGATCACGATGCTGGTGGGCCAGATTTCAACATCCAGGTCGACGGGCTGACCAGGCGTCAAGGGCTGCTTTTCATCATGCGTATGCCAAGGACGGTAAGGCAGCGAACGCTCTGGATCGGTCTTGCGATGCGAAGCCCTCAGCCATCCGAGGGCCACCGGTGTTCGCGGATCGTTCGACCCAATGAATGACACCTCTTTGCCTTCGGTGTCAAACACACGCAGCGCCAAAAAGACATCGGCGTCTGCCGTGTCTGACGAAATACGCAATCGCGCAGCGGCAGGCCCCGTGATCTCAACGGGCTGCTGCAGTGGGCCGGTAGAAAAGCTCAAACCGTCAGACTGCGTGTGATAGGCCATGGCGTGTGTGCCTTGAGGCTTTTCGGTCCCCAAAGTCTTGCCGTCTGTTTGCAAGTAAAAACGTGTCCACTGCGTTCGCGCCAAAGGCCATTCGTTTTCTTGACGCAACACAAAGTGCTCGCCAGGATGACGAATGTTCAATTGGACCTTGGCCATCTGGTCCCAGCCGGTATCTTCGCCCTTGAGGAAATGCCCAAAAAATTTCTTTTGAAGCGCGATGCCGTAGCCGGAATAAAAGTGAGAAAAGTGCGTGTCGCCGTGCACCTCCAACCATTTTTGATCAGACGCCGACTGCAAGAACCCCTCAAAGTTGCCCCTGGGGTGCAAGCCAATGCCGCCCCAGTTTCCAGCGGAAAGAAAAGGCGTTTTGATCTTGCTGTAGTCAGGGATTCGCGCTTTGTAAAAGTCATCCAACCACTCGTGGTTTTGTGCGTCGAGGTGGGTCTCAGCTCGGTTACGCGCCAGCTCTTCGTCACTCAGGGTGATGTCACCGGCAACCGAGCGGCCGTTGTTGGGATTTTTTTCTGCGCGCTCGCCAACCCCGTATTGCACAGACTTGACTTGCCGCAGATACCAGCCGCCCAGAAAGTCGCTCAAGATGCCGCCGTGACGGCACAGCTCTCGGTAATAGTCGGACGCGCCTTCCCAAGCGCACATGGCTGTTAAATGAGGAGGCTGGAGCGCGGCAGTCTGCCACTGATTCATGGCGTAGTAAGAGATGCCGTTAAGCCCCACTTTGCCACTGCACCATGGCTGCTTGGCAGTCCACTCTATGCATTCATATTGGTCTTGCGCCTCGAGGGCAGACCAGACATCAAGAAACCCCTCAGATTGACCCGCACCGCGGGAGTCAATACGCACGCAAACATAGCCGTCGGGCACCCATTTTTCAGGATCGACCAACTCCCAACTTTGATAGCTGTTGGTAGTACCTTCAGCCACCTCAGGGTAGGCCGCGATCATGCGCGTCCATGCAGTCTTGTAGCCCACCTGAAACGGCAAGCCTTTTGCATAAGGTCCATACGTCAAGATCGCCGGGTAGAGACCTGATCCGGGCGGGCGAAAAATATCAGCACGCAAAGTCACGCCGTCGCTCAAACGAATCGGCACATCCCACTCAATGTGCATGCCGTTTTTTTCTTCGATCAAGGTTTCCATAGCCCTACGCGCTCCAAAAAATAAAAATTGAAAATTATTCCGAGACGAGATTACCACCTAAAACGCAACTGATCGCGCATTGATCAAACGATCACATTCGGGTTTGTCCTCAATGACGCTTCGCTTTGGAACATTACTATGCTGGTCAGTTGATCACCAAAAAACTGGAAAGACTGTGATGGCAAAAACCCAAAGCTTGGTCAAAGACGGCATGAGAATTGAGTTCGATGTTTCAATCCCTGTTCGCGATGGACTTGTACTAAAAGCCGACGTCTTTCGGCCCAACAAACCCGGACGCTATCCGGTCATCATGACCTACGGTCCCTATGGCAAGGGTCTCGCTTTTCAGGACGGCTACAAAACTTGTTGGGACATGATGGCAAAGGATCATCCAGATGTCACGCACGGGTCTTCCAACAAATACCAAAACTGGGAAGTCGTTGACCCAGAAAAATGGGTTCCCCACGACTATGTGTGCATTCGGGTGGATTCGCGCGGTGCTGGCATGTCACCCGGCTACATGCAACTGTGGAGCCCTCAAGAGGCTGTGGACTTTTACGATTGCATCGAATGGGCTGGTGTTCAGGACTGGTCGAATGGCAAGGTCGGCTTGAACGGTATTTCCTACTACGCCATGAACCAGTGGCAGACCGCCGCACTGCAGCCGCCCCATCTGGCCGCCATTTGTACTTGGGAAGGTGCAGCAGACATGTACCGTGACCTGAGCCACCATGGCGGCATCTTGTGTGACTTCATCAAGAACTGGTACGACATGCAGGTTCGAACCGTGCAGCATGGTCTGGCCAAACGCGGCCCCGTCAGCCGTGTCACCGGGCGGCCGGTCTGTGGCGACATCGAGCTCAGCGACGAAGAGTTGCTGCGCAACCGCGAAGACTTTGCTGCGGCTGCCTTGAAACACACCATGGACGACAAATACTGGCGTGCACGCATGCCCGATTGGTCTAAAGTCACTGTGCCCGTTTTTTCTGCGGCCAACTGGGGCGGACAAGGCCTGCACCCACGAGGCAACTTTGAAGGCTTCACCCGCGCGGCCTCAAAAAATAAGTGGCTTGAGGTGCACGGCATTGAGCACTGGACCCACTTCTACACAGACTACGGTCGCAAACTGCAACTCAAGTTTTTCGACCACTTCCTGCATGGCAAAAAGAATGGCTGGGACCGCCAACCCAAAGTGCAACTCAACGTGCGTCACCCGGGCGAAAAGTTCGAGTTGCGCCAAGAGCAAGAGTGGCCCCTGAAGCGTACGCGCTGGACCAAGCTTTATTTGCAGCCCGATGCGGCGACCTTGTCCACACAGCCGCCTGCTCGCTCAGGAAAAGTCAGTTACCAAGGTTTTTCCGAGGGTGTCACCTTCATGTTGCCACCGCAGCAAGAGCCCATGGAGATCACCGGCCCAAGCGCTATCAAGCTCTTCTTATCATCCAGCACCACCGACGCAGATGTGTTTGCCGTGCTGCGCGTTTTCACGCCAGATATGAAGGAGGTCGTGTTCCACGGCGCCCTGGACCCGCACACACCGATTGGTCAAGGCTGGCTGCGTGCTTCGCACCGCAAACTCGACCTCGCGCTGACCAAGCCCTATCGGCCCTATCACACGCACGACGAAAAGCAGCCACTCAAGCCAAACCAAGTGGTAGAGCTTGATGTCGAAATCATCCCAACCAGCATCGTGGTGCCCGCAGGCTATCGCTTGGCGCTGACTTTGCGTGGAAAAGACTACGAGTACCCTGGTCCAGCTGGCGTGTTGTCCAACATGAAGTACCCCATGACGGGTTGCGGTCCTTTCACACACACCGACAAAAAAGACAGGCCGGCGCGTGTGTTTGATGGCGTCAACACCTTGCACATCAGTGCGAAAAAGGCACCGTACATTTTGTTGCCCGTCATTCCTGCATCTAAAAAAGGCTAAAACGATGTCGATCAAGTTTTACGGTTTCTGGCGATCACTCGCTGCTTACAGAGTGCGTGTTGCGCTCAAGCTCAAAGGCCTTGATTACGAAGAAATTCCAGTGAACCTCTTGGCGGGTGACCAGCATGACCCCGCCTATTTGAAGATCAACCCTCAGGGGGCGGTGCCAGCGCTGATCTTGGAAGGTGTGGCGCAGCCCCTCTTTCAGTCGATGGCGATCCTTGACTATTTGGACCACGCGCACCCGAACCCCTCGCTGATGCCGACACAACCTGCCGACCGCGCCCGAGTTTTGGCGCTTGCACACCTGTGTGCCAGTGACGGCCATCCCTTGGTTGTCCCTCGCGTGAGGAATTACTTGCAAAACACCTTGAAGCTCGACGAGGCGGCTCGCAACCAATGGCTGCAACACTGGACCCTACAAGCCTTACAAAGCTTTGAGCGCGCCTTGACACAAGACCCCCGAGCGGGACGCTACAGCCACGGCGATCAGATCACTGTGGCTGATTTGTGCCTGGCCTCACAAGTCATCGGCGCAGGATTTTTTGGTTGCGAATTGGTGGATCTGCCGCGCGTCACGGCCATTCACCAAGCACTGATGGAACACCCCGCCTTTTCTGAATCAATGCCTTCGCGTCAAGTTGGCGCCCCGACTCCCACCACAACACACTAATAAGGGGTATGCACATGGACCAACTGACCATTGGAATTCTTGGGTTCGTCGTCTTTCTTGCGCTGAGCTTGTTGCGAGTGCCCATCGCTTATGCCATGAGCATCGTGGGCCTGAGCGGCATGCTCATCGTCTATCCGATTGATACTGCTTTTAAATTTATTCCTACGGGGATGTTCACCTACACCTCCAATTTCACGCTGGCTGCATTGCCCTTGTTTATTCTGATGGGGACATTGGCCTTTTATGCCGATCTGGGCAAAGACGCTTATGACGCCGCCAAAGCTTGGTTTGGTCGGGTGCCTGGCGGACTGGGGGTCGCGACGGTTTATTCATCGGCCATCTTTGGGGCTTGCTCGGGATCGAGCCTGTCGTCAGTGGCGGTGTTTTCGAAAATTGCCGTGCCTGAAATGGTTCGAGCCAACTACAGTAAAAAATTAGCCTTGGGTGTGGTGGCCTCAGCCGCTTGCCTGGATGTGCTGATTCCGCCCAGTATTCTGATGGTGTTCTTTGGCATCATCACGGAAACCTCGGTGGGTCAGTTACTGATTGCAGGCGTTGTGCCGGGCATCGTGACCGCCATTTTCATGGCGACCGGAGTCATGCTGTATTGCAAGATTTATCCTGAGACCGCGCCAACCGACATCAACCTTGACACTTCTTGGAAAGCCAAGCTGTCCACCCTGAAGAGCCTCTGGGCCGCTGCGGCCTTGTTTGTGTCGGTGTTGGGCGCCATCT
Source organism: Comamonadaceae bacterium (assembly GCA_027485285.1). Taxonomy (GTDB): domain Bacteria; phylum Pseudomonadota; class Gammaproteobacteria; order Burkholderiales; family Burkholderiaceae_C; genus Limnohabitans. The sequence goes on along the minus strand of JAIXRH010000054.1, from coordinate 7,741 downwards.
ACACCGGCTTTGCGACACCCGATGAAGCCGCTGCGGTGGGCGTCGTTGGCGCGTTGCTGCTGGTCTACATCCGCGGCAACCTCACCTGGGAACGCGTCAAGTACTCATTCATTGACAGTGCCAAAGTCAGTGCCATGATCTTTTTGTTGCTCGGTTCGGGCTACATCTTCTCGACCTTTTTGTCGACCACAGGCGTCGTGTCCTCGATGACTGATTGGATCAAAAGCTTGAACCTGAGCTTCTACGTCCTGATGGCCGGCATTGTGGTTCTCTATTTGTTTTTGGGCTGCTTCCTCGATGCGGTGTCCATGATGGTGCTCACCATGCCCATCTTGGCCCCGCTGATGCTCGACTACAACATGAGCTTGGTGTGGTTTGGCGTGGTGGTGGTGGTGATGATGTCGATTGGCACCATCACACCGCCTCTGGGGCTGAACTGCTTCGTCATGAAGGGCGCCTTGGGCGATGGTTACGAACTCAGCGACATCTTCGCCGGTTGTTTGCCTTTCGTTGTCTTGATGCTCGCCACCGTGGGCTTGTTTATCGCCTTTCCGCAAATCAGCCTCTGGCTTCCAGAACTGATGAAGTCCATGCGCTAAACCTCGCTCAACAACACATCAAAAGGCACCCCATGGAAAAAATTATCGAAAGCTACGAGAGCTTTTACCGGCGATTCATCCCCTACCTCATCGCCTTTCCGCTGGTCATCATGACTGTCGTGATCTGCATCAACGTGGTGGGGCGAAAACTGTCCATGCCTTTTCCGGTCACGGTCGAGCTGGTTGAAGCCTTGCTGGTGATCTCGGTTTATTTTGGTGTAGCCCTGGTCGCTCTGGAAGGTGGACACGTCAACGTCACATTTGCCACTGACAAGCTCAGCCCGCGTACCTGCTTGTTCATTGAAGGTGTTGGCAACGTTTTGGCCGCCATAGCTTTCATTTTCCTGTCCTTGTCGGCGTGGTCTATCGCCGTCGCCTCGGCTCAAGTGTTCGAGTACCGAATGGGTGTGCTGCGGTTTCCGCTGTGGCCCTTTAAATTGTTGTTTGCATCAGGCATCACCTTGATGGCTGTGCAGTTGGTCTTCAATGCCATCAAAGCATTTTTCTTGGCGTCTGGTCGCGAGACCTACGCAGGTATCAGCGCGATGCCCAAGGCTGACGACCCCGGTATCGGTTAATTTTCCCTTCCCTGTTTCATCCCTCAACTTAGGAGTTTTCATGCGACGTTCGATTTTGAAATTTGCGGCAGTAGCCCTTGCGGTATCTTCCTTCGCTTTTAACGCCACGGCTCAAGATCTTCAACAGCAAACTTGGAAAGTAGCCGTTCCCACCGGCGAAAGATCCTGGTTTGGTGGCCTTCACAAATGGTGGGGCAGCGAAGTTGAGAAGCGCTCTGAAGGAAAAATCAAAGTTCAGTTTTTCTGGTCTGACTCGCTGGTGAAGTGGGGCGACGCACTGCCTGGCATTCAGTCAGGCGTGGCTGACATGGCTTGGATCAGCAGTTCTTACCACCCCGCGCAACTGCCCAACTACATGGCGCTGGACCACATGTTCAACTATGGCGAAGACTATGTGGCGGCCGTCAAAGCCGCCCTCGACGCGATGGACAACCAACCCGACCTCAAGGCCGAGTTGGCAAAAAATGACATCGTGCCCATGATGTCGCACATCAGCGGCTTGGCGCCCGTGGGAACCAAGACACCGTTGACAAACATGGATGTTCTGAAAGGTAAAACACTGCGCACCTACGGCGGTGCACGCACCGAGTTTTACAAAGGTTTGGGCTGGAACCCCGTCTTCATGGTGTTCCCAGACATGTACCCTGCCATGGACCGCGGCACCATTGACGCCATGGGCGAGCTGGTGTTCTTGTTGTCCGATGTGTTCAAGTTGAATGAAGTGATCAAGAACGTTCACATGATGAACCCGCCCGGTATCAAGGGCAACGGGGGTGTCGTGGGCTCGGCCTTCTTCATGTCAGGCAAGAAGTTCCGCTCATTACCTCCAGCGACCCAAAAAATGCTGGTTGATCTGCGCAACGAATATGGCGTTCGCTACGCCACAGAACTGATGAAAGCTGAAGAGCAAATCAAGAAAAAGTGGGCAGACAACAACAAGATCACTTTCGCTTATTCCACACCTGCTGACGAGCAAAGAATCGCGCAAGCGGGCGCTGCTGCCAATGAGGTCTACTTCAAAAAGCTGGAGGGTGAAGGCGCAACCAACGTCCGCAAAGTGGTGGCCTATTACGCAGACTCTCGCAAAAAGCTCGAGGCTGCTGCAGTCAAGAAATAAGAAACGGTTTTTGTCACGTGAAGGGCGGCCTACAAGGCCGCCCTTTTTTATGCCTTGGACTGCAGCGCGCTCCAAATCCTGTTGGCCGTGAACGGCAAATCCATGTGCGCGACACCGGCTGGCCGCAAAGCATCTAATAAAGCACTCACGGCCGCAGGCCAAGCACCAGCGACGCCTGACTCACCAGCACCTTTCACACCCAGTGGATGGGTTGTACAAGGTACTTCGTGGTGTGCCAACACCATGCGAGGAATCTGGTCAGCGCGCGGCATGGGGTAGTCCATGTAGCTGCCCGTCAGTAGCTGCCCATAGTCGTCGTAATGGAGCATTTCACCCATCACTTGCCCCAAAGCCTGGACGACCCCTCCCATGATTTGCCCTTCCACCAAAGTTGGGTTGAGCATGACGCCCACATCATCCACGGCGGTGTGCTGGATGAATTCAACACTGCCTGTGGCAGGGTCTACCTCGACCTCGCTGACATGGCAACCGTTGGGAAAGTTAACCGAGCTGGCTTTAAACACCGTGAGGTTGTCCAGCGTTTTTGGCATGCCCTCAGGCAAGTCAGTGGCATGACGCAGCGCCTTGGCGACGTCAAACAGACCGATGGACCGATCGGTACCCACGATTGTGAACTGCCCAGCTGCAAACGAGATGTCTTCAACGCTCGCCTCCAAATGGTGGGCTGCAAAGTGACGGCCGCGCCGGATGGCCTCTTCACAGGCCAGGGTGGTCGCCGTCCCAGCCATCATGGTGGTACGAGAGGCCACCGTCGAGACGATGCCTGGCACTTGATCGCTGTCCCCCGTCACCAGCACGACCGATGAAAGCGGCACACCTAATTTATCAGCGAGCAGCCGGGTGTAAATGGCGTGAACCCCCTGCCCCATGCCTTGCGCACCCAAGTGCAGCGCCACGCGCCCATCCTCGGTGAAACGGATGTCAGCGGGCTCTTCAAGAATCCCGCCTGCAACCTCCAAGAACGAGCACACGCCAATGCCACGCAAGCGGCCGCGCGCCAAGGCAGCCGTTCGGCGGGATTCAAAACCTTCCCAATCAGACAGCGACAAGGCCTTGTCTAGGATTGCTTCAAATTCCCCGCTGTCGTAGGTCAAACCATTGGCTGCCTTGTAAGGCATCGCAGAAACAGGCACCAAATTGCGGCGACGCAAGGTCTCGCGGGGCATGCCCATTGCATGCGCAGCTTCGTCAAGTAAACGCTCGACCAAATAAATGGCCTCCGGACGACCCGCGCCCCGATAGGGTCCACCAGACATGACATGCGTGTGAACCAATCGCGAGCGTAAAGACAGGCGAGGCATTTGGTAAACGCTTGACAGACAGTTATAGATGTTCATGGTGCTCACCACCGCGATGTAGCCGGAGGTGTAAGCGCCGATGCCACACAACACGTCAGCTTTCAGCCCCGTGATACGGCCCTCGCGGTCAAACGCCATCTGCCCCCGCAAGTGGGTGTTGCGGCCATGCGTGTCTGTGAGAAAACATTCCAGTCGCGTGGCGGTCCACTTGATGGGCGCACCCGCCAATCGGCTGGCCAACAGCAATGCTGCGTATTCTGGGTAAGTTTGGGACTTCAAACCGAAGCCGCCGCCCACATGGGGCGTGAGGACCCTCAACTTCTCAGGCGCCAAATTGAAAACCTGCTTCGTCAGCACGTTGTGAATGGTTTTGACCCCTTGGGTGCCGGCCACCAGCGTGTAATGGTCAGCCTGACTGTCGTAGCTGGCGAGCGCCGCACGCGGCTCCATCGGCGACCCCGTCAGCGGTGGATCGGTCAATTCAAGTACTTGGACATGGTGCGCCTCAGCAAAAGCGCGATCCAGCTCAGGGCTGTCACCTTGGGACCAATCCATCGCCACATTACCCGACACCGCCGGATGCACTAGCGGCGATTCGGGATTGATCGCTTGCTGTAAGTCGATGACACAGGGAAGGCTGACGTAATCTATCTCAACCGCCTCGGCAGCATTCAAGGCTTGCTCTAAGGTCTCAGCTGCCACCAAGGCGACAGGCTCACCCAGGTGACGGACTCGGTCGGTCGCCAAGATGGGAATGCCGGAGCAATGCAGGTTGTGTCCGTTGGATCCCTTCATGACCACCAAGGGCATGATGCAACCCAGACCAGCCGCAGCAACATCAGCGCCTGTCATCACCAGGCGGACACCGGGCATGGCACGCGCGGCATCCGCATTGATCGAGGCGATTTCCGCATGGGCATGCGGGCTGCGCACAAAGCAGGCATGTAACTGTCCGGGCAGGGATACGTCACTGGTGTAGCAACCCTTGCCTTGAACCAAGTCACTGAGTTCGTCATGGTCGCCCGACTGGGCACTGGAGAATTTGAATGCTTGAGCAGTCATAGTTTGTTCAAAGATAGTTTGTCAAATGATCGCTGATGATGAATGCCCACTTCATTCGGGATAACACCCGCCCGAGCATCAAATTTTCATGCAAAGATTTGATGCCGTTCAGGCAAATTTCGAACCTATTCATACCCTCCATTTCATCAGGTAGCCAGATCACCATGACCCAAGATATCCAAGCAGATGTTCAAACCTCTGTCGTCACCTTGACACTGACGCGTGAACACGCAGGCAATATGTTTGACTTGCCCATGATTCACGAGATGACCCGACACATCAACGCCGCGGCAGATCATGCACATTGCGTGGTGATCCGTGGTGCAGGCCCCAACTTTTGCCGCGGTCGCGATCCAGCCACGGCCGGCCCACATGCAACCCCCATGGCGCTGCGTGACAACTTGTTATCGCCCATCATGGGGCTCTACGATGCGATCCGTTTCTCAAGGATTCCCGTGATCGCCGCCGTGCAAGGCGATGTGCTTGGCCTAGGTTGTGCGATTGCCGGTGTTTGCGACATGACGATTGCTGACGAAAGTGCGCGCTTTCAACTGCCCGAAATGGAATACAACTTGCCACCCACGCTGGCCATCTCGGCCATCTTGGACCGTATCGGCAAAAAAGGCACCGCCTGGATGGCCTACTCCCTCGACAAATTAGATGCCCACCGCGCCCGTGAATTAGGGTTGGTGAACTCGGTGGTTCCTGTCGGTCAGCTCGACGCGGAAGTGCAGCGTCTCCTGACCACGTTGACCAGCCGTGACCTGATGTCAGTCATGGCTGTGAAGGAGTATCTCAATTACGCCCCCGAGACAGGACCTGCCGTTCGTTCGATGGCCAGCAACTTACTCGCCTTGGCGCTGTCCACACAAGCAGCTCGTAAAGCCTGAAGGAGCGGCGGCATGGCAAACCCGCAATTCACCCTCGAAGAAGCCACGATTGATCAGTTGCAAAGTGCGCTCCAAGCGGGTCAGGTGACTTGCGTGGAGGTCGTGCAGCGTTACATCGACCGTTGCCGCCGGTACAACGGTGTAGCCACCCAATTGGTCACGGCTCGGGGGGAGGCACTGGCGCATCAGCCCCCCGGAGCTGTCCGCGCAGGCCAGCCCTTAAGCTTTCCGCGCGAAACAGTGGCGGCCAATTCGTTTCTGCCGGACCTCGACCGCTACCTAGGTCCACCGCTCGACTTTGGCCGCATGGCCAACACCGCCTCTGACCCTGAGGTTCAGCAGCAATTTGGCATGGTGCAAGGCATCGCCGAAGCTGGGCAACTGAACGCGCTGTCCACCTTGAACATTCGCGGAGAGCGCTCCGTCACCTGCCAAGGCGACTATGACCGTCACCCCAGCCTGGGCCCCTTGCCGCCCGGTGCGCCCCCAGCTTGCGAGATCTTCAGACATTACCCCGACGCCCTAGAGCAAGCGGCAGCACTGGATGCCCAATGGGGTGACAAACCAGACCTAGAGGCGATGCCGCTCTACGGCGTGGTCTTTTCGTTCAAGGATGCCTTTGACACCAAAGACATGCGAACCACCGGCGGTGCCGATGCACGCTATGACATCGATTTCCCAGCGCGCGACCATATTTTGGTGGCGCAGCTCCGCAAAAAAGGGGCCATCATCTTTGCCAAAGCATTGATGACCGAATACAACGGCCGCGCTGGTGACCCTGGTGGCAAGCACCAACCGAATGCCGTTTTTCCCTCTTTGCTGGGCTATCAGCGGAGCACTTGGGCGGGCACGCCAGTGAATCCCTATGACACCACGCGCTCGGCCTCCTTGGGCTCAAGCTCAGGCTCGGGTGTGTCGGTGAGCGCCAATTTAGTGATGGCCAGTCTTGGCGAGGAAACTCGGATGTCCACACGGGGCCCAGCCAATCACAATGCCGTCGCATTGATCTTGCCGCACAAAGCCATGCTCGGGTTTGATGGCGGTGCCATCGGTGCAGATATTTATTGCGATCGAACGGGTATCTTGTGTCGCACACTCACCGACTGCGCCAAAGTATTGGACGCGCTGAAAGATCCCGAAAACGGTTACTACGACCCACGCGACCCCTACACCACGGTCCCGCGTTCCAGCGTGCTCGACAACTACAGCCAACATATCCCACGCAGCGTCCAAAGGGGGGATCTGCGCGGTCTGCGTTTGGGCGTTGTTCGCGAATCCATGTTGACCGCGGGCAGCAAGGCAGCACAACCCATCACGCAAGCTGCAGCGCATGAGATTCAAACCGTTTTAGGTGACCACTTGCAAGCCACCTTGGTCGAGTCCTCTGACCCCCTGTGGGCGCCTGACCCCCGCTGTGAGCGCATGACGGTGGACTACCGCATCGCACTGGCCAAATTAGTGCCTGTGTTTATGCCCGAGTTACTGTTCAGGCTCAACCCAGATGGCAGTCCCGTTTTTGCTGACTTTGCAAATGTTATTGAGCGCACCGAATTTGCGCCTGGCATTTTTCATGGTCAAGGAACCATGCGGCCCATCGACTACCTGGTGGCCTTGGCTGACTTGCGCATCAAGCCGCCCTCAAATCTCGACATCTCAACGGTGCAGCAGCAAATACTGGCAAACACATTCAGGTTTCACATCAGCCAGTACCTCAGCCGCCGCGCCGACGACTGGGCGGCACACGGCATGACGGAAACTCTCCATGACTGGTCCACGCTGAACCAGCGCTCGGCGTTTTGGGGAGACGATCACCGTGCCGCCTTCAAAAACTGGGAAGATGTGCGGGACCCGCGCAACCCGCTTGGCGGCCGCCAAGGGGTTGACGAGCGCATCATGTTGCGCGAGCTGCTTCGCCGGGTGGACATGATGGTGATCTATGAAAACAAACTCGATGCCTTGGTTCGCCTGCACACACCGCTCCCGCCAGGGGTGATTGGCGGGGCCGACGAGCCCGGACTGATTGACCGTTTGCGCTACGAACATTTCTTTGGCCCCAACGCGGGGCTGAGCGAAATGCTGGTGCCTGCAGGCTATGTGGATGTGGCCTACGACGCCAAGTTCATGTTGTCCCCCGATGGCAAGAGCTATCAATTTGTCGCCAATGACAAGCCAACGC
>JAIXRH010000050.1 GCA_027485285.1 Comamonadaceae bacterium | reverse complement strand
CCAACGATGGTGGGCAGGCGCGGGTCGTCCCAGCCGCTGACTTTTTTCTCATTCACGAGCTGGGCGAGCTTGCGTTTGCTGGTGATGACGTAGGTGAGGTTGAGGCGCGAGAACTCATATTGCTTTGGGCTCGGCGCAGCCAGCAGGCCACATTCGCACAGGCGCTCCATCAGCCAGTCATAAAACGGGCGTTGGTCTTCAAACTCCAGCGTGCAAATGCTGTGGGTGATTTGCTCCAGCGCGTCTTCGATGGGGTGGGCAAAGGTGTACATCGGGTAGATGCACCAGGTGTCGCCCGTGTTGTGGTGGGTGGCGCGGCGAATGCGGTAAATCGCCGGGTCGCGCAGGTTGATGTTGGGCGAGGCCATGTCAATCTTGGCACGCAGCACGGCGGCACCGTCGGCCAACTTGCCGTCGCGCATGTCACGAAAGCGCGCGAGGTTCTCAGCCACGGTGCGCGTGCGAAAGGGGCTGTCCACGCCAGGCTTTGAAAAGTCGCCACGGTTGATGCGCATGTCTTCTGGTGTTTGTTCGTCCACATAGGCATGGCCAGCCTCAATCAAGGCCTCGGCGGCGCGGTACATGAAGTCGAAGTAGTCGCTGGCTTGGTAGGGCGCGGCATCTGCTGAGCCGTTCCAGTCGAAACCCAGCCATTTCACCGCGTCGATGATGGAGTTGACGTATTCGGTGTCTTCTTTTTCGGGGTTGGTGTCGTCAAAGCGCAGGTGGCACACGCCACCGTAGTCACGCGCCAAACCGAAGTTGATGCAAATGCTTTTGGCGTGGCCCACATGCAAGTAGCCGTTGGGTTCGGGCGGAAAGCGTGTGCGAATTTTGGCGGGGTCTGGTGCGCCTGCCGCGTGATGCGCTGCGTCTCCAGGGCTGCCTGCCCAGCGGCGGCTGGCGTAAGTGCCTTGGGCCAAATCGTTTTCGATGATTTGGCGCAAAAAGTTGCTGGGCTTTTGGTCTTGTTCTGTCGCAGGGTTGGCAGGTTTCGTCATCCAAATATTTTAGGCGGGCACACCCTCGATAATTGCGCGAGTTTAAGGAGTTGTATGGATATCGTTTTATTGCTCAAAGCCGCCGTCATGGGCGTGGTGGAGGGGTTGACCGAGTTTTTGCCTATTTCATCCACCGGCCACCTGATCTTGGCTGGCGCATTGCTGGGCATGGATGACGACAAGGCCAAGGTGTTTGACATCGCCATTCAGACCGGCGCGATCTTTGCCGTGATCATTGTGTATTGGCACAAAATTTCCAGCACCGTGGTGGCTTTGCCCACGCAGGTCGAGGCGCGTCGCTTTGCCTTGAATGTGTTGATTGCCTTTTTGCCCGCCGTGGTGTTGGGCTTGTTGTTTGGCAAGTTCATCAAGGCGCATTTGTTCACGCCCACGGTGGTGGCCAGCACCTTCATCATTGGCGGATTTATCATTTTGTGGGCCGAAGGCTGGGGTCGTGCCAAGCCTGAGGGTCACGAAGAGGCCGCTGTTGAGCCTGCACGCATTGAAACAGTGGAGGCCATGTCGGCCATCGACGCGTTGAAGGTGGGTTTGGTGCAATGCCTGGCCATGATTCCTGGCACCAGCCGCAGCGGTGCCACCATCATTGGTGGCATGTTGCTGGGCTTGTCGCGCAAAGCGGCCACCGATTTTTCGTTTTACTTGGCCATTCCCACGCTGATTGGCGCGGGGGCTTACAGCCTCTACAAAGAGCGCGAGCTGCTCAGCTGGGCTGATGCGCCCGTGTTTGCCGTGGGCTTGGTGTTCTCATTCATCAGCGCTTGGATTTGTGTGCGTTGGTTGCTGCGGTACATCGCCACGCACAGCTTTGTGCCGTTTGCTTGGTATCGCATTGTGTTTGGCGTGGTGGTGTTGGTCACGGCTTGGACTGGCACGGTGACTTGGGCGGCTTAACCTCCCGAAGCGCGCGAATTAACCAATCAAGTTCAGCAGCGCGGTTTCCACAGCCGCTGCCGCCACCAAGGGGTGCTCCATCGGAAACAGATGCGTGCCATCTATCTTCATCACGCGGCCCTGCGTCACACGGCGGCTGAAATCTAAGCCGACTCGTTTGAGTTCACGCGATTGCAAACCGCCTATCAGGGTGGCTTTGCATGTGAGCGGGTGGCGTTTGAAATAGGTTTCCAAGTGGTCGGGCAGGCCGTTGTAAATGGCGCTTTCCACGTCGCGGTCAAAGCTCAGCACACGGCGTGTGCCTTGAGCGGTTTGTTCGTCCTGCGTGCCGTAGGTCACGTAGTCTTGCAGCACTTGTGGGTGCCATTTGGCGAACAGTTTTTTGCTTTGGAAGTGCGCCAGCACCTCGGCCTCGCTGGCCCACGTGGTACGGCGCTTGCGGCTGATGGCGGCGGGCGAAAAGGCTTCTGCGCCTGGCACACGTTTGCCCACCTTGAGCAGCTTGGCTTTCCAACCGCCCAGCATGGGCGAGTCCAGCAGCACCACGCCGCGAACCAGCGCGGGGTGCTTGGCCGCCACCATCATGCTGAGGATGCCGCCCAGCGAATGGCCCACCAAAAATACGGGGCCGTTTTGCGCAGCCAAAGGCGCTGCAAAGTCGGTCAGCTGTTGCACCAAGTGTGGCCAGTTGTCGGTCACGGGGTAGCGCGGGTCATGGCCAAATTTGTCGACGGCCTCTACGCGAAAGCCACGCGTACGAAGGGCGTCCAACATGACGCGGTAGGTGCAAGCGGGAAAGCTGTTGCCGTGCGAGAAAACAATGAGCGGTTGTGTCATGCCAATGAGATCTGTGAAATAACGACGCCGTGGGTCATAAAAGTTTCTTCAGTTGATACAGGGCGTCCAGTGCATCGCGTGGGCTGAGTTTGTCAGGGTCGATCTCGGCCAGCTTGGCTTGCAGCGGGCTGGGGCCCATTTCTTCTTGCAGGGGCGGCGGCGCGAACAGATCAACTTGTGCCTTCGAGGCATCCGCCCCTGCCTCGAGCGAGGCCAGCGCGTGGCGGGCATGGCTGAGTACCGCACCAGGCATGCCCGCTAAACGGGCCACTTGAATGCCGTAGCTGCGGCTGGCGGGACCAGGCTGAATTTCGTGCAAGAACACAATGCTGGCGCCTGATTCGGCTGCACTGACATGCACGTTCACGGCCGCGCGGTGCTTGGCGGGGAAGTCGGTGAGTTCAAAGTAGTGCGTGGCAAACAAGGTGAAGGCTTGGGTCTTGTCATGCAAGTGCGTGGCAATGCCGCTGGCCAGGGCCAAGCCGTCGAAGGTGGAGGTGCCGCGGCCAATCTCGTCCATCAACACCAGGCTGTGCGGCGTGGCGGCGTGCAAGATTTGTGCGGCCTCGGTCATCTCCAGCATGAAGGTGGATTGCGCGTTGGCCAAATCGTCGGCCGCGCCAATGCGGGTGTGGATGGCGTCAATCGGGCCCAAGCGGCACGCCGTGGCAGGCACGTGGCTGCCAATGCAGGCCAGCAACACGATGAGGGCCACTTGGCGCATGTAGGTCGACTTACCGCCCATGTTGGGGCCGGTGATGATTTGCATGCGGTGCAGGTGGCCCAAGCGTGTGTCGTTGGCAATGAAGGTTTTGGCCGCACCGCCCGCCACCACACCATGCGTTTCGGCCAAGCGGGCTTCCACCACGGGGTGGCGACCTTGCTCAATTTCAATGCACGGAGTTTTCACAAACTCAGGCGCGCACCAGCCTAGTGTGAGTGAGCGCTCGGCCAAGGCGCACAGCGCGTCGAGCGTGGCCACGGCTTGCGCCAAGCGGGTGAGGGCGGGCACAAAGGGTTGCAAGGTGTCGAGGAGTTGTTCAAACAAAAACTTCTCACGTGCCAGGGCGCGCTCTTGGGCGCTGAGGGCTTTGTCTTCAAAGGTTTTCAGCTCAGGGGTGATGAAACGCTCGGCGTTCTTCAAGGTTTGGCGACGGGTGTAGTCGGCTGGCACTTTGTCGACCTGGCCTTGCGTGACTTCGATGTAGAAGCCATGCACCTTGTTGAACTGCACGCGCAAATTGGCAATGCCGGTACGCGCGCGTTCGCGGGCTTCGAGTTCGAGCAAGAAGCCATCGCAGTTGTTTTGGATGGCGCGTAGCTCGTCCAGGTCGGCGTCGTAGCCGTCGCCGATGACACCCCCATCACGCACCAAGGCTGCGGGCTCGGGCAGCAACGCGCGTTCGAGCAGCGCGCCGCATTCGGGCGGCACGACCATGTCTTGGGCGATTTGTACCAAAAGCGTGGGCGGCAGACCGCTCTGCTGCGTGTCCCCCTCTTTTGGTGAGTTAGGAATGAGCGGCTGAATGCGCAATGCCTTTTGCAACGCTTGGCCCAACGACACCAACTCGCGCGGACGCACTTGGCGCAGCGACACACGGGCGCTGATTCGTTGCACATCGCCCGAGCCTTTGAGGGCGTCGCGCAACACTTTGTAGCTCTGCGTGCGGTTGTCTTGCAGCGCTTCAATGGCGGCCAAGCGGTGCATGGCTTGGGTGCGGTCGCGCTCGGGTGAGAGCAGCCAGTTTTTGAGTTGGCGGCTGCCCATGCCCGTCATGCAGGTGTCGAGCAACGAGAACAAGGTGGGCGAGTCTTCGCCGCGCAGGGTTTGGGTGAGCTCTAGGTTGCGGCGGGTGGTGAGTGGCAGGTCCATCAGCGCATCGCTGCGTGCCACGTACAAGCCATGCACATGGCGCAGTGCGCGGCCTTGGGTGTGCTCGGCGTAGGACAGGAGCGCAGAGGCAGCAGCGTGCGCTTGCACCACGTCTTGCGCGCTCCATGCATGGAGTGACGCGGCTTGCAAATGCTCGAGCAGCTTGCGGCCACCCAAAGCGGCATCAAACTGAAACGCGGGGCGCACTTGGGCGGGCAAGCCCAAATGGCTGCAAAAGTTTTTCAGCTGTTGCTCAAACGCGGGACTGACCTCGGCGCTGTAAATGATTTCGCTGGGGGCTACGCGGGCTATCCAATTGGGCAGCTCAGATGTGTCGCACTCGGCCAAATGCACCAAGCCTTGCGTGACGCTGAGCCACGCCAAGCCGCAACCGGCGCGGTCGCTTTGGTGAATGGCCAGCACATAGGCCTCGGTTTTGTCGCTCAAGAGCGCGCTGTCGGTCAGCGTGCCTGGCGTGACCACGCGCACCACTTTGCGCTCGACCGGGCCTTTGCTGGCACCCACGTCGCCCACTTGCTCGCAAATCGCCACCGATTCGCCCAGCTTGATGAGGCGTGAGAGGTAGGTTTCGAGGGAGTGAAACGGCACGCCCGCCATCACCACGGGCTCACCGTTGGACTGGCCGCGCTGCGTGAGCGTGATGTCGAGCAAGCGCGTGACCTTCTCAGCGTCCGCAAAAAACAACTCGTAAAAGTCGCCCATGCGGTAGAAAAGCAAGGTCTCGGGGTGGTCAGCTTTGAGCCCCAAGTACTGTTGCATCATGGGGGTGTGCCCAGACAAATCACGCATCGCAGTGCCTGCCAGAAAGTGTGGAACGCGTTACAGCGGCGCGTTTGGCGCTTGGCGTGACAGGCTCAAGGTCTTGGCCGCTGTGCTGACCGCACGCTTGTCGTCAGCGCTTGCAAACTTGGAATACTTGGTGGTGAGCGGCACCAACTGCGCATAAATGCGGGGCGGGGCTGCCAAGCACTCTTCGTGTTCAAGGAATGGCCCTTCGCCTGTGAAGTTACTCACCAAGCCACCCGCCTCGGTGATCAGCAACGCGCCTGCGGCCATGTCCCAAGGCTTCAAGCCGAGTTCAAAGAAGCCATCGCTGAAACCTGCGGCCACATAGGCCAAGTCAAGCGCTGCCGCGCCTGGGCGGCGTAGGCCAGCGGTGCGCTGCATGATGTCGCCCATCAGGCTGAGGTATTTGTTGAAGTCGTCACCTGGGCGGAAAGGGAAGCCCGTGGCCAGCAAACACTCTTCCAAGCGGGTGCGCTTGCTCACGCGCAGGCGGCGGTCGTTCATGTAAGCGCCACGGCCTTTGGTGGCGGTGAACAGGTCGTTGCGTGTGGGGTCGTAAATCACGGCTTGCTCTAAGCGGCCTTGCACTTGGCAGGCAATGCTCACGCAATAAAAGGGGAAGCCGTGGATGAAGTTGGTCGTGCCATCGAGCGGGTCAATGATCCAGATGTGGTCCGCGTTGGGGTTGCCGTGCGTGGTGCCAGACTCTTCGGCCAAGATGCCGTGGTCGGGGTAGGCGGTCAGCAGGGTTTCGATGATGATGCGTTCGCTGTTTTGATCTACTTCTGTCACAAAGTCGTTCACTTGCTTCTGTGAAATGCGTACCGCTTCCACGTCGAGCGCGGCACGGTTGATGATGGCGCCGGCGGCGCGTGCGGCCTTGACGGCCACGTTGAGCATGGGGTGGATAGAAGAAGAGGACAACATAGATTGTGTGAAGAGCTGGCCTTGAGGGCCGAAAAGAAACGCCCGGCGATGCGGGCGGCGACAATGGCTCAGATTTTACGCGTTAAGACAGACCCAACCCTCATGAAAACCCGCTTCATTCTTTTAAACACCAGCCACGCTGGCAATGTGGGCGCCACAGCCCGCGCAATGAAGGTGATGGGGTTCACCGATTTGGTGTTGGTTGCGCCCCGCTGGGACAACGTGTTGCGTCGCGAAGAGACCATCCAGCGCGCCAGCGGTGCGCTCGACGTGCTGGCCAACGCCCGGGTGGTGGCCACCTTGGATGAGGCGATTGACGGCCTGCACCACCTCTGCGCCACCGCCATGACGCCGCGCGACTTTGGCCCGCCCACGCTTGAGCCCCGCCCGCACTTTGCCGCTTTGGTCGCCGCGCACAAGCAAAGTGCCGACTTTGGCGTGGGCTTTTTGTTTGGCTCTGAGCGCTTTGGCATGCGCAATGACGATGTGTACCGCTGCCACACCTGCCTGAGTATTCCGACCGACCCCCATTTTGGGTCCCTCAACTTAGGCGCGGCGGTGCAGGTGCTGGCTTATGACTGGCGACAAGCCCTCGGCGGCTTTGCCGATTTGTCTGAAAACCATGGGTCGTCGGCGATAGTGCCACCATCGCCTTTGGCCGATGCCCAGCAACTTGCAGGTTTACTTGACCACTGGCAGCAGTCGCTCACCGACATTGGGTTTTTAGACCCCGAAGCGCCCAAAAAACTCATGCCACGCTTGAACCAGTTGTTCAACCGCGCGCAGGTGACGCAAGAGGAAGTTCATATCTTGCGCGGCATTGCCAAAGCCATGTCGCAAACATCCAACACGGGCTCTGATGGGCAAGGATAATCAAGCCACTATGTTTTCACGCCTCAATTCTGACGTTCAGTGCATTTTGGACCGCGACCCTGCCGCGCGAAGCCGCTGGGAAGTGCTGACCTGCTACCCCGGCTTGCATGCAGTGTTGTTGCATCGCTTGGCACACGGCTTTTGGAATTTGGGTTTCAAGTGGGTGGGTCGTTTCATCTCACACCTGTCGCGCTGGATCACAGGCATTGAAATTCACCCTGCCGCCAAGATTGGCGAGCGCGTGTTTTTCGACCACGCCATGGGCGTGGTGGTGGGCGAGACCGCCGAGATTGGCGATGGCTGCACGATTTATCAAGGCGTGACCTTGGGCGGCACGTCGCTCTACAAAGGTGAAAAGCGCCACCCCACGCTGGGCAAAGATGTGGTGATAGGTGCGGGTGCCAAAGTGTTGGGCGGCTTCATTGTGGGCGACGGCGCCAAAGTTGGCAGCAACGCTGTGGTGACCAAGCCGGTGCCAGCGGGTGCGACGGCGGTGGGTAACCCCGCACGCATCATCCAAGCGGAGACCGACGCAAAACGCGAAGAAGCAGCTTCCAAAATGGGCTTCTCAGCCTACGGCGTGACCCAAAATGACGATCCAGTCAGCCAAGCCATGCGCGGCTTGATTGACAACGCCAGCTCCCAAGAACACCAAATTGCTTTGTTGTGGAAAGCCATTGAACAGCTCTCTGCAGGCCAAGCCAAACCCGACTGCGTGCCCACCGATGCCGCTCGTCAAGAGCATTTTGAAGCGGCCCGTATCAACCAATTGTTGGATTGACTATGAGTTTTTTAAATGTGTACCCGAAACGCATCTGGGCGACTTTGAATGCTGCGGGCAACTTTGAAGGTCACTTTAACTTTGACATCGAGCAGTATGGCTTGATGATGAAAGACATGGTGTGTGATGTCGTCGTCAGCAAAGATCTTCTCGTGGTGGGGCAGTGGAACCTCTACGTGAAACCTTTGTTAGATGTGGACATGCCACACTTTGACAAGTTTGTGAGCACGCTCAACCATTACGTGTTTGAAGTGCTTCGTTACATGCCAAACAGCAGCGCCGCTGGCGATCAATTGCCCATGGTCAAGATATTTTTTGACGGCATTTACTTTGACATGTCAGGCCTTGAGCCTGTGGTGCAAAAAATACCCGCTGGCTTTTCAAAGCCGCTTTGATTTCAAGGCGGTTTTAGGCCGCCAAGCTTTGCAAAACGCATCGCGCGTTTCCATGTAGGGCCCACCGATCAAGTCGATGCAGTAGGGCACCGCTGCAAATATGCCGTCCACCAGTTGCTGACCCTCAGCGTCTTTCAAGCCCCCCAAGGTTTCTTGGATGGATTTGGGCTGTCCTGGTAAGTTGATGATCAGGCACTCGTCGCGAATCACCGCCACTTGGCGTGACAAGATGGCGGTGGGCACAAACTTCAAACTCACTTGGCGCATTTGCTCGCCAAAGCCTGGCATTTCTTTATGGGCCACGGCCAAGGTGGCCTCGGGG
Organism: Comamonadaceae bacterium; assembly: GCA_027485285.1. Lineage (GTDB taxonomy): Bacteria > Pseudomonadota > Gammaproteobacteria > Burkholderiales > Burkholderiaceae_C > Limnohabitans. Next base: position 34,778 of record JAIXRH010000050.1, on the reverse strand, counting down.
GTCACATCGCGTTTGGCGGGGCCTGTGCCACCCGTGGTCAGCACCAAAGCGCAACCTGCGTCGACCAACTCGATCAGCGTTTGGCTGATGGTGGCTTGCTCGTCAGGAATGAGGCGTTCAACATAGTCAATCGGGTTGTACAAAGCATGGCCCAACCAATCGCGCAGGGCAGGCAGGCCTTTGTCTTCATAAGTGCCGCTGGAGGCGCGGTCACTGATGGACACGATGCCGACTTTGATGGTGTCGCAACGTGCATCTGGGGTGGGCAGGGTGGTGTTGGTCATGGCTTGTAAGACTCTGGGTCTTCTTCAGGCGTGTGCATGGCGTCGTCCGCCAAATTCATTTGCTCTTTGATGAGCTGAAAAATCTCGCGGTACGAACGGCTTTGTCGCGGCAACAAGCCTTTGGCAATGTCGGCCTTCGTGGTGACGTCGTCTTTGCGGGCTTGACGCACCAAGGCACGCAGCTGTTGGCTGTCGGTGCTGGGGAACTCGTTGATCCAAGCTTGCAAGGCCCCGTCATCGTCGATCAGGCGATCGCGCCAGCTTTCAGCCAAGTGCAGGGCCAAGGTGTCTTTGGTGCTGCCCATGCGCTGCTCATTCAGCGCGTCTTTGACGGCTTCAAGCGACGCTTCGCTGAGCTTGCGCATGAGCTTGCCGACATACTGCATTTGGCGGCGCTTGCCTTCAAAGTTGGTGATGCGGCGTGCTTCGGCCAGCGCTTCGCGCAGCTGGTCGGTGATGTGGCCTTGGGTGTTCAGTCGCTCCATGAGCTCGGTTCGCAGGGTCAGCAGCTCGACGCCCAAGTCTTGGCGATCATCGCTGTCTTTTTTGCGGTCGGTGCGGCTTAGGCCGTCTGTGCCTTTGAGTTCGGCTTTGAGCTCGAGGTCGAGTTCGCTGCCTTCGGCCACAAATTGGCCGCGGACAAAGTAACCTTTTTTGGGTTTACGTGACATAAATGGGGGAGCTTTTGATAGGTCGGTGAGCCCTTCAAAACAAAGAGCGAACGCAGTGGCAAGTATCATAGCCGCCGATATGACCAAAGCCTCCAAAACCCAAGCCCCATCCCACCAACCTGCCCAAGGTTTCAGCTACAGCCGCGAACACTTCGCCTCACTTGTCGATGCTGCTTTGTCGCATGCCAAAAAGCTGGGCGCCACCGATGCAGGGGCCGATGCGTCTGAGGGCTGCGGCTTGAGCGTGTCGGTGCGCAAAGGTGAGTTAGAAAACGTGGAACGCAACCGCGACAAATCCCTAGGCGTGACGGTGTATGTGGGTCACCGACGCGGCAACGCGAGCACATCAGACTTTTCGCAAGACGCCATTGAGCGCACCGTTCAAGCGGCCTTTGACATTGCCCGCTTCACCGCCGAAGACCCTGTGGCGGGCTTGCCCGACGAAAAAGACATTGCCCAGCACCACCCTGATTTGGACTTGTTCCACCCTTGGCTCATCACCAGCGCCGATGCAGCCACCATTGCGTTGCGTTGCGAAGCGGCGGCCATGCAAACCGACAAGCGCATCACCAACAGCGAAGGTGCGGCGGTGTCGGCGCAACAAAGCCATTTTTTCAGCGCCCACACCCACGGTTTTCGTGGCGGCTACGCCAGCTCGCGCCACACCATTTCGGTGGCGCCCATTGCCGGCAAGGGGGATGGCATGCAGCGCGACGCATGGTACAGCTCCATGCGCGATGCCAGTGAATTGGCCTCACCAGAAGCGGTGGGCCGCTACGCCGCCGAACGCGCCCTGAGCCGTTTGAAGTCGCGCAAGATTGCCACGGTGGAATGCCCCGTGTTGTTTGAAGCACCTGTGGCCGCCGGTTTGTTGGGCAGTTTTGTTCAAGCCGTCAGCGGTGGGTCGCTGTACCGCAAGAGCACCTTTTTGCTTGACTCTCTGGGTACCACGGTGTTCCCCAAGCACATCGATATCTCAGAAGATCCATTTGTCATGCGCGGAAAAGGCAGCTCGCCATTTGACGACGAAGGCGTGACCACCCGGGCACGCCGAGTGGTGGACGCAGGCCGTGTGGAAGGCTATTTCCTCAGCAGCTACACCGCCCGCAAACTGGGCATGCCCACCACGGGCAACTCGGGCGGCTCGCACAATTTGGCCATGACCTCACGCCTCACCCAAAGCGCAGACGACTTGGACGCCATGCTGAAAAAACTAGGCACCGGCTTGTTTGTGATCGAGCTGATGGGCCAAGGCGTGAACTATGTGACGGGCGACTACTCACGCGGCGCCAGTGGCTTTTGGGTAGAGAACGGGCGCATTGCCTATCCCGTGCAAGAGATCACCATCGCGGGCAATATGAAAGACATGTTCCAAGGCATTGAAGCCATTGGTTCGGATACTTTCACGATGGGGGCCAAGGCGATTGGCTCTGTGCTGATCAATCGCATGAAGGTCGCGGGTAGCTGAGCTTCTTTGCTCGGAATATTGCTACGGGCAGCTAGGCAACATCGCATGCGTTTCGGGCACTCTGGCCTACCCCCGTGAACAGGAATAGCAGGGGAGTCCTTCCCCCTCAGCCACCAGCGTGAGCAAAGGCTGCCAAACCTTAGCCCGCCAACGCTGCCTTGACAGCAGCAGACACCAGTCCCATGTCCGCCTTGCCCGCCAACTGGGCCTTCACCGCACCCATCACCTTGCCCATGTCGCCAGCACCTGTGGCGCCCACTTCAGCCACGATGGCTTTCACGGCGGCGGTGATTTCTTCAGGGCTCAAACGCTGCGGCAAGTACACCTCCAGCACTTTCATTTCGGCACTTTCGATGTCAGCCAAATCTTGACGCTGGGCGGAGAGGTAAGCGGCCACAGAGTCTTTGCGTTGCTTGATGAGTTTGTCCACGATGGCAATCACCATGGCGTCGTCCAGCTCCACGCGCTCGTCGACTTCTTTTTGCTTCATCGCAGCTTGCAACAAACGGATGGTGCCCAAGCGCACGCTGTCTTTGGCGCGCATGGCGGTTTTCATGTCTTCGGTGATGTGTGCTTTGAGGCTCATGGTGCATTCCTAAAGGAAAAAAATGATTCGAAAAAAAAGCCCGCTGAGGCGTCCCTAGCGAGCTTTTTGGGGGCAGAGGCTGCTTAGTACAGCTTCTTGGGCAACTGCATGCTGCGGATGCGCTTGTAGTTGCGTTTCACGGCTGCTGCTTTTTTGCGTTTACGTTCAGCGGTGGGCTTTTCGTAGAACTCGCGAGCGCGCAAGTCGGTCAACAGACCCAATTTTTCAATGGTGCGCTTGAAGCGACGCAGAGCGACGTCAAACGGTTCGTTTTCTTTTACACGGATGGTGGTCATTACCAAAATTTCCAATTATTTGCAGTCAGAGGGTGCCTAGGAAGATCGAGCCTGAGCGCCGTGCCTGCGGTGTTCCCCAACATTAAGTTGATCAGGCCGTTGGGGGTTTGCCAGCAAAGACAGAAATTATAGCGACTAAACCGCCGGTTGTAACCGTGCGCCCAAGGCTTTTGCGCAGGCATGGGCGCTGGCCCAAGCCCATTGGAAGTTGTAGCCACCCAGCCAGCCGGTGATGTCCACCACTTCGCCAATGAAATACAGGCCTGGCTGCTTGGATTCCATGGTTTGCTGCGACAAATCCCGGGTGTCTACGCCGCCCACGGTGACTTCGGCTTTTTTGTAGCCCTCGGTGCCTGTGGGCGTGAGGGGCCAAGCGCTCAGGCGTTGGGCCAAGTGGTTCAGCGCTTTGTCGCTGGCCTCAATCACGGGCCGCTGCCACGCGGTGTCTTGGCTGGCCCACGTGTCGGCCAACCGAGAAGGGACCCACGTGTTCAGTTCGTTGGCGATGAGCTTTTTGGACTGGTGTTTGGCAGTCATCAGCATTTCTTGCAGGTTCACCTCGGGTGCAAGGTTGATGCGCAAATCTGTGCCTGCTTGCCAATAGCTTGAAATTTGTAGCACCCCCGGGCCTGACAAGCCACGGTGCGTGAAGAGCAAATCTTCGTCAAAGCTTTGTAGGGTTTTCTTGGTGCCTGTTTCGATGCGCACTGGCAACGACAGGCCTGAGAGCTGCGCATAGGGTGCCCACGCTTTTTCATCAAACGTGAGCGGCACAAGGCCTGGTCTAGGCTCGACCAGGCGCAAGTTGAATTGTTTGGCCAATCGATAGCCAATGTCCGTCGCACCAATTTTGGGGATGGACAAGCCGCCAGTGGCCACCACCACAGCCGCTGCGGGCACAGTGCCTTGGCTGGTGTCGACTTCGTAGCGTTGCGCTTCTGGCGCGGCGTCTGAGTAGCGAATGGCTTTGAGGCTGCAGGGCTGCCAGCGGGTCACGCTGCCGCCATTGGCAGAACCGTTGCATTCGGCCAGCAGCATGTGAATCAGGTCATCCGCGGAGCGGTCGCAAAACAGCTGCCCTTTGTGCTTTTCATGAAACGGGATGCTGTGTTTTTGCATGAGCGCCACAAAGTCTTGCGGCGTGTAGCGCGACAGGGCGCTGCGGCAAAACTGCGGGTTGTCGCCCAAAAAGTGTTTGTGCGGCGCGCGCACATCCAGTTCGCGGTTGGTGAAATTGCTGCGGCCACCGCCGGAGATGCGAATTTTCTCGGCCACTTTCATGCTGTGGTCGATCACAAGCACTTGCAAACCTTGTTGCGCAGCGATGCCCGCACAAAACAAACCGGCTGCACCAGCGCCCACCACCACCACGTCATAGGTTTTCATGTTCCGAGTTTAGCGACCTAGTCCGCGAAGCGATGGGCAACGTGATGGATCAGTTAGTTTCAGCACGCCCTCAATGCAACGATCCCGGATTGCGGCGGATCCTGCGCGATGCAACCATTGCAATCCGTAGCCACTTTCGCTAGTACGCAGCAACCGCCCTGACGGTTTCGCTGTGTTGCATCGCCAACAGACCCTTGAATACATCGCCCACCACAATGACCGATGGGCTTGCGAGCTTTTCGCGAACGAGGGTGTCGTGCAGTTGCTGCAACTCGCACACCACATGGCGCTGTGTGGGCAGGCTGACTTGGTGAATCACAGCCGCAGGGGTGTTGGCGCGCATGCTGTGCAACAGCGACTCTTGCAAGTGCGCTGCACCGCTCACGCCCATGTAGATCACCAGCGTGAGTTTGGCTTGCACAGCGGTGTGGCCGAGTGCCACCCAATCCACGCCATCGGCGGCACCTTGCTTGGCGTGACCGGTGATGAACACCACGCCATGCGCGTGTTCACGGTGGGTGAGTGGAATGCCTAGCGAAGTCACGCCCGCCAAGCCAGCGGTGATGCCATTGATCACCTTCACCGCAATGCCTTGGGCTTGCAAGTGTTCGACTTCTTCTCCGCCTCGACCAAAGATGAAGGGGTCGCCACCTTTGAGGCGCACCACGGTTTCGCCAGCCAGCGCTTCTTGCGCCATGAGTTTTTCAATGAAAGCTTGCGGGGTCGATTGGCAGCCGCCACGTTTGCCCACATGGATGATGCGCGCTGTGGGGGAGGCATGGGCGGTGATGGCGTCGCTCACCAAATCGTCCACCAACAACACGGTGGCCGAGGCGATGGCTTTGACGGCTTTGAGCGTCAGCAACTCTGGGTCGCCCGGGCCTGCACCAACCAGCGTGACATGGGGTGGATGAGGGTGCTTCATGGTCACAGGCTCAAGGCTTTCAGCACGGCTTGCACTTGGGCTGCCAGTGGCGCGGGTACCGGTAACTCGTCTCTCAGGACAGCCTGTGTGTAGCGGGCGGTGGTGGTGGCGTCGATGGCAGTGGGCAGATCAGGCAGCTTGATCAGCGAGCCTGCTTGTGCCTCGACCAAGGGCGTGCGTGTGCCGCGCACAAAGGCGTCCATTTGTGGTGTGCGACGGGCGTCGGCCACCACTTCGCCTTCGGTGCCACGCAGCAGAAGGGCGCGTGCGTTGGTCAGTTCAAATGTGGCAGCCATTGACACGGCATATTCCGGGTGGGTGTAGCTGCTGACCAGCAGCGCATCGACAGAATTGGTGGGGTTCATCAGTTTCACCAGGCTGTGAGCGGGGTTGCGCAGGCCCACCACGCGGCGCACGTCCAGCAAGCGTTTCAGGCCAGGGCACAGCAACTCGGTGGGCGCAAACACTACTTCGCCTTCATGCACACTACGCGCTGTGGTGAAGGATTGCACGCCCATGGCGCTGAGCACGTCTTGGCTGGTGATGCGGGAGGATTCAGTGGCCGTGCCGTGCATCACCACGGCCAGACCTTCGCGGGCCAGCAGGAAGGCCAGCAACGGCGTGAGCACGGGCAGCTTGCGCGCGCCGTTGTAGCTGGGTAGGGCCACGACTGGGCCGGTGGCCTTGATGGTTTGCAGGCGTGCGTGCGTGGCGTCTAAAAAGCCCGCCATTTCTTGGTCGGTTTCGCCCTTGATGCGCATGGCGATGCAAAAGGCACCCAGCTCTAAATCTGACACTTGGCCGTCCAAGATTTGTCCCATCAGGTCAGTGGCTTTGGCGCGGTCCAAGGCCCGTGCGCCATCGCGTCCGCGTCCGATGTCTTTGATGTAATGGCTGATGCTCATGCTGCGATTGTCTCGCAGGCTTGATAACTTATGGTTATAACGCCAACCCAGTCAGCGCGCGTCTCAGGCCTGCTGGTCTAGCAACAGCCCTTGGAGCTTGTGGGTTTGATGGATGTCCAAGCTCAAGTGCTTGTAGGTGATCTTTCGGATCACTTCGCCCGAAGTTTTGTCGGTCATGACGATGTTGAGCGACTTGGCCACGCTGTCATAGGCAAACGACAGAGCCATGCTGTCTGTTTTGAAATTGAATTCAGGGGCAAGCTTTGGCTCCGGTGCTTTGGTGCCAGCTGCGGCTGCGTTGGAGGTCTTGGGTATTGGCGGTTTGTGGGCTTTCGCGCCAATCACTGCATCTTCCTGATGCACGATGGCGTTCGTTGGCAGTGAGAGGGCGGCGGTCATACAGAGCTTTCGATAACTAGGGGTCATCTCACTATCGGCAAGAAAGCTCCTAAGATGAATGACAAGATGTCCATCTTTGATTTGATGACGTAGATGTCATTTTCTGGGTGCGTAATGCACCTTTGCACGCTTGAAAATGAAACAACAAAAACACAACAGGTTGCAAAAATTGAAGATTTTGTTAATTGAGGATGAAACCAAGATTGCCGAATTTGTCATCCAGGGCTTGCGTCTTGCCGGGCACGAGGTGACCCACGTGCAAGACGGAGAGCAAGGTTTGTCCTCAATCATTGCTGCGCAGCACGATGTGGCCATCTTGGACTTGATGCTGCCCAAACTCGATGGCTTTGAGGTGTTGCAACAAGCCAAAGCCGCCGCCAGCCAGATGCCCATCATCATCCTCAGCGCCAAGGTGGATTTGCCAGATCGCCTGAAAGGCTTTGATTTGGGCGCAGATGATTATTTGCCCAAGCCCTTTTTTGTGGAAGAGTTGTTGGCACGCATCAAATTGGTGGCCAAACGGGCCGTGCCTGATGAGGTGCAAGAAATCTCGGTAGGTCACCTCACCCTCGATGTGGTGACGCGCCATGCCAAATGGTTTGATATGACGGCGTTGCTGAGCCAGCGCGAGTTCAGTTTGTTGGCCTATTTGGCGCGCTCGCCCGGCCATATTTATTCAAGGCAACAAATTCTCAAACACGTGTGGGACATCAACTTTGACCCAGAAACCAACTTGGTCGACGTGTGCGTGCGTCGCATCAAGCTCAAGTTAGACAGAGGCAGCAGCAGTCGGCCTTCTCCGATCGAGTCTGTGCGCGGTGTGGGGTATCGCCTGAGGTTGGAGATGTGATGAAGACACGGTCTTTTCAATCTTTCGTGTTCGTTTTGCTGCTGTTGGTGGCTATCACGGTCATCTTGTCAAATCGGTTGATTGCGCAATTCTTTTTAACTGAGCAAATGAGAGATCAGATCCATGTTGACATGGGGCGCGGGTTGATCAGTTGCTCCGGCATGATGCAAGACAAGTCTGAATTCTTGTCGTGTTTTCATGCCAAGGATGATGGCAACCTGGTTGGCAGCGCTTCTGATTTCTATGTGTTGTGCCCCAAGTCAAATCTTCCCCCTGACGCCATGCGACTAGGTGCATGTGCCATTTCGTTCACGCAAGAGCCCATGCGTCAACCAACCGATGGCATGGCTCCAGAGGTCGAACTGTTGCGCGGCATCCGACAAGGAGAAATGTGGTACCAAGCCCGATTTGTGGGCTTGGCCGATAGCCCTGTGTTGTGGTTGAAACAATCGGATGCCGATGTGTTGGTGGATCGGTTGTGGGAATTGAGGGATCGCAATTTGTTTCGCGTGTTACCCATCGTCATCACTTTGCTGGTCTTCTTGTCTTGGCTTTTCATGCGCATGCTGTTGCGACCCATGCGTTTGATGGAGCAAACGATTTCAAATTTGAACGATGCCAACTTGGGGCAAGTGAGTGATTTGAAGGCCCCTTATCGCGAGTTTGAAAGTTTTGTCAACGTCTACGACAGCTTGCGAACGCGGTTGTTTGACAGTTTTTCCAAAGCCCGCCGTTTTGCGTCGGACGTCTCGCATGAGTTGCGCACCCCACTCACCATTTTGCGGGGCAGCACTGAGCAACTGATTCGTGATTTACCCACGGGTTCCGACTTGCAGGTGCGCGTGCGCAACATGGGTGATGAGGTCGAGCGGTTGATTGACATCACTGAAAAGCTGCTTTTGCTCTCTCGCGCCGATGCCAACAGCTTGGGCCGCACGTTCAGCGTTGAGAATTTGAGCGACATGGTTGAGCAATTGATTGCTCAAGACCATGACTATGAGCATGAACATGACCCAATACAGCTTCCGTTTGCCATTACCAGTGCGGTTGAGCCCCAATTGCTGTGGAGTTGCGATCAAACCTTGGCCAAAATGTTGCTTCACAACTTGTTTGAAAACGCGCAAAAGTACAACTTCAACCAAGGCTGGATTCATGTGTCGCTCAAGCGCGAGGGTACTCAGTTTCGGCTGAGCATTGAAAACTCGACTGTGAACATTGCGGCCGATATAGAAGCCCGCGCCTTTGATCGTTTTTACCGAGGCGATGCTTCACACACACGTCAGGTGGATGGTTTGGGTTTAGGCCTGAGCATTTGTTCAGAGATTGCCAAGGTGCATCAGGCCCACCTGTCGCTGCGTGTGACCAAGAAGAAATCGGTCTTGATCACCCTCATTGGGCCTCTGAGCTTCTTACACGCGTGAGTTTTGAATGACATTAGCGTCATTCGACTTGTCTATGACGCAGTTGTCACCCATCTAAATCTTCACACTTTTATCGTGGCCCTATGGCCACGAACACGCTTCAAGTCAATTTACTGAACGACCTCAAACAAGAGGCCGGACTGGAGGCTGTGGGTGCTGAAAAAATCCAGCTCACGCCTTATTTGGCCCTCGCGTGTGCTTTGCTCTACATGGTGGCGTCTGACGGCGAACTGGACGCCGCAGAAACCAGCCATTTGCAGTCGGTGTTGGGAGGCGACGAAGAGGTGTTGCGCTATGGCGTGCACTATGTGCAGACCTTGTCCTTTGACGCGTTTTTGATCGATGCGCCTGAGCTGCTGAGCATGAAGGACAAGTGGTGCATCTTGGCGAATGTTTGCGATGCACTGCTGTCAGATGGCGTAGCCGACCCGGCGGAGTTGGCCCAGTTTGCCCGTTTGAAGCAAGCCTTTGGCGTGGAAGACAAGCAGTTTGAACCTTACTTCAAAATCCTCACGCTGAAAAATGACAAGTCTGTTTTGGGCCGCTACGCGGGGGTGCGCGATGAGCGCCAACCCATGACCCCGCATTTGGCTCTGGCGTGCGCTTTGCTTTACATGTTGACCTCTGATGGTTCCATTGGCGCGCAGGAGGTGGGTCAGCTGGAGGCGGTTCTGGGTGAGTTTGAGGGCTTGCAAAAAGCCGCATTGACCTATGTCCGCTCGGTCAAAATGAAGGCCTTTTTGGATGAGGCCGCTGTGCTTTTACAGCCTGAGCAAAAGCTTTTCATCCTCACCAATGTGTGCGATTCCATGCTGGCAGACGGCGAGGTGGCCAGCATTGAAGACAAGCTGTTCATGTCAATGCTGCATGCCTTTGGTTTCAATGAGGCCTCGTTCGCACGCTTTCATCAAGTCATCGAGACCAAGAACGTCAAGCCCTTCAACACCAACGCGTTTAAAAACCGTGTCAAGCACGAAAGAGCCATTGGCAGCAACGAGGCCGAGGGAGATGTGTTTGACAACAAGCTCAGCGACCCAAAGCTGGCGGCTGTGGCTGATGAATTGCGCGATGCCGTGAAAAATGGTGCGTTGGGGGCCAGCGCGGCAGAACTGGAAATGAGCCAGTTCATTTCCCGCCAAATGCTGCAAAACAAGCAAAACCTGTCCAACGACTTCAATGGGCAAGAGAACATCGCCAAGGTCAAGCGTAACGCCACGGAAGGTTTGAACCTTCAAACCATAGACCCTGCCACCGATGACCTCAACCGCCAAAAAGTAGAGGCTTCAGCCCTGGTCAATAACAACCAGATCATTGAACTCGACAGTGCCGAAGCCAACCGGCAGCAGCTCGATGTGGATGCACTTGGCGAGCATAGAGAGACCCTGGATGTGGAGGTGAGGGCGCAAAACATCCAAGAAGTGGTGGGGCAAGTTCACAAAAAGCTGGATCATTTTGAGCAAAAGAATTTGAGCTTTCTTGCCATCGGTCGAGCCCAAAAATTCACCGATGATTTTGTGCCGATTCAAGAGGAGGAATCTGGCATCAATCGGCAACTGGTGGATGACGCTTTTGCCAGAATGGGGCTGGTGTCGCTGGCAGGCAATGCGCAAGTCAAGGACGCCAACTCAAAGACCCGAGCCAAAGCGTCAGCCTCAGTTGTTGCCGCTGATGCGGTCACAGTTTTGGCCACAGCGCCATTCTCATCTACTGCTAGTCCCGCTGCCGCAGCTAAGGCACAGGGCAGTCAATCAGCCACGCCTTTAGAACAGGCTGCCCCGAGCCAAGTGAGGGCGTCTTCACGTCCAGCCATCGTCTTCGCCAAACCAAAATCGGCAGGTATGCGCCTCAACCTAGGCAGTGCCGGATTGACGCGGCGGGGATTGAAAGTGACTTACAAACAGATCGCCATTGCCTTGGTGACGGTTGTGTTTGCTTCGCCCATCTACACGCATTCTGTCAAAAGTCGCGTGTCAACAGGCTCCCTGGTCAAGATGGAACAACTGAGCCCCGAGTTGGTGGCACAGCGTCAGGCCTCGGGCTATGAGTGGGTTGCCACCTTGCTTGCACGGTAGCCATCGCATGGGTGGTGTGCAGCAGAGCGCATAAACTCTGCCGCTTATGTTGATCCTTGGTATTGAATCCTCTTGCGACGAAACAGGTGTGGCGCTGGTCCGCTCAGACGGCCAAGCCTTGCCTCAGTTGTTGTCGCACGGGCTTTACAGCCAAGTGGCCATGCATGTGGCCTATGGTGGCGTGGTGCCTGAATTGGCGAGTCGTGACCACATTCGTCGCGTCATTCCGCTGGCGCGTGAGGTGCTGAACACGGCCAAACAGACCCTGCAAGACATTGATGTGGTGGCCTACACCCGAGGCCCTGGTTTGGCCGGCGCTTTGCTGGTGGGTGCTGGTGTGGCCTGCGCTTTGGGGGCTGCTTTGAACAAGCCGGTGTTGGGCGTGCATCACCTTGAAGGCCATTTGTTGTCACCGTTTTTGAGTGAAGACCCGCCCGAATTCCCATTTGTGGCCCTTTTGGTGTCGGGCGGTCACACCCAGCTCATGCGCGTGGATGGTGTGGGGCGCTATGAGTTGCTGGGCGAAACCATTGATGACGCAGCGGGCGAGGCCTTTGACAAGTCGGCCAAGCTCATGGGCTTGGGCTACCCTGGCGGCCCCGCGTTGTCACAACTCGCCGAGCAGGGTGACCCGGCGGCCTTCAAGCTGCCAAGGCCTTTGTTGCACAGCGGCAATTTAGATTTCTCATTTGCAGGACTGAAGACGGCGGTGATGACCCAGGCCAAAAAGCTGGGCGATGGCTTAGACGCTCGAAAAGCCGATTTGGCGGCGTCTACCGAGGCGGCCATTGTTGAGGTGTTGTTAAAGAAGTCGCTCAGCGCCTTGCGCGACACCGGCCTGAAACGCTTGGTGGTGGCCGGCGGCGTGGGGGCCAATCGCCATTTGCGTGAGCAACTCAATGCCGCTTGCAAGCGCCAAGCTGTGCGGGTGCATTACCCCGAGCTGCATTTGTGCACCGACAACGGCGCCATGATCGCCATGGCCGCAGCGATGCGCCTTCAAGGCGGCGAGGGAGGCATGTCCCAAGCCCAGCCGCGCTACAGCTTTGACGTCAAGCCGCGCTGGCCGCTGGCTGAACTGGCTTAAACCCCGCTCCGCGCCTGCTATACTCCTTGGGCTTTACCTTTTGGGTAAGCAAAGCACGTTGCACCAACTTCCACGGTACAACGCAAGTCAAATATCTAAGGAAAAAACCATGTTGACAGCAACCATTGCTGAAGTCGTCAAAGACAACGCACGCGCCGCAGGCGATACAGGCAGTCCCGAAGTCCAAGTGGCTTTGTTGACCGCACGTATCAACGAACTCACCCCTCACTTCAAACAACACGCCAAAGACCACCATGGCCGTCGCGGTTTGCTGCGTATGGTGAGCCGTCGTCGTAAATTGCTTGACTACCTCAAGTCTAAAAACTTTGACCGTTACGCTGCTCTGATCGCCAAACTTGGCTTGCGCAAGTAATCGTTAAATTTCTAGCGACAAACGCCTGAGTTTTCAACAAGCTCAGGCGTTTTGCACTTTCAAACCCTCATTTTTCAAAAACGGCAAGACAAACAAGCGCAGATTCGAAAGCTGTGTCATTCCAAAAAAGCCCCACCTTTTCTGGAATGGCATCGTTTACTGCACGGTGTCATGCCAAATTTCTCAAGGAAATCAGATGTCAATTTTTAACAAAGTCACCAAAACCTTCCAGTGGGGCCAGCACACGGTCACCATGGAAACCGGCGAAATCGCGCGTCAAGCGGGCGGCGCTGTGCTCGTCAACATGGACGACACCGTGGTGTTGGCCACCGTTGTGGGCTCCAAGATCGCCAAAGCTGGCCAAGACTTCTTCCCCTTGACTGTGGACTACATCGAGAAAACATACGCTGCAGGCAAGATCCCCGGCAGTTTTTTCAAGCGCGAAGCCAAGCCCAGCGAGCACGAGACATTGACCAGCCGTCTGATTGACCGCCCCATCCGTCCTTTGTTTCCAGAAGGTTTCTACAACGACGTGCACGTGGTGATTCACACCGTGTCGTTGAACCCAGAAGTCGATGCTGACATCGCGGCTTTGATTGCCGTGTCTGCTGCTTTGAGTATCTCTGGCATTCCTTTCAACGGCCCCATCGGCGCCGCTCGCGTGGGTTACATCAACGGCGAATACGTCTTGAACCCAGGCCAAACCCAACGCAAAGACAGCCAGATGGACCTCGTGGTCGCTGGTACAGAAGCCGCTGTGTTGATGGTGGAGTCCGAAGCGCAACAGCTGTCAGAAGAAATCATGTTGGGTGCTGTGGTGTTTGGCCACGCGCAAGGCAACATCGCCATCAACGCCATCCATGACTTGGTGCGCGACGCTGGCAAACCCGCATGGGACTGGGCTGCGCCTGCCAAGGACGAGCCACTGATCGCCAAGGTGCATGCCCACGCCGAAGAAAAGCTGCGCGCTGCCTACCAAATCCGCAACAAGCAAGCCCGCACACTCGCTTGCCGTCAAGCCTACGCTGCTGCCATGGAAGGCCTCAAGGCTGAAGGCCTGGTGTTTGACTCGGTCAAAGTCGAAACCATGCTGTTCGACATCGAAGCGCACATTGTTCGCAGCCAAATTTTGGCAGGCGAGCCTCGCATCGACGGCCGCGACACACGCACGGTGCGCCCCATCGAAATTCGCAACAGCGTGTTGCCACGCACCCACGGTTCTGCCTTGTTCACACGCGGCGAAACCCAAGCTTTGGTGGTTACCACCTTGGGCACCGAGCGCGACGCACAACGCATCGACGCTTTGTCCGGTGAGTACGAAGACCGCTTCATGATGCACTACAACATGCCTCCCTTTGCCACGGGCGAAGTGGGCCGCATGGGCTCGACCAAGCGCCGCGAAATCGGCCACGGCCGTTTGGCCAAGCGCGCTTTGGTGGCGGTGTTGCCCACCAAAGAAGAGTTCCCTTACACCGTGCGCGTGGTGTCCGAAATCACAGAATCCAACGGTTCATCCTCGATGGCTTCGGTCTGCGGTGGCTGTTTGTCCATGATGGACGCTGGCGTGCCTATGAAAGCACACGTGGCCGGTATCGCCATGGGCTTGATCAAAGACGGCAACCGTTTTGCGGTGTTGACTGACATCTTGGGTGACGAAGATCATTTGGGTGACATGGACTTCAAAGTAGCTGGTACCACCAACGGTATTACGGCTTTGCAAATGGACATCAAGATCCAAGGCATCACCAAAGAAATCATGCAAGTCGCATTGGCACAAGCCAAAGAAGCACGCATGCACATCTTGGACAAGATGCAAGCAGCCATGGGCGAAGCCAAGACCGAAGTGTCTGACTTTGCCCCCAAGTTGTTCACCATGAAGATCAACCCCGAGAAGATCCGTGACGTGATTGGCAAAGGCGGCGCCACCATCCGTGCGTTGACCGAAGAAACCGGTTGCCAGATCAACATCGAAGAAGACGGCACCATCACCATCGCCGCAACCGATGCTTCAAAGGCTGAAGAAGCTAAAAAGCGCATCGAGCAAATCACGGCTGAAGTCGAAATCGGCAAAGTCTACGAAGGCCCCATCACCAAGATTTTGGACTTCGGTGCTTTGGTCAACTTGTTGCCTGGCAAAGACGGTTTGTTGCACATCAGCCAGATCGCGCACGAGCGTGTTGAGAAGGTCACCGATTACCTCAGCGAAGGTCAAATCGTGCGCGTGAAAGTGCTCGAGACAGACGAAAAAGGTCGCGTGAAGTTGTCGATGAAAGCTTTGATGGACCGTCCTCAAGCGGACCAGGCACACGACGCATCGACTGAAGGCTAAGCGCTGCGAGGTTGTGATGAAGCAAAAACTCATCGCAGGTAACTGGAAGATGAACGGCGGCCTGGCCGCGAATGAAGCCTTGTTGCACGATGTGCGGCAGGGTCTCGCGCATGCCCTGGCCTCAAAACACGCGCAGGTGGCGGTGTGTGTGCCTGCCGTTTATTTGTCTCAAGTCCAGCAGATGGTCGCGGGCTCAGGCATCGACTTGGGCGCGCAAGATGTCTCAATCCATGCGCAGGGGGCTTATACCGGCGAAATATCTGCTGCCATGTTGAAAGACTTTGCGGTGAGGTATGCCATCGTTGGGCATTCAGAGCGTCGTCAGTACCACGGTGAAACCGATGCGCAAGTGGCGCTCAAGGCGCAGCAGGCTTTGTCGGCGGGTGTGACGCCCATCGTGTGTGTGGGCGAAACTTTGGCTGAGCGCGAAGCGGGCAAGACCGAAGAGGTGGTCAAGCGACAATTGGCGGCGGTGATTCATGCCAATGGTCATTGCATCAGCGAAATCGTGGTGGCCTACGAGCCTGTCTGGGCGATTGGCACAGGCCAAACGGCTTCGCCAGAGGAGGCCCAAGCCGTTCATGCGGTGTTGCGTGGCCAGTTGAAAGCCGCGACCGAGCATTCTGATCGCGTCCACATCTTGTACGGTGGCAGCATGAATGCGGCAAATGCGGTGGAATTACTGGCTCAGCCTGACATCGATGGTGGCCTCATTGGCGGCGCAGCACTCAAGGCGGCAGATTTCTTAACCATCATCTCGGCTGCAGCGCATTGAAAGTAATTATTTTTTCGGAGTTTTTATGAGTTTGATATTGAATATTGTTCAAGCGGTTCAGTTGTTGGCTGCTTTGGTCATGATCGGTTTGATCTTGGTCCAGCACGGCAAAGGTGCGGACATGGGCGCGGCTTTTGGAAGCGGCAGCTCAGGCAGTTTGTTTGGTGCAAGCGGTGGTGCCAACTTCATGTCGCGCACCACGGGTGTGTTGGCTGCTGTGTTTTTTGTGTGCACTTTGGCCTTGGCTTATTTCGGTAACCTGCGTCCTGTCAGCTCTGGCAGCGTGCTTGAAGGTGCTGTGTTGGCGCCCGCCCCAGCGGCAGAAGTTCCAGCTTCTGGTGCAGCGCAAATCCCCACGAAGTAATCACAAAACCGTCCCACTTCAGAGTGGTTGGGGCCCTTTTCAGGGTAAACTCTGAGGCTGTTCAGGAAGCGTTATCCCTCTTCGTTTCTGTAGAGCAAACAACCCAAAGCCGTCGTGGTGAAATTGGTAGACACGCTATCTTGAGGTGGTAGTGGCGAAAGCTGTGCGAGTTCGAGTCTCGCCGACGGCACCATCCAAAAAAGTCTGCTGTAACGTTGGTGTCAACCAGTTACAGCAGACTTCGCAGACTAATAACCAGGTAGTCAGACCGCGAGATTGAGATGAGCTTAGAACCATACCTTCCTGTCCTCTTATTTATCCTTGTGGGCCTTGGCGTGGGTGTTGCCCCCCAAGTCATCGGTTTTTTCTTAGGCCCTCGCCGCCCTGATCCAGCCAAAAACTCACCCTACGAATGCGGCTTTGAAGCGTTTGAAGATGCGCGCATGAAGTTTGATGTGCGTTATTACTTGATCGCCATCCTCTTTATTTTGTTCGACTTGGAAATCGCATTTTTGTTCCCTTGGGCCGTAGCGCTCAAGGAAATTGGGTTCATTGGTTTCATCGACATGATGATCTTCCTTGCCATCCTCGTTGCAGGCTTTGCCTACATGTGGATCAAGGGCGCCATCGATTGGGAGTAAGGATCAGCTATGTCACTAGAAGGCGTTTTCAAAGAAGGCTTCGTCACCACGTCCTATGACTCGGTGGTCAATTGGGCCAAAACGGGCTCGTTGTGGCCCATGACATTCGGTTTGGCTTGCTGCGCAGTGGAGATGATGCATGCGGGCGCAGCCCGTTATGACTTGGACCGTTTCGGCATGTTGTTCCGTCCTAGCCCACGTCAGTCTGATTTGATGATCGTGGCTGGCACTTTGTGTAACAAGATGGCACCGGCTTTGCGCAAGGTGTACGACCAAATGTCTGAGCCACGCTGGGTGTTGTCCATGGGGTCATGTGCCAATGGCGGTGGTTACTACCACTACAGCTACTCGGTGGTGCGCGGTTGTGACCGTGTGGTGCCCGTCGATGTGTATGTGCCAGGCTGTCCGCCCACGGCCGAGGCTTTGTTGTACGGCATCTTGCAGCTGCAAAGCAAGATTCGCCGCGAAAACACCATTGCTCGCTGACCGCGTATTGCATAGGAAAGACACATGAGCCATTCCATTCAAACGCTTGAAGCTGCCGTGCACGATGTGCTCGGGGCCAAAGTCAAGCTTCTCGAATCCGCCTTGGGTGAGTTGACCTTGACGGTTTCTGCCGCTGATTACCACGACGTATGCCAAACCCTGCGCGACGATGCGCGTTTGGGGTTTGAGCAATTGATGGACCTGTGTGGCTTGGACTATTCCAGCTACAAAGATGGTGCCCATTCCAAATTTACCGATGGCCCGCGCTACGCCGTGGTGAGCCATCTGCTGTCGGTGAGCCACAACTGGCGTCTTCGCGTGCGCGTGTTCGCGTTCAGCGAAGACGTGCCGGTGGTGGCTTCTGTCAACGACTTGTGGAACTCGGCCAATTGGTTTGAACGCGAAGCGTTTGACTTGTTTGGCATTGTGTTTGAAGGCCACCTCGACTTACGCCGTTTATTGACCGATTACGGCTTTGTGGGTCATCCCTTCCGTAAAGATTTCCCAACCTCGGGTCACGTGGAAATGCGTTACGACGCTGAGCAAAAACGTGTGGTGTACCAACCCGTCACCATCGAGCCGCGCGAAATCACGCCGCGCATCATTCGTGAAGACAACTACGGCGGTATGCACTGACCATGGCTGATATCAAAAATTACACCCTCAATTTGGGCCCTCAACATCCTGCAGCGCACGGCGTGCTGCGTTTGGTGTTGGAACTCGACGGCGAAGTGGTTCAGCGCGCCGATCCGCACATCGGCTTGTTGCACCGCGCCACTGAAAAGTTGGCCGAGAGCAAAACCTACATCCAATCCTTGCCCTACATGGACCGTCTTGACTACGTGTCCATGATGTGTAACGAGCACGCTTACTGCTTGGCCATCGAAAAAATGATGGGCCTCGAAGTGCCAGAGCGCGCGCAATACATCCGTGTTATGTATTCAGAAATCACCCGTTTGCTCAACCATTTGTTGTGGTTGGGTTGCCATGGTTTCGACTGCGGCGCGATGAACATTTTGATTTACTGCTTCCGCGAACGTGAAGACTTGTTTGACATGTACGAGGCCGTGTCTGGCGCTCGCATGCACGCGGCTTACTTCCGTCCAGGCGGCGTCTACCGCGACTTGCCCGACAGCATGCCTCAGTACAAGGCCAGCAAAGTGCGCAATGCCAAGTCTGTTGCGCGTTTGAACGAAGGCCGTTCAGGCTCCTTGCTCGACTTCATCGACGACTTCACCCAACGTTTCCCCAAGTTGGTAGACGAGTACGAAACGCTGCTGACCGACAACCGCATTTGGAAACAACGCACCGTCGATATCGGCGTGGTGACCCCAGAGCGTGCGAAAAACCTCGGCTTTTCAGGCGCGATGTTGCGTGGCTCTGGTATCGCTTGGGACTTGCGCAAGCACCAGCCCTACGATGTTTACGACCGCATGGACTTTGATGTTCCTGTGGGCAAAACCGGCGACTGCTACGACCGCTATTTGGTGCGTGTCGAAGAAATGCGCCAGTCCAACCGCATCATCAAGCAGTGCGTGGACTGGCTGCGCGTCAATCCAGGCCCCGTCATCACCGACAACCACAAAGTGGCCGCACCGAGCCGTGAGGGCATGAAGTCCAACATGGAAGAGTTGATCCACCATTTCAAACTCTTCACCGAAGGTTTTCACGTGCCCGAAGGCGAGGCTTATGCAGCCGTTGAGCATCCCAAGGGTGAGTTTGGCATCTACCTCGTGAGCGATGGTGCCAACAAGCCCTACCGTTTAAAGATTCGCGCGCCTGGTTTCGCCCATTTGGCAGCCATGGACGAAATGGCGCGTGGCCACATGATCGCTGACACCGTGGCGGTGATTGGCACCATGGACATTGTGTTCGGGGAAATTGACCGATGAGTTCTATCAGCACCCAAACCAGCGCAACGCTGTCGGCCCAAGCGCATGCGCGTTTTGCGCATGAAGTTGCCAAATACCCTGATGACCAGAAGCAATCTGCCGTGATGGCTTGTTTGGCCATTGCTCAGCAAGAGCAGGGCTTTGTCAGCGCCGAGAGCGAGCGCGTGATTGCTGAGTTGCTCGGCATGGCCCCCATGGCAGTGCACGAAGTGACCACCTTCTACAACATGTACAACCAACAACCCGTTGGGAAGTTCAAGATCAACGTGTGTACCAACCTGCCTTGCCAGTTGCGCAACGGACAAGGCGCTTTGATGCACTTGGTCAAGACCTTGGGCATTGACGTCGGCGAGACCACGGCAGATGGCATGTTCACCATCCAACCTGGCGAATGCATGGGCGCTTGCGCCGATGCGCCTGTGTTGTTGGTGAACGACCGCACCATGTGCAGCTACATGAGCGACGACAAGCTCGACCAATTGGTCGCAGGCTTGCGTGCTTTGAAGGAATAGGCATGACGACTTCTAGCCAAGCTTTACAAGTTCTCTCTCAATTCCAATCGACCGCTGTGGAATCTTGTTTCCACGACCGTCACATTGGCCCCCAAATTCTGGCGGGTTTGAATGGCAACAACTGGTCTATCCAAGACTATTTGGCGCGCGGAGGTTACCAAGCGCTTCGCAAAATCTTGACCGAAGGTTTGACCCAAGACCAAGTGATTGCGATCGTCAAAGAGTCCGGTTTGCGTGGTCGCGGCGGTGCTGGCTTTCCCACGGGTTTGAAGTGGAGCTTCATGCCTCGCCAGTTCCCAGGTCAAAAATACTTGGTCTGTAACTCGGATGAGGGCGAGCCTGGTACGTGCAAAGACCGAGAGATCTTGCAGCACAACCCCCACATCGTGATTGAAGGCATGGCCATTGCTGCTTATGCCATGGGCATCAGCGTGGGCTACAACTACATCCACGGCGAAATTTTCCAAACCTACGAGCGTTTTGAAGCTGCCCTGGAAGAAGCCCGCGCAGCTGGCTATTTGGGCGACAACATTTTGGGCTCGACGTTCAGCTTCCAGTTGCACGCGGCCCACGGTTTTGGCGCTTACATCTGCGGCGAAGAAACAGCGTTGCTCGAGTCGCTCGAAGGTAAAAAAGGCCAACCCCGTTTCAAGCCACCGTTCCCAGCGAGCTTTGGTTTGTACGGCAAGCCCACCACCATCAACAACACCGAAACATTCGCAGCGGTGCCTTGGATCATCAACCACGGCGGTCAGGCGTATCTCGAATGCGGCAAGCCCAACAACGGTGGCACCAAGATCTTCTCGGTCAGCGGTGACGTGGAGCGCCCAGGCAACTACGAAGTGCCCATGGGCACACCGTTCTCTCAATTGTTGGAATTGGCTGGTGGCGTGCGCAAAGGTCGCACGCTCAAGGCGGTGATTCCTGGCGGTTCTTCTTCGCCAGTTATTCCAGGCGACTTGATGATGAAGCTCACCATGGACTACGACAGCATCGCCAAAGACGGCGGTTCCATGTTGGGCTCAGGTGCGGTGATCGTGTTGGACGACACCCGCTGCATGGTCAAGAGCCTGCTTCGCTTGAGCTACTTCTACATGCATGAGTCATGCGGCCAATGCACACCTTGCCGCGAAGGCACGGGATGGTTGTGGCGCATGGTCGACCGCATTGAGCGTGGTGAGGGCCGCGAAAGCGACTTGGCATTGCTCGACAACGTGGCAGAAAACATCATGGGCCGCACCATTTGCGCCCTCGGAGACGCAGCAGCCATGCCCGTGCGCGGCATGATGAAGCACTTCCGCCATGAGTTTGAGCACCACATCACGCACAAGACCTGCACGGTCGCTGCTTACGTTTGATACGGATAAAGTGCCATGATTGAAATCGAACTCGACGGTAAAAAGATTGACGTCCAAGAGGGCTGCATGATCATGCACGCAGCCGAAAAGGCCGGCACCTACATTCCGCATTTCTGCTATCACAAGAAACTCAGCATCGCGGCCAACTGCCGGATGTGCTTGGTGGATGTAGAGAAAGCGCCTAAGCCCATGCCCGCTTGCGCCACGCCAGTGACCCAAGGCATGGTGGTGCGCACCAAGAGCGAGCGCGCCATCAAGGCCCAAAAATCGGTGATGGAGTTCTTGCTCATCAACCACCCACTGGATTGCCCGATTTGCGACCAAGGCGGTGAGTGCCAGTTGCAAGACTTGGCGGTGGGCTACGGGGGTTCTTCGTCTCGCTACGAAGAAGAAAAGCGTGTGGTGATTCCTAAAGACGTCGGCCCCTTGGTGAGCATGCAAGAGATGAGCCGCTGTATCCAATGCACACGCTGCGTGCGCTTTGGTCAAGAAGTGGCCGGCATCATGGAGTTGGGCATGTCACACCGTGGTGAGCACGCTGAGATTGAAACCTTCGTGGGTCAATCGGTCGACTCTGAGCTCTCCGGCAACATGATCGACATCTGCCCCGTGGGCGCGTTGACCAGCAAGCCATTCCGCTACAGCGCTCGCACTTGGGAATTGAGCCGCCGCAAGTCCGTCAGCCCACATGATGCGACGGGTGCTAACTTGGTGGTTCAGGTGAAGAACAACAAAGTCATGCGCGTCGTGCCTTTGGAAAACGAAGCCATCAACGAATGCTGGATCGCGGATCGCGACCGTTTCAGCTACGAGGCTTTGGACAGCGCAGACCGTTTGACCAAGCCCATGCTCAAGCAAGGCGGCGAGTGGAAAGAAGTCGATTGGCAAACCGCCCTTGAATACGTGGCCAATGGCCTGCAAGGCGTGAAAGCGGAACACGGCTCAAATGCCATTGGTACTTTGGCCAGTCCCCACAGCACCGCGGAAGAGTTGTTCTTGGCCGCTGGCCTGACACGCGGTTTAGGCAGCCAAAACATCGACACACGTTTGCGCGCTGCTGATTTCCAGCATGATGGCCAAGTGCGCTGGTTGGGCACGTCTGTGGCTTCTCTCACCACCTTGCAACGCGTGTTGGTGGTGGGCTCAAACATCCGTAAAGATCAACCTTTGTTGGCCCAGCGTCTGCGTCAAGCTGTGCGCAACGGCGGCAAGGTCAATGCCTTGAACGCACAAGCCTATGACTGGGCCATGCCTGTGGCCAACACCCTGGTGGCAGATGCCGTCAACTGGGTGCAGGCCTTGGCTGACATCGCTGCTGCGGTGAGCGCCATCACCGGTGCTGCTGCGCCTGTGGCGGGCAACGCCAACAGCGCCCCAGCACAAGCCATCGCCAAGTCATTGACTGGCGGTGAGCGCAAAGCCATTGTGTTGGGCAACGCAGCGGCACACCATGCCAAAGCATCAAGCTTGCTCAGCTTGGCCAACTGGATTGGCGCACAAACAGGCGCAACCGTGGGTTACCTCGGCGAAGCCGCCAACACGGTAGGTGCTCAAGTGGTGGGCGCCTTGCCAAAGGCTGGCGGTCAAACCGCCGGTCAAATGTTGGCGGGCGGTTTGAAGGCGGTGGTGTTACTCAACACCGAACCCGCCTTCGACGCCGCCAATGGCCATGCTGCAGCTCAAGCCATCGGCCAAGCGGAGATGGTGGTGACCTTGTCTCCCTTCAAGGCCAACATGGACATCAGCGATGTGCTGTTGCCCATCTCGCCTTTCACCGAAACGGCCGGTACCTTCATCAACACCGAAGGGTGTGTGCAAAGTTTCCACGGTGTGGTCAAACCTTTGGGCGAAACACGTCCGGCTTGGAAAGTCCTACGCGTCTTGGGCTCCATGTTGCATGTGCCTGGCTTTGAATTTGAGACCATCGAAGAAGTGCGTGCCCAAGCCATTCCTGCCGATGTTCACGCCTTGCTTTCTAACGCATGCACGGCCAGCGTGGATGTGAGCCCAGCCTCAGGGCAGCCTGCATCAGCGGCGATTTACCAGCTCGACAGCTTGGTGCGCCGTGCACCATCGTTGCAACTCACGGCTGATGCAAGGCAAGCTGCAGCGTCGTTGCAAGGAGGTCTGTGATGGTTGACAACATTTATAACGCCGGCTTTGGCTTGATCTCTGAGGTGTGGTGGACCACACTGGCTTGGCCTGTGATTTGGACCTTGTTGAAGATTGTGGGCGTGTTGCTGCCCTTGTTGCTGTGCGTGGCTTACCTGACATTGTGGGAACGCAAGGCGATTGGTTACACCCAAATCCGCAAAGGCCCTAACCGCACGGGCCCTGGTGGCTTGTTGCAACCCATCGCTGACGCGCTCAAGCTGCTAACCAAAGAGATCATCATCCCAACCAAGGCGACCACGAGCTTGTTCTTTTTGGGCCCCATCATGACCATCATGCCCGCCTTGGCGGCTTGGGCTGTGATTCCTTTTGGTCCTGATGTGGCTTTGGCCAACATCAATGCAGGCTTGTTGTTTTTGATGGCCATTACCTCGCTGGAGGTGTATGGCGTGATCATCGCGGGTTGGGCGTCCAACTCCAAATACGCTTTCATTGGCGCCATGCGGGCATCGGCCCAAATGGTGAGCTATGAAATTGCCATGGGCTTTTGTTTTGTGATCGTCTTGATGATCTCCAACAGCTTGAACATGACCGACATCGTGATGGGTCAAGCCAAGGGCATGATGGCGGACCAGGGTTTGAGTTTCTTGTCTTGGAACTGGTTGCCTTTGTTTCCTGTGTTCATGATTTACTTCATCTCTGGCTTGGCAGAAACCAACCGTCACCCGTTTGACGTGGTGGAGGGTGAATCCGAAATCGTGGCTGGCCACATGATCGAATACTCGGGCATGTCTTTTGCCATGTTCTTTTTGGCTGAATACGCCAACATGATTCTGGTTTCTATGTTGACCGTGGTGATGTTCTTGGGTGGCTGGTTGTCACCCATCGACCACCCCTTGTTCAACATGATCCCTGGCTGGATTTGGCTGGGCCTCAAGACCTTCGTGGTCGTGACCATGTTCTTGTGGGTGCGTGCCACGTTTCCACGTTATCGCTATGACCAAATCATGCGTTTGGGTTGGAAGATATTTATCCCAATCACCTTGATCTGGTTGTTGGTGGTGGGTATTTGGATTCAAACACCTTGGAATATCTGGAATTAAGACCGGAAAAACACCATGACAACGACGACCCATTCCGCCCCATTCTCGTTGCGCGACTTTTTGTCGAGCTTCTTGTTGATCGAGCTGTTCAAAGGCATGGCCCTCACCGGCAAATACATGTTTTCGCGCAGCATCACCATCCAGTTTCCGGAAGAGAAGACACCTTTGTCGCCTCGCTTCCGCGGTCTGCATGCTTTGCGTCGTTACGACAATGGCGAAGAACGCTGCATTGCTTGCAAATTGTGCGAGGCGGTGTGCCCAGCGATGGCCATCACCATCGAATCCGACCAGCGCGCAGACGGCAGTCGCCGCACCACGCGCTACGACATCGACTTGACCAAGTGCATCTTCTGTGGCTTTTGCGAAGAGAGCTGCCCTGTGGATTCGATCGTTGAGACACACATCTTTGAGTACCACGGCGAGAAGCGCGGTGATTTGTACTTCACCAAAGAAATGCTGTTGGCAGTGGGCGACCGCTACGAACCCGAAATCGCTGCCAACAAAGCAGCTGACGCCAAATACCGTTGAAAGATTTCATGATGGACGTTCAATCGGCTCTTTTTTATGCGTTTTCAGCCGTCATGCTGTTTGCGTCATTCCGCGTCATCACATCGCGTAACCCTGTGCATGCGGCGCTCTACTTGGTCTTGGCTTTCTTTCAAGCTTCGGGCATCTGGATGTTGCTCAAAGCAGAATTTTTGTCCATCACCCTGGTGCTTGTGTATGTGGGCGCGGTGATGGTTTTGTTCTTGTTCGTGGTGATGATGCTGGACATCAACATCGACAGCATTCGCCAAGGCTTTTGGAAACACTTTCCTCTCGCAGCCACGGTGGGCGCGGTGATTGCCCTCGAATTGGCGGCTGTGTTGTTGGGTGGTTTTCGCATCAGTGAACCCCGCCAGCAAGTGGCAGCCCAAGTTATTTCGCCAGCGGCGGTCACAGCTGTTGCGCCTGTGGATGCGGCTTCTGTCGCTGACGTGGGCCATGTGGTGGTGGCGCAAGTCTCCAACACCAAAGCCTTGGGGATCTTGCTCTACACCGAGTATCTGTACCCCGTGCAAGTGGCGGCCCTGATTTTGTTGGTGGCTTTGATTGCTGCCATCGCTTTGACTTTGCGCGCGCGCAAGGACAGCAAATTCCAAAATGCGAGCGAACAAGCTCGCGTCAAGGCCCGCGACCGTGTGACGCTGATCAAGATGGATGCGGTCAAACCGGAGACACAAGAATGATCATCACCTTAGGCCACTTTCTTACCTTGGGCGCGATTTTGTTTGCGCTCTCTGTGATCGGCATCTTCTTGAACCGTAAAAACTTGATCGTCTTGTTGATGGCGATTGAACTGATGTTGCTCGCGGTCAACATGAACTTCGTGGCGTTCTCTCATTACTTGGGTGATTTGAACGGTCAAATTTTTGTTTTCTTCATCTTGACCGTGGCGGCTGCTGAGTCTGCCATTGGCTTGGCGATTCTGGTGCAGTTGTTCCGCAACAAGTCCAGCATCAACGTGGATGAACTCAACACGCTCAAGGGTTAATTCACTATGTCTCAAACCCTGCAAGCTTCTACGTTGCTGGCCGTGCCTTTGGCGCCGCTGGTGGGCGCTGCCCTGGCTGGTATTTTTGGTACGCGCTTTGGCGGTAACCAAATTGGCCGTGGCTTGACCCACACGCTCACCATTTTGGGCGTGTTCATCGCCTTCGTGTTGTCGGCCATGACGCTTTACAGCGTGGCCATAGACGGCGCGCGTTTCAATGAAACCCTCTACACCTGGATGATGGTGGGCGATTTGAAAATGGAAATCGGCTTCATGGTCGATGGCCTCACCGCCATGATGATGTGCGTGGTGACTTTTGTGTCGTTGATGGTTCACATCTACACCATGGGCTACATGAAAGAAGATGAGGGCTACAACCGCTTCTTCTCTTACATCTCGTTGTTCACTTTCTCCATGTTGATGCTGGTGATGAGCAACAACATGTTGCAACTGTTCTTCGGTTGGGAAGCGGTGGGCTTGGTGTCTTACCTGTTGATTGGTTTCTGGTTCAACAAACCCACAGCAATTTTTGCCAATATGAAGGCCTTCTTGGTCAACCGCGTGGGTGACTTCGGCTTCATTTTGGGGATTGGTTTGATCGCTGCCTATGGCGGTACTTTGAACTACACCGAAGCGTTTGCGAAAGCCGCTGAGTTGGGCACGATCACCTTTCCCGGGACAGACTGGATGTTGGTGACCGTGATTTGTATCTGTTTGTTCATCGGCGCGATGGGCAAGTCGGCTCAGTTCCCACTCCACGTCTGGTTGCCCGACTCCATGGAAGGTCCCACCCCGATCTCTGCGTTGATTCACGCAGCGACCATGGTGACAGCCGGTATCTTCATGGTGGCCCGCATGTCGCCTTTCTTTGAGCTGTCAGACACGGCGCTGAATTTCATTTTGGTGATTGGCGCCATCACCGCCTTGTTCATGGGCTTCTTGGGTTTGATTCAAAACGACATCAAACGCGTCGTGGCTTATTCCACGCTCTCTCAGCTTGGTTATATGACGGTTGCCTTGGGTGCATCGGCTTACTCTGTGGCCGTGTTTCACCTGATGACCCACGCGTTCTTCAAAGCCTTGCTGTTCTTGGGTGCGGGCTCCGTCATCATGGGCATGCATCACAACCAAGACATCCGTTGGATGGGCGGCGTGCGCAAGTACATGCCGATCACTTGGATCACTTCGTTATTGGGTTCGTTGGCCTTGATCGGTACGCCGTTTTTCTCGGGCTTCTATTCCAAAGACAGCATCATCGAAGCGGTGGCTGAAAGCACCTTGCCGGGCGCAGGCTTTGCACACTTCGCTGTGTTGGCGGGTGTGTTTGTGACGGCGTTCTATTCGTTCCGCATGTACTTCCTCGTGTTCCACGGCAAAGAGCGTTACGACCAAAACCCTGACGCGCACCACGCGCATGATGACCATGCGGCACACCATGGCCACGAGGAGCACCACGCCCCACATGAGTCCCCATGGGTGGTGACAGTGCCTTTGGTGTTGCTGGCAATTCCGTCTGTGCTGATTGGTTTTTACACCATCGATCCGCTGGTGTTCGGCGAATTTTTCAAAGATGCGATCGTCGTCAACACCGACAAGCATCCAGCCATGGCTGTGTTGGCGCACCACTACCACGGCGCTGTCGCCATGGCCTTGCATGCCTTGAGCACCGCACCGTTCTGGTTGGCTGTTGCGGGTGTGGTGGCGTCTTACTACATGTACATGATCAACCCAGCAGTGCCTGCAGCGATCAAGCGTGCGTGCCATCCCATTTATGTCTTATTCGAAAACAAGTACTACTTGGATTGGTTCAACGAAAACGTCTTGGCCCGAGGCGCGCGCGCTTTGGGCACAG
Organism: Comamonadaceae bacterium; assembly: GCA_027485285.1. Taxonomy (GTDB): domain Bacteria; phylum Pseudomonadota; class Gammaproteobacteria; order Burkholderiales; family Burkholderiaceae_C; genus Limnohabitans. Next base: position 7,097 of record JAIXRH010000050.1, on the reverse strand, counting down.
GTTTGTGGAAGGGTGGCGACCAGGCCATCATCGAAGGTGGTGTGGTGAACGCGTCTTGGAAGTTGGTGGGCTGGGTCTCGTCACTGACACGTCAGCTGCAAACTGGCTACCTCTACCACTACGCCTTGGTCATGATCTTGGGCGTGTTCTTGCTGATGACCTATTTCGTCTGGCTCAAATAAGGAGAATAAAAAATGGGTTTATTGAGCCTTGCCATTTGGACGCCAATTTTGTTGGGTGTTATCTTGCTCGCCTTCGGGCGTGACGAACACGCCAAGGGCGTGCGCTGGTTCGCGTTGATTGGTTCTCTGGTCAGTTTGGGGGTGACTTTGCCGCTGTTCAGCGGCTTCGACAACAGCACCGCTGCTTTGCAATTTGTTGAAAAGTCCATGTGGATCGAGCGCTTCAATGTGTTCTACCACCTCGGTGTTGACGGCCTGTCGATGTGGTTTGTCTTGTTGACCGCTTTCATCAACGTGATCGTTGTGATCGCGGGGTGGGATGTGATCACCGAGCGCGTGAACCAATACATGGGCGCGTTCTTGGTCTTGAGCGGCTTGATGATCGGCGTGTTTTGCGCAGCCGACGGCATGCTGTTCTATGTGTTCTTTGAAGCCACCTTGATTCCGATGTACTTGATCATCGGTGTGTGGGGCGGCCCCAACAAAATCTATGCGGCGTTCAAGTTCTTCTTGTACACCTTGCTGGGTTCTTTGTTGATGTTGATCGCCCTGATCTACCTCTATACCCAATCGGGCGGCAGTTTTGATTTGGCTGCTTGGCACAAACTGCCATTGCCCATGTCTGCGCAAACCTTGCTGTTCTTTGCTTTCTTTGCCGCGTTTGCGGTGAAGGTGCCCATGTGGCCTGTGCACACCTGGTTGCCAGACGTGCACGTGGAAGCGCCAACGGGCGGCTCTGCTGTGCTGGCCGCGATCATGTTGAAGCTCGGTGCGTATGGTTTTTTGCGCTTCTCCATGCCGATCGCTCCCGACGCTGCACACGAATACGCTTGGCTCATGATTGCTCTGTCGCTCGTGGCTGTGGTCTACGTGGGCTTGGTGGCCATGGTGCAAGAAGACATGAAGAAACTGGTGGCTTATTCATCCGTGGCGCACATGGGCTTCGTGACCTTGGGCTTTTTCATCTTCAACGACATCGGTGTGTCGGGTGCTTTGGTACAAATGATTGCGCACGGCTTTGTGTCCGCTGCGATGTTCTTGTCCATCGGCGTGTTGTATGACCGCATGCACTCTCGTGACATCGCCAGCTACGGCGGCGTGGTCAACACCATGCCCAAGTTTGCAGCGTTTGCCTTGTTGTTCGGCATGGCCAACTGCGGCTTGCCAGGTACGGCGGGTTTCGTGGGCGAGTGGATGGTCATCTTGGGTGCCATCAAATACAACTTCTGGGTTGGCTTTGCTGCAGCTTCTGCTTTGATCTTCGGCGCTGCCTACACTTTGTGGATGATCAAGCGCGTGTATTTGGGCCCCGTGGCCAATGACCACGTCAAAGAATTGACCGACATCAACAGCCGCGAGTTTGTGATGTTGGGCCTGTTGGCAATCGCGGTGTTGGCCATGGGCATCTTCCCCAAGCCGTTCACTGACGTGATGGATGTGTCTGTGGCTGAGTTACTCAAGCACGTGGCCATTTCCAAACTGCCGCAATAAAGAGGGTTTGAATCATGTTTGAAAAACTGAGCATCGCTGCGGTTTATCCCGACATCTTGTTGGCTGTGATGGCCATCGTGATTGCGATGGTGGACTTGTCTGTCAAGTCCCCCCGTCGCACCATCACCTATGTCCTGTCGCTCCTCACCATGGGTGTGGTGGCTTATTTGGAGGCGGTGGCTGCCACACAAGGCCAAACGGTTTACAGCTTTGGCAACATGGTGGTGTCTGACCCCATGGGCAGTTGGCTCAAGTGCTTTGCGGCGTTGGCTGTGATGGTGACTTTGGTTTACGGCCGCCCTTACGCGGCTGAGCGTGACATGTTGCGCGGTGGCGAGTTGTTCACCTTGGGCTTGTTTGCCTTGTTGGGCATCTTCATCATGATCTCGGGCAACAACTTCCTGGTGTTGTACCTCGGTCTGGAACTACTCACGCTTTCTAGCTACGCCTTGGTGGCCTTGCGCCGTGACAGTGCTGTGGCCAGCGAAGCGGCCATGAAATACTTTGTGTTGGGCGCCATGGCCAGTGGCTTCTTACTCTACGGCTTGTCGATGTTGTACGGCGCGACAGGTTCGCTCGACATCACCACCGTGTTCAAGGCTGTGGCCTCGGGCCAAATCAAGCACCAGGTGTTGGTCTTGGGCCTGGTCTTTGTGGTGTGCGGCTTGGCATTCAAGTTTGGTGTGGTGCCTTTCCACATGTGGATTCCCGACGTGTACCAAGGCGCACCCACAGCCATCACCTTGATGATTGGTGGCGCACCAAAGTTGGCAGCCTTTGCCATGACCATCCGCTTGTTGGTGGAGGGCTTGTTGCCCTTGGCCGTGGACTGGCAGCAAATGTTGATGGTCTTGGCCATCTCCTCCTTGCTGATCGGTAACTTGGCCGCTGTCGCACAAACCAACCTCAAGCGCATGTTGGCTTTCTCAACCATCGCCCAAATGGGTTTTGTGTTGATCGGCTTGATGTCTGGTGTGGTCAATGGCAACACGGCCGCTGCTGCCAACGCCTACAGCTCGGCCATGTTTTACGTCATCACCTATGTGCTGACCACTTTGGCCACTTTCGGCATCATTTTGCTGTTGGCCCGAGAAGGTTTTGAGAGCGAAGAAATTTCTGACCTTGCTGGCTTGAACCAACGCAGCCCCTTGTACGCAGGTGTGATGGCGGCTTGTATGTTCTCGTTGGCCGGTGTGCCTCCGCTGGTTGGTTTTTATGCCAAATTGTCGGTGTTGCAAGCTTTGATCGCTTCGGGGCAAACTGGTGCGATTGCTTTGGCCATCTTTGCGGTGATGATGTCGTTGATTGGCGCTTTTTACTACTTGCGCATCGTCAAGGTCATGTACTTTGATGCCCCCATCACGGCCACCACCGTGTCGGCAGGCACGGATGTGCGTCTGGTGTTGACCGTCAACGGCGCTCTGATTTTGATCTTAGGCGTCATGCCAGGTGGCTTGATGGCTTTGTGTGCCAAAGCCATCGTGTCCACGCTGGGTACCTAAGCACGTGTAGCATCTCACAAGCCAGCTCTTGAGCTGGCTTTTTTTGATCATGACTATCAAGCCCACCGCCGACGACCATTTGATCGAGCACACCATCGACCATGTCGAGCTGCTCAAAGGTCACTTTCTGCATGCCTTTCGGGACACCGTGCGTTTGCCCAGCGGTGACACGGCTTCGCGTGAGTTTGTGATTCACCCAGGTGCTGTGATGATCATTGCCATGCGTGACGATGGCCGTTTGGTGATGGAGCGCCAATTCCGTTATCCCGTGCAGCAAGTGATGATTGAGTTTCCAGCAGGCAAACTCGACCCTGGTGAAGACCGCTTGGTGTGCGCGCAGCGAGAACTGCTGGAAGAAACAGGTTACAGCGCGACGGAGTGGGCGCATGCAGGGGTGCTTCATCCGGTGATCAGCTACTCGACAGAGTTCATTGACATTTGGTTTGCAAGAGGCCTGACCCAGGGCGAGCGCCAATTGGACGAGGGTGAATTTTTGGATGTGTTTGACGCCAGCATGGACGAGCTCTTGGCTTGGTCACGCGATGGTCAATTGACCGATGCCAAAACCCTGACGGGCTTGCTTTGGCTGCAAAACCACGTCAGTGGTGCGTGGCCTTTGGACTGGAGGCGTGTGTGAAAGTTTTAGACCTGCAATGCACCCAACAGCATGTGTTCGAGGGCTGGTTTGGTTCAGAAGACGACTACCAGAGCCAGATTGCCCGTGGTTTGGTGACATGCCCCATGTGTGGCGATGCCAGTGTGACCAAAAAGCTCAGCGCACCGCGTTTGAACTTAAATTCCGCAGCATCAGCGCCCCACGCTCAGACCAACTCTGCACCCACGCCCGCCGACCCCACCCTATCTGGCCTGCAAGAAGTGACCAATTTAGAGCCCGCGCAGTTGCAAGCCGCCTTGCTCAAAATAGCGCGCCATGTGGTGGCCAACACCGAAGACGTGGGCAGCAGCTTTCCTGAAGAAGCCCGCAAAATGCACTACGGCGAAGCTGCGCCTCGCAACATTCGAGGCCATGCCACTGCACGAGAAACAGAAGCGTTGATGGACGAGGGCATTGCCGTCATGCCCATGCCGCTGCCAGACGTGCTCAAAGGGCCGTTGCAGTAAACCGCGACACAGCGGTCAGTGTTTGCGCCAACGCATCAGGCGCATCACACGCAATGACGATGCGTTCATCCATACCCCTCAGCCAAGTGAGTTGACGCTTTGCTAACTGACGCGTGGCGGCCACACCTAACTCATGTAGCTGCGGCAAGATGCTTTCGACGGGCGACCCCGTCGCCTCGGCCCTGTCGAGCAACTCCCACGCTTGGCGATAACCCACACAACGCATGCTGGGCAAATCAATGTGCAAGTCGCCACGCGCACGCAGCGCTTGCACCTCGGCCAAAAACCCGCCGGCCAACATGGTGTCAAAGCGCTGCGCAATACGCCCGTGCAGCCATGCACGGTTGACAGGCTCAAGCGAGAGCAGGGGCATATGGAGCGCCGGCTGCGCAGCGCGTGTGTCTTCGCCTTCTGCAAACCATTGGGACAAAGCTTTGCCGCTGACGCGCCAAACCTCTAGCGCACGAGAAATACGCTGTGCATCGTTGGGTGGCAAGCGTGCCGCGGTGATGGCGTCCACCTTGGCCAGCTCGGCATGCATGGCAGGCCATCCCAAGGCGTGGGCTTGTTGCTCAATCTCGGCACGCAGCTCTGGCTGTGCGGTGGGTAGGTCGTCTATGCCGTCGCGCAAAGCCTTGAGGTACAGCATGGTGCCACCTACCAGCAATGGCAACTTGCCGCGAGCACGGATGTCGGCCATCAGCACGGCGGCTTCACGCGCAAACTCAGCGGCGCTGTAGGCATGCAGCGGGTCGCGAATGTCAATGAGGTGGTGTGGTGTTTGCGCCAACTCTTGCGCAGTGGGTTTGGCCGTGCCAATGTCCATGCCGCGATAGACCAAGGCGGAATCGAGGCTGATGATTTCAATCGGCCACTGCTGGGCCACTGCCAAGGCCGCCGCTGTTTTGCCGCTGGCGGTAGGGCCGACCAAGGCGATGGCGTCCAACGACCAGCCTCTGGCAAAGCCAGATGCGCGTGTCGATGGCTTAGACACGTGGGCCTCCACGGCGCAGCACCAAAACCCAAGCTGACAAGGCCGTCAACACCGACCAAAACGCGATGCTTTGCACCATCGGCATCGCTGAACCGTCTTTGGCTGCACCTAGCCACAAGCCCGTGGCAAAGGCCGTCACCATCATCAGGAAGCCGCCGAGGGCAGAGGCTGCCCCTGCCGCTTTGGGAAACGGCCCCACTGCACCGCTTTGACCGCAAGGTTGGTGAATGCCGTGTGCCAAGATGAACAAATAAAACGGTCCCATCATGCCCGCCACGCTTTGCCAGTTCAGCCATGTGTTCAGGGCCATGAAGCAGCCCCCCACCAAGCTGAATGCGCCACCGATTGCCACTGTCTGTGCCACGCCAAAACGTGCCAGCAGGCGGCGACACAACATCGTGCCCAGCAAATACGTGAAAGCCATCGTGAACAACAGCAAGCTGTATTGCCAACGCGCCAAACCCAGCAAGTCAATGAACACAAATGAGGACGACGCCAAGAACGTGAACAGAGCCCCGTAAGAGCAGATGGACACACTAGAAAATGCCACAAACGTGGGATGACGCAGGATGTTCCACCATGTCGTGGCCAACACCTTGAGGTGCAGCGCGCGTGGGTTTTTACGGTGCATGGTTTCTTTGAATTTCCAAGCCACCAAGGCCAAGGCAATGGCACCAAAGCCCATCACCAAACCCAGGGCCGCATGCCAGCTCAACAGATCGGTCAGCAAGCCGCCCAAAGGTGCGCTGGCGCAGGCCAAGATGGCTAAGCCGGTCAGTGCCTTAGACATCACCCCCGCACCTGTCTCGGGCGTGTAGAGGTCGCGCACGATCGCGCGGGCGCACATCACCACCGCGCCCATGGCTGCGCCTTGCAACGCTCGCCAGACGATCAGCTCTTGCATGCTGCTGGCCAATACGCAGCCCAAGCCTGCCATCGTGAATGTGGCCAAACCGCACAACAAAATAGGACGGCGACCAAAACGATCCGACAGCGGGCCCCACACCAGCTGCGAGGTGCCAAACGCCAATAGCAATGCACTGAGCGTCAGCTGCACCTGCGACAGCTCTGCCCCAAACTCCGCCTTGATGGCGGGCAGGGCGGGCAAGTACAAATCGGTGGCCACGGGCTGAATGCCCAGCAGCATCGACAACAACACAATGATGAGCGTGGGTGACATCAACGGCCGCGCAAAAACAGCGCGTCGAGCTCACGCATGGACAGCTGTCGCCACGTGGGTCGTCCGTGGTTGCATTGGTCTGAACGTTCTGTCACTTCCATTTGTCGCAGCAAGCCGTTCATCTCGTCTAGGGTGAGTTTGCGGTTGGCGCGCACCGCGCCGTGACAGGCCATGGTGGCCAGCAGTTCGTTGCGGGCGCGTTGCACCACGGTGCTGGCGTCGTGTTGGCTCAATTCAGCCAACACGCTGCGCGCCAGAGCCACGGCATCGCCTTGCGCCAGCGTGCTAGGCACGGCACGCACGGCCAAGGTTTTGCTCGATAGCGTGGAGATTTCTAAGCCCAACGCCTGCAATGCATCGGTGCCGGCCTCGGCAGTGGCCACTTCTTGCGCGGTGGCGGGGAAGGTGGCGGGAATCAACAGCGGTTGGCTGCTGATGCGCTGCGCATCCATTTGTGTTTTGAGCTGTTCGTACACGATGCGTTCATGCGCCGCGTGCATGTCGATCAGGACCAAGCCCTGTGCGTTTTCCGCCAAGATGTAAATGCCGTGCAGCTGCGCGATGGCTTTGCCCAAGGGCCATGTTTCGAGGGCGGCGTCTTGCAGCGAAGGCGCAGACGCGCTGTT
>JAIXRH010000055.1 GCA_027485285.1 Comamonadaceae bacterium | reverse complement strand
CTTGTCGGCGGTTTTCGCCTTCGAGCACGAAGACGGGGTAAATCAAGTCGTTCACGCTCAGGGCATGTTCGCGCACCAAGCGGCGGGTGAAGTCGTCACGGCGCAAACGGCGAGGGCGGTTGGCTGGAAAGGGGGCGATGGGGTGTTGCATGCTTGAAATTGTGCCTGTTTGCGTGTGTCGCTGTGGTGAAAGACGGCGTGTCAGCCCCTTGAAGGCCCTCGTTGTGTTGTGTTTTCTTTGAGCACGGCTAAACTGGATGGATGCTACTGATCAAATCCTTTCACCTCATCTTCGTGGCCAGCTGGTTTGCAGGCTTGTTCTATTTGCCCCGCATCTTTGTCAATTTGGCGCAAGTCGAGCCAGGCTCTACCGCCGAAGAGGCGCGCTTGCTGTTGATGGCGCGCAAGCTGATGCGCTTCACCACACTGTTGATGCTGCCGGCACTGGCCTTGGGTTTGGTGCTGTGGTTGTACTACGGCATTGGCATGGGCCCAGGCAACGGATGGATGCACGCCAAGATCACCGTGGTGTTGCTGGCCTTGGGCTATCACCATGTGTGTGGTCGTTTGTTGCGCAAGTTTGAAGCGCACACCAACACCCATGGCCATGTTTGGTACCGCTGGTTCAACGAGGTGCCGGTGGTGCTTTTCTCTATTGCCGTGATTTTGGTGATCGTCAAGCCTTTCTAACCCAAGGTTTCGGCCCATGCGCAAAACCTCCGCTTGGCCTTTGTCGCAAATATGTGTGGCCTTGATCGTTTACGCGAGCTTGTATCCGTTTGACCAGTGGCGCGACCAAGGCATTTGGACGTGGTCATTTTTAACAGCGCCTTGGCCCAAATATTGGTTGGGTTTTGATGTGGCGGCCAATGTGCTGGGCTACGCCCCGCTGGGTTTCTTTTTGACCTTGAGCGCCATGCGCATGGGCTGGCAAACCCGTGAGGTGTGGGTCTCCACGGCGGCGGCGGCCTGCCTGTCGTTGGCCCTGGAGGGCTTGCAAAGTTATTTGCCTGCGCGTGTGCCCTCATTCCCAGACTTTTTGCTCAACACCTTGGGTGCTTTTCTAGGCGCAGTGTTGGCCAACTCTTTAGAGCATTTGGGCTTGCTTCGTCGCTGGAGTCAGTTCAGAGCGCGTTGGTTTGTAAGAGACGCTTACATGGCTTTGGTGTTGATGGCTGTCTGGCCGGTGGCCTTGTTGTTTCCAGTGGCCGTGCCTTTGGGTTTGGGCCAGGTTTGGGAGCGGGTGGAAGATGCACTCACCAGTGCCTTTGAGGCCACGCCGTTTGAAGATTGGATTCCCCTGCGCGCCTTTGAGCTTGAGCCTTTGCTGCCCGGCGCTGAGTTGTTGTGCGTGATGCTGGGATTGCTGGTGCCGTGTTTGTTGGGCTTTGGGGTCATTCGGCAAGTTGGGCAGCGGCTGTTGTATCTGTTGGTCGTGCTGACCATGGCCTTGGGTGTGAGCGCTTTGTCAGCGGCGCTCAGTTACGGCCCCGCGCATGCGTGGGCCTGGCTGGATTTGCCAGTGATGCTGGGCTTGGTGTTTGGCTGCGTGGCGGCTTTGCTTTTTTTGCCTTTGTCAGGGCGAGCCGCGTGGGCGATTTTGCTGCTGGCCTTGTTGGTGCAACAAAGCGTGTTGAATCAGTCGCCCGAAAGTGCGTACTTTGCGCAGACCTTGCAGACGTGGGAGCAGGGCCGCTTCATTCGCTTTAACGGCCTTGTGCAATGGCTGGGCTGGCTGTGGCCCTATGCCGTGTTGATGCTCGCGCTGGTGCATCTGTCACGCGAACGAAATTCACAAAACTAAAATTGAGCCATGTCACAAACCCCTTACTTCAAACACCATATTTTTTTCTGCCTGAATCAGCGCGACAACGGCCAAGACTGTTGCGCCAACCTCGGCGCCCAAGCAACGTTTGATCACTGCAAAGCCCAAGTCAAAGCTGCTGGCTTGGCGGGTGTTGGCGGCGTGCGCGTGAACAAGGCCGGCTGCTTAGACCGCTGTGCGGGCGGCCCCGTGGCCGTGGTCTATCCAGAAGGTGTTTGGTACACCGTGATGGACAACGACGACGTGGACGAGATTGTGCAAAGCCATTTGAAAAACGGCCAAGTGGTGGAGCGCTTGGTGTTGCCCACCGACGTGGGGCGTTGAGGCGCGCATGAATTCACACACCCAAAAAATCACGTTACAAGGCGAAGCGGGCGTCATTGAGGCTTTGCGCGACGCGCCCGAGGGCGACTCATGCGGTGTGGCCATCGTGGCCCATCCGCATCCGTTGTTTGGTGGCACGATGGACAACAAGGTGGTGCAAACATTGGCACGCGCTTTTGTGCAATGCGGCTGGACGGTGGTGCGTTTTAACTTTCGGGGTGTGGGTGCATCGGCGGGCGAGCACGATGCAGGCGCAGGCGAAGCCCGCGACTTTTTGAGCGTCGTGGCGCAAGTGGCGCCAACTAGTCCGCTGGCAATTGCCGGTTTTTCGTTTGGCTCTTTTGTGGCCAGCCATGCCTTGGCAGAGCTGCAGACGCAGCGTGCGATTGAAAAAGTAGCCTTTGTCGGCACGGCCGCGCAACGTTTCACCGTGGCCGCTGTTGCACCCGAGTTGCACGACAAAACCTTGGTGGTGCACGGCGAGCAAGACGACACGGTGTCGCTGGCTTCGGTGATGGATTGGGCGCGCCCGCAAAGCCTGCCTGTGACCGTTGTGCCCGGTGGCGGGCATTTCTTTCATGGACAATTGCCGCTTCTAAAGAATTTAGTGGTGCGTCATTTGCTCAGCTAAACCCTTTTGGCGTTCACGGGGCGTTTGCAATTGCGGCGTCACTATTTCTCTGACTTTTTTCATTTGAACATCGCCATGACACGATTTCTGCGCACCTCATGCATCGGTTTTTTGATGGGCTTGATTGGCGTGTTGCAAGCGCAGGCCCAAGTGCCGCAGCCCCCTGAAATTGCGGCCCGTGCTTATTTGCTGGTGGATTTGACGGCGCAGCAAACCTTGGCTGAATTGGATGCAGACAAGCCGATTGAGCAAGCTTCCTTGACCAAGCTCATGACGGCCTACATCGTGTTTGATGCACTCAAGACAAAAAAAATAACTTTGCAACAAACCTTACCCGTGAGTGAGCGCGCATGGAAGATGCCGGGTTCGCGCATGTTCATTGACCCCAAGATGAAAGTGCCCGTTGAAGACCTGATCAAAGGCATGATTGTTCAGTCGGGCAACGATGCCACCATGGTGTTGGCCGAGGGTGTGGGCGGCACGGCGGAGCACTTTGTGCAAATGATGAACGCCCAAGCCAAGGTCTTGGGCATGAAGTCCACGGGCTACAAAAACCCAGAAGGTTTGACCGAGCCAGGTCACACCACCACCGCCCGTGATCTGAGCATCTTGGCCAGCCGCTTGATGCAAGATTTCCCTGATTACGTCAGTTACTACGCCATTAAAAAATACCGTTACCCCGGCACGCCAGCCGCAAACGAGGCCAACCGCAATTTGCTGTTGTTCCGTGACCCCAGCGTGGATGGCCTGAAAACTGGCCACACGGATGCCGCTGGTTTTTGTTTGATCGCCACCGCCAAGCGCGACGCGCCGGGCGTGGGCCAGCGACGGTTGTTGTCCATCGTGTTGGGCGCATCGAGCGAGAATGCCCGCGCCACCGAAACGCAAAAACTGCTCAATTGGGGCTACACCGCATTTGACGCCATCAAGTTGTTTGATGCCAATCAGGCGGTGGTGTCACCTGGCGTCTGGAAGGGGCGTGGTGACCAAGTCAAGCTGGGCCGCTTCTCGCCCATTGTGGTGGCGGTGCCAACGGGCGCTGCGGGCCGCCTTCAAACCCAAGTGGCACGTCCCGAGCCCTTGGTGGCGCCGTTGAACCGCGGTCAAATCGTGGGGGCGTTGAAGGTCACTTTGGATCAAAAACCGCTGGTTGACGTGCCTTTGCAGGTGCTCGAGACCGTCGAACAAGCTGGCTTTGTCGGCCGCGCTTGGGATGCGGTGCGATTGTGGGTGAAGTAAGCGCCTTTTGAGGCATTTTTGCCTAGATTTGCTGCGCGGCTGCGATGCTGATACACTAGAAGGCTTTTCGGAAATTCCGAAGGGATTCACGTTTTCTTTTTATTCCAACGTTTAGGGACGTTACAAACAATGCCAACCATCAATCAATTGGTGCGTCAGGGGCGCGAGGTCGAAACGATCAAGTCCAAAAGCCCTGCGATGCAAAACTCTCCACAGCGCCGTGG
>JAIXRH010000029.1 GCA_027485285.1 Comamonadaceae bacterium | reverse complement strand
TGGCACATTTGAAGGCGCATCCCATCTGGCCAAAACCGCCAACGAGCCACCCTCCGTCTTGCGCGAACGCGTCACTTCCAAAGGTGGCACCACTTATGCCGCCCTCACTTTTATGCAAACAGCACATGTGGGCGAGCTTTTTCAAGCCGCTTTGCAAGCTGCACAACGCCGTGCACACGAACTGGGCGATGAGTTTGGGGCTTAAATCCCCACAACCAGTGCGACAATAGCGGGGTTACGTACTTTTTTTGAATCAATGAACAAACTTCTGATTTCTCTTTTGTCTGTGGTCGCCCTGAACTTGCCATTGACGTCGGGCGCCCAGGCGCCTGCCATGCCTGCTGCCCCCGCAGCGCAACCAGACCAAGGGGCGACCAATGCCCCGAACACCGACAAAGCTGCCCCTGCAAAGGCTGACAAAAAAGCCAAAAAGGCCAAGAAAAAGAAGTTGAAAAAGAAAAAGCCTAAAAAGGCCAAAACCCAGTCGGCCTCTCGCTAAGAGCCCCCATAAAAAAGCGCTTGTGGCAATCGCCCCAGCGCTTTTTTCATGGCCGCGCGCCGCCCACTATCAGCGAACGGCGTAACTCACAGCAATGCCTGCAAACAGCGTTGCACCCAGCCAATGGTTTGAACGAAACGCCAGGAAGCAGCCGTCGCGCGAACGGCCCATGATCAGCAAAAAGTGCCACACCGCTTGCAAGCCCGCCAAACACAGCGCCAAGGTCCAATGCCAACCCAGCGCTTGGGACTCGAGTAAACCGTACCAACCGCACAAATAAACCGCATAAAACGCCATGATGGCTGACACATCATGGCGGCCCAAGGTGATGGCCGAAGTCTTCATGCCAATGCGCAAGTCGTCGTCGCGGTCCACCATCGCGTACTCGGTGTCGTAGGCCAGTACCCAAAACAAATTGAACAACATCAAGCCCCACGCCAGCATGGGCACTGCATCGATCAGGGCGAGCAGGCTCAGGTCTTGCCACGTGATGTTTGCCCCCCCCACCGCCACAAACGCCAAGGGAATGCCAAAGCTGAATGCCACGCCCAACACCGCTTGCGGCATCGACACAAGGCGTTTGGCGTAGGGGTAAATCAAGGCCATCGCAAGGCCTGCAAACGACCACACGATGGTGATGGGGTTGGTGGTCAGCACCAAGCCAAAGGCCGCCAGCGCCAGCACAGCGCCCACCAGCAAGGCTTCGCGGACCGAGACCGCACCGCGCGTGACGGGACGCTCTGCCGTGCGTTTGACGTGACGGTCAAACTCACGGTCGGCCACATCGTTGATGCAGCAGCCCGCGCTGCGCATGAGGATGGTGCCCAACACAAACACCAGCAACAAATGCCAACCTGGCCAGCCTTGGGCCGCCACCCAGAGAGCCGACAGCGATGGCCACAGCAGCAACAGCCAACCTGCGGGGCGGTTCCAGCGGATCAGATCTAAATAAAGTGCCAAGCGTTCACGCATGCATGCACCCTCAAGACAAACGTTTCACACCGGGCAGCTCACACCCGTAAATGGCGTTGCGCAAAGCAGCAATCGCTTCGTAGCGCGTGAAGCTGCGACGCCACGCCAACACCACACGGCGTGTAGGCGGCTCGCCGCCCTTGTCGTCGGTGATGGGCAAGTAGCGCACATAGGTTTCTTCGCTTTTCTTGCGCTTGGCCTGCGTGTCAAGCGCCTCTTTGGGCACGCTCAAACGCGGCACCAGCGTCACGCCCATACCAGCGGCCACCATGTGTTTGATGGTCTCGAGCGATGAGCCTTCAAAGCTCTTTTGAATGCCCTCCGCGTTGCTGGAGAAACGCGCAAACTCGGGGCACACCTCCAGCACATGGTCGCGAAAACAATGGCCATTGCCCAGCAACAACATGGTTTCGTTTTTCAGCTCATCCGCGCTCACTTGCTTCAACTTGGCGAGCGGGTGATTGCTAGGCACGGCGGCCATGAAGGGCTCGTCATACAGCGGCGCAGTGGCGAGGCCTGTGTCTGGAAAAGGTTCTGCCAAGATGGCGCAGTCAATCTCGCCGGTTCGCAGCATTTCCAGCAACTTGACGGTGAAGTTTTCTTGCAGCATCAGCGGCATTTGCGGCGTTTTAGAGATGGCTTGACGCACCAAGCTTGGCAGCAAATAGGGGCCAATGGTGTAAATCACGCCGAGCTTTAAGGGTCCTGCCAGTGGGTCTTTGCCGCGCTTGGCAATTTCTTTGATGTTGGCCGCTTGCTCCAACACACTTTGCGCTTGACGAATGATTTCTTCGCCCAAGGGCGTGACCGCCACTTCGTTGGCGCTGCGCTCAAACAGCTTCACATCCAACTCTTCTTCGAGTTTTTTGATGGCCACAGACAGCGTGGGCTGCGACACAAAGCAGGCCTCGGCTGCACGGCCAAAGTGTTTTTCGCGGGCCACGGCCACGATGTATTTGAGTTCGGTGAGGGTCATTCGTTTAAGCCTTCAAGAAATCCGATTTTCCACCCAACCAACGGCTCACATGCCGATCGGCCAATTCGGGGTGGTTGTCCAGCATCAGGGGGGCCAATTCTCGTGCCCATTGCAGCAGTTCGCCGTCTTCTGCCAAATCCGCGAAGCGCAGCAGCGCAGCACCCGATTGGCGTGCGCCTAAAAACTCACCTGGGCCGCGAATTTCTAAATCTCGCCTCGCAATCTCGAACCCGTCCGAGGTTTCCACCATGGCACGCAAGCGCTCACGGGCGGTCTCGCTCACCCGGCCACTCTCACCCGTGGCGTACATCAGCACACAGGCAGACGCCGCTGCGCCGCGCCCCACACGACCGCGCAATTGGTGCAACTGGCTCAAGCCAAAACGCTCGGCATGCTCAATCACCATCAACGAAGCGTTGGGCACATCCACGCCCACTTCAATCACGGTGGTGCTGACCAACACACCCATGGCGCCGCTTTCAAACTGAGCCATCACCGCTTTTTTGTCGGCAGGCGGCATGCGTGAATGCAGCAGACCCACCAGCACCGGCTTGGTGCCCGGATGGTTGAGCGCGTCCATCAACAAAGCGTGCGTTTCGGTGGCGTTGGTCAAATCCAGCGCTTCGCTTTCTTCAATCAGCGGGCACACCCAATACACCTGACGGCCCTCGTCGAGCTGGTGGCGAATGCGTTCAACCAGTTCATCGCGACGAGACTCAGACACCAGCCGCGTCACCACCGGCGTGCGGCCTGGCGGTAACTCGTCGAGTGTGGACACATCGAGGTCGGCGTAATAACTCATGGCCAAGGTGCGGGGAATGGGTGTAGCGCTCATCATCAGCATGTGCGGCTCTTGCTGTGGCATGCCGTCATGCGTGAGCATCTTCTCGCGCAACGCCAAACGCTGCGCCACGCCAAAGCGGTGCTGCTCGTCGATGATGGCCAGGGCCAAGTTTTTGAACACCACCTGCTCTTGAATCACCGCGTGCGTGCCCACCACCAAGGCGGCTTCGCCACTGGCAATGAGGCCCAACATTTCAGTGCGTTCTTTTTTCTTTTGGCTGCCCGTGAGCCACGCCACCCGCTTGCCCAGTGGTGTGAGCAAGGGCTCTAACCAACCAATGAGCTTGCGAAAGTGTTGCTCGGCCAGAATTTCGGTGGGGGCCATCAGCGCACACTGCCAGCCGCCATCCATCGCCACCGCGGCGGCCAATGCCGCCACCACGGTTTTGCCTGAACCCACATCGCCTTGCAACAAGCGATGCATCGGCACTTGGCGCATCAAGTCTTGTGCAATTTCTTCGCCCACGCGACGCTGTGCGCCCGTCAAGCCAAAGGGCAATGCACCGAGCAGTTGCTCATGCAAGCCGCCTTTGTTCAGTAGCAACGCAGGCGCGCGCAGTTCGTCACGTGCACGCTTGGACTGCAACTGCGACAGCTGCTGCGCCAACAACTCTTCGGCTTTCAACCGTTGCCACGCGGGGTGCGTGCGGTCTTCCAGCTGCGCCAACGACACATCGGCGGCGGGATGATGCAAAAAGTGCAGCGACTGCTCCAGGCTCCAAGCCTTCGCGCCAGCGCTCATGGCGGAGCGCGGCATGTGCTGGGGTGGGATCGTCTCCACAAACGCGCCATGCCGAGCCGCATGCACCAGACCGCTGTGCACCGCCTTGCGCAAATACACCTGCGGCAAACCCGCCGATGTGGGGTACACGGGGGTGAGCGCATGGGGCAGCTCGCCACCAGCCATGTGAAAACTGGGGTGCATCATGGTGCGGCCCATGAAGCCGCCCTTCACCTCGCCGCGCAAACGCAAACGGGCACCCACAGCCAGTGCTTTTTGTTGGGATGGGTAAAAACTGAAAAAGCGCAGCGTGCACGTGTCAGAGCCATCGTCCACCACCACCAGCAATTGGCGACGCGGTTTGTAGGTGATGTCGCAGGACACCACCGTGGCTTCGATTTGCGCCACATCGCCCTCGCGCGTATCGGCCAGCCGCACGATGCGCGTTTCGTCTTCGTAGCGCAGCGGCAGGTGCAGCGACAAATCAATGTCGCGATCCAGCCCGAGCTTGCGCAACGCTTTTTGCGGTGCAGAGAGGGGTGTGTTGTCCGTTTTGGCTTCAGGCTTCACGGATGACTTGGGCTTGGCTGGCATTGCGCCTGATTGTGCCCGTCTACTGGCTAAACACCCCAAGCATTACAATTGCAACACATGCTTTTAAAGGGCGGATTGATGAAAACTTCCACACTGCCAGCCATTCGCGTCAAACCTGAACTGCGCGAAGCCGCCGAGCGGGCTTTGCGCCCCAATGAGACCTTGTCCAAACTCATGGAATCGTCGCTGGAAAGCTTCATCTCGCACCGCGCTGCTGAGGACGAGTTCATCCGCCGCGGCCTTCGCGCTGCTGAAACTGCTCGCCAAGACAACACCTACGTCAGCGTCCAAGACGTGCTGACACAAATCGACCAACGCATCGCCGCAGCCAAGCGCAAATGAACCGCTTTGAAGTGCGCTTCACAGAAGAAGCGCGTGAAGACCTCATTCGCCTTTTCGACTTTTTGCTGCAGTTTGACCTTGACGTGGCCATGCGCGCGCGTCAAACCATTGAAGACAGTCTCAAGCTCCTAGAGCAATTTCCCTTCACCTGCCGCAAAGCTGCAGATGGCGCACACGGGCCTCGCCTAAGAGAACTCGTCATCTCTTTTGGCTCAACAGGCTATGTGGCTTTGTTTGAAATAGACGATGCGACAACGGTGACCGTGTTGGCCCTCAGGCACCAGCGCGAAGAAGACTTTTACTGAACCTTCGGGTCTTGCGCTTGCTCGCACGCCCGCTCAAACAACTCAAACACCGTCAGACCTAGCCCTGCGGCGATGACCTCCATCGCGTTCAGCGTGGGGTTGGCTTGGCCGTTCTCAATGCGGCTGAGGTAGGTCTGATAGAAACCGCACTTTTCGCTGAACACCACTTGTGTCAAGCCCTGCTCTTGCCGCAGAGCCCGAACGCATTGACCGAAGGATTGTTGAGCGAGGTTTTCACGCATGAGAATGTTTGTGATTGGTACCAAACAGTAATCAAAGTCCCCGCTAGCGAACTTTTAAGCCTTTAAAAACAGCCGTGCCAAAATCACGGCTGTTTTTACTTGGAACGGGCCTGTCCGGCCCTCAAGCACATGTCACACACTTACACGCTCAGCGATTTCGATTTCGAACTGCCTGAGTCCCTGATTGCCCAGCACCCCGCCTCTGAACGCAGCGCCTCGCGCTTGCTGGATGGTCGCTACGCTGAGTTTGCCAATCGCACGTTCAAAGACCTGCCATCTCTGCTGAAAGCGGGCGATTTGCTGGTGTTCAACGACACGCAAGTGGTGAAAGCCCGTTTGTTTGGTGAGAAGCCCACGGGCGGCAAGCTGGAACTCTTGGTCGAACGCGTGCTGACAAACCACGAAGTGGTGGCCCACA
Organism: Comamonadaceae bacterium; assembly: GCA_027485285.1. Taxonomy (GTDB): domain Bacteria; phylum Pseudomonadota; class Gammaproteobacteria; order Burkholderiales; family Burkholderiaceae_C; genus Limnohabitans. Next base: position 9,799 of record JAIXRH010000029.1, on the reverse strand, counting down.
TGAAGGTGAGCAAAAAACCGCCCGTGGGCACTGAACTGTTGATGAGCGGCGGCCCTAAAAAAGGCGGATTCACCGCCACGCTCTTGGGCCGTTGGCCAAACGTTGACGGGCCATTGTTTCGCTTCAAGTTCAGCGACGAGCCGCACACGTTGATGCAACAGCACGGTCACATGCCGCTGCCGCCCTACATTGAGCGCCACCAAAAGACCTCTGACGCGCAGCAAGAAACTGCTGAAGACAAAGCCGAGGACGAGCGCCGCTACCAAACCGTGTTTGCCAAACACCCAGGTGCCGCCGCCGCACCCACCGCCGCGCTGCACTTTGACGCAGGCGTGCTGCAAGGGCTAGAGGCCCAAGGCGTGTCACGCGCCAGCGTCACGCTGCATGTGGGCGCGGGCACGTTTCAACCGGTGAAGACCGAGAACTTGGCCCAGCACCGCATGCACAGCGAGTGGTACAACATCCCGCCCGAAACCATCCAAGCCCTTGCCGACTGCCGCGCGCGCGGTGGTCGCGTGGTGGCGGTGGGCACGACCAGCGTGCGCACGCTGGAGAGCTGGGCGAAAAGTGGGCTGACGCGTGGCGACACAGACATCTTCATCACGCCGGGCTTTGCGTTCCAAGTGGTGGATGTGCTGATCACCAACTTCCATTTGCCCAAAAGCACCTTGCTCATGTTGGTCAGCGCGTTTACGGGCTTCGAGCACATGCACGCGCTTTACCGCCACGCGATGGCCCACCAATACCGATTTTTCAGCTATGGCGATGCCATGCTGCTACAAAGAAAGACCGCCCATGTTGAAGTTTGACGTTCTCAAGAAAGACAGCCCTGCAGCAGACGGCAGCTACGCGGGCAGCCACGCCCGCCGTGGCACGCTCACGCTCAACCACGGCGTCGTGCAAACCCCCATCTTCATGCCCGTGGGCACCTACGGCACGGTCAAAGGCGTGATGCCACGCAGCCTGGAAGACATGGGCGCACAAATCATTTTGGGCAACACCTTTCACTTGTGGATGCGGCCCGGCCTCGATGTGATGCAAAGCTTTGGCGGCCTGCACGACTTTGAGCGTTGGCACAAACCCATCCTGACGGACAGTGGCGGTTTTCAAGTGTGGTCGCTCGGCGCGATGCGCAAGATCACCGAAGAAGGTGTGACGTTTGCCTCGCCCGTGAACGGCGACAAGCTGTTCATGTCGCCCGAGGTGAGCATGCAAATTCAAACCACGCTCAACAGCGACATCGTCATGCAGCTGGATGAGTGCACGCCTTACGAAACCAAAGGCCACCTCACCACAGAGGCCGAGGCGCGCAAGTCCATGGAGATGAGCCGCCGCTGGGCCGTGCGCAGCAAGGATGAATTTGCGCGCTTAGAAAACCCCAATGCGTTGTTTGGCATCGTGCAGGGCGGCATGTTCACCCACTTGCGCCAAGAGTCGCTCGATGCACTGGTGGAGATGAACTTCCCCGGCTACGCCGTAGGCGGCGTGAGCGTGGGCGAGCCCAAAGACGAAATGCTAGAAATCATGGCGCACACGCCGCACCGTTTGCCCGAGAACAAGCCACGCTACTTGATGGGCGTGGGCACCCCCGAAGACTTGGTGCAAGGCGTGGCCGATGGCGTGGACATGTTTGACTGCGTCATGCCCACACGCAATGCCCGTAACGGCACGCTGTTCACCCGTTTTGGCGATTTGAAAATTCGCAACGCCCGCCACAAGGCCGACCACGGCCCACTCGACAGCACCTGCACCTGCTACACCTGCGCGGGCCACACGCGCCTTGACGGCACAAGCAGCGGCGGCTTTAGCCGTGCCTACTTGCATCACTTGGACCGCTGCGGCGAAATGCTCGGCCCCATGCTGACCACCGTGCACAACCTGCATTACTACCTGAACCTCATGCGCGAAGTGCGCGAGGCTTTGGACAGAGGTCAGTTTGGTGCGTTCCGCGCCAAGTTCAAAGAAGACCGCGCACGCGGGGTTTAAATTAAGCCTCGGTGGTGAACACCGTCAACACACCGGTGTAACCATGCAGCTCTTGGTGGGCGATTTCGCCGCCGGCAAAAAAGCCCACCAGCGGCACATCGCCCAAAGCGCGGCGCACGATTTGCAGCTCCGCACTTTCTCCGCCAAAGTGCGGACCACCGCGCCCTGCACAGCTCACGTAAATCGCGCCCGCCATGCGGCGGGCAGGGTGCGGGTTGGTGTGCGTATCTGCACTCAAAGCGCCCGCCAAATCGGCGGTCATTTCTTCGGGCTCTAGGGCCTCGCGAATTTCGGCGCAGATGCGTGTCAAGTCAGCACGCGCTGCCGCTGCATGGCGCTGGCAAAACGTGAGGCGCATGCCCACTTCTACAGGTTGCGCCACTGCGATCGCTTCGCGGGCGGGGTCGATGCCAATGATGTGGCGCACCAGCACCGCATCGTCAAACTCGCCGGTGCGCTTGATGGTTGGGTCGTGCTCGGCTGACAAACCCACCAGCGTGGCACGCACTTTGGCAATGGCGGGTTGTGTGTTGGTCAGGCTGATTTGCAGGTCACGTTCCAGCACATGCAGTGCAGCTTCGTCATCTAGGGTGAGCACCACATGGTTGTCTGCGCTGGTGATGGTGTGCACCTTGGACAAAGGCAGGCAGCCCTGTGTGACGCGCGACACCATCGCCACCCCAGCATCAAACGCCACGCCGCTCAAGCCGCCATGAAACACGCCCGTGGCTTTGCCCTGTCCCGCCATGTTGCCGTCGCCACTGAGCGCAAACTGCACCACGTCTGTGCGGCTGGCCGACAGACCGCCAAACACATAGCCACTGGCGGTGCGCTGGGCCAGCTCAGCAATCAGCTCGGACACATCAGGGGTTTGCGCATCGGCATGCAACAGCGCGGTGTGCGGCACAAAGCTGCTGCCTCGCAAGCTGCCCATGCCAGCTTGCGCCAGCGGGGCCACGCCGCTGAACACGCGGTAATGCTCGGGCGCAATGTCACACAGCATCACACTCAGTGCGGGCTCGTCAAAGTACTCCACATTGTTGGCCGCAATGCCCACGCCCACCGTGCCCGCCCAATCGGTGACCTCGGGCAACTCGGCACTCAGGTGCGACAAGATGTCCTGCGCATACGCGGCGTAGTGGTCGGTGATGTAGAGCAGCCCGAGGTGCGGCGCATCGGCGTAATCGGGCAAGGCCATGTGCGCGCGCAACTGCGCCAGCACCAAGCCAGCGGCCATTTCCCACTGCGGGTGGGTGGCGTGACCGTAGGGAAAGAGTTTCATCGTTTGGATGTTGCAGCGGTTTTACGCGTGGCTGTCTTGCGTGCGGGGGTTTTGCTTGCGGCGGGTTTGCGTGCTGCTTTTTTAGCTGCGGGCTTTTGGCTTGGCGCAGCCGCATGGGGTGTTGCATGCGCTTTGACATGCGCTTCTGCACGGTGCGCCATGTCATTCATGGCGTGCGTGGCAATGTGCTGAAACTGATCTGTCAACGCGCCCCACCAGTGCGATGGGTCGACGCCACCCGCTGCAGCAGCTTTTTTACTGCGAGGCTTGCTGGCTTTGGGGGCTTCGGGCTCCACCTCTGGCTCGGCCTGCGCAGGCGCTGTCTGTGTGAACGAATATTTTGGCTGTGCAGACGCAGCAGGTGCGGCCTCTTGCGGCTTGGCTTTGAGAGAGTCGGCCAAGTCGTTGAAGCTCATGTTCATGCCCTTCAAGGTGTTGAGCGTCATGCGCTGCACCTCTAAAGCTTGAATGGTGGCACCCACCGCTTTGGTGTTTTGCTCTAACCAAAACTGCACGGTCTTGAGTTCTTGAATGCGCTTGTCTAGCTCTTCAGGGTCCAGCGTGGGAGCCACCCAACCAGGCGCAGCAGAGGATGTGGCACCACCTGCGGGCGTGAGGTTCTTTAGAAAATCAAAGCCCGGAACGAACTTGGTGAAATCAAAGCCGGCGTGGTTGGTCATGTCTGTCTCCTGTGTATGTAAGTCGCATTAAACCAAACCCCAACCCACAGCTGGCTGACACCGCGTTAGTTGCTTAGTGCTTGTGGTCGCCGTGGTTGTGCTCACCCTGTTTTGGGTGCTGCATCATGGGCGCTTGCATGCCCACTTGCACTTTGAGCTCCACGTTGGACTTGACGCCTTTGGCGTCTTGAAACGTCAGCGTCACGGGCACCGTGGTGTCTTTGGCCAAAGGTGCCTTCAGGTCCATCAACATGACGTGGTAGCCACCGGGCTTGAGCTCGACCGCTTTGCCTGCGGGCAGGTCAAGGCCGTTGGGCAAGGCGGCCATCTTCATGATGTCTTTTTCCATTTTCATTTCGTGGATTTCCACCACGCCAGCCGCAGGGCTGCTGGCCGACACCAGCTTGGCGTTGTCTTTGGCCGTGATTTTCATGAATGCGCCTGTGGCCTTTTGGCCTTGCACGGTGGCACGTGCCCATGCGTCGGTGACGGTCACGTTTTGGGCAAACGCGCTAACAGCGCACACGGTGGTGAGTGCGGCGGCGATGAGGTGTTTTGAAAATTTCATAAATGCTCCGAGTGAATGAATGTGATCTTAGTGCTTGGGGTGTGATGCGTGTGCATCGTGCGCGCCATGTGCCCCATGTACGCCGTGCTGACCTTGGTCAACCTTCACCACGCCTTCAAACATCGACAGCTTTTTCAGCTGATCGGCGCTGAGCTTGGCCTCCGCCAATTGCACTTTTTTTGCCAAACGGTCGGCGGTGGCGCTGCTCATGCCGGTTTGCACCAAAGCAGAGGCCTGCTTCAAACCATCGCCGCCGCACACATAGATGGACCATTGGCCCTTTTCTTTTTTCAGCAAGGCGCGACCGCCTTTGCCCGACTGAATCCAACCCGCTACCGCATAGTCGCCCTCAATAGATACGGGGGCCACCGCCAAAGGCGCATCGGGCTTATCAAACAGCTTTTTCATGCTGTGCGCAATGGCTTGTGCATCGGGCATGGCGTGCGACGCCGTCGCTGCTGGGTGGTCATGCGCCATGGCGGCGCTGCCCATGAGTGCGACCGAGAGAATGAGCTGATTGAATTGCATAAATCTTCCTTCGTTAAAACCTATAAAACCTTTGCAGACGATGGTCTTAATGACCTTATTTTCACCTCACCCCTCCATAACCCAGCAGCCACCCACCCAGCTCAACGTGTCGACCCGATTCACCCACACGAACGCTGGGGTGCGGGCCTTCGGTCATCGATACGCCTGCCATCAGCCCGAGCACCGCCATCAACACTTGAGGTGTTAATGAGCAGTGTGGACGCAAGAACAGATAAAGCTTATTTACAGGCATGTGTGTATGCAAGGCAACTGTTCAGGGACTAGTGAGCGTTTCGATGTTTGAATGCAATCACCCCCTCAATCAGCAATACCCCTGCGGCTGAAATAGCTAGCAGTGGCATTGCCACCAACATGAAAGCGCCACCCAGCCAAGCACCCCAAGGTATTGACCTCCAAGCACCTTTCATGACAACCGGCATACCGCGTAGGCCTTGGCTGCGTCGCTGGAAGTACATCGTCCAACCTGAAACGATTGAAAAAACCACACCCATACCAAAGACAAATAGCAATGCTTGGTTCCACAAGCCAAACTCGCCACGGTGAAACGGAATGCCAATAGCTGTCGCTTTACCGAAGGCCGTTTGCTCTGCCCAACCGCTGAAATACAAACGCTCACCTGAATAGGCATCTAACAACAGATCAAAACGCCGATCGGGCTGATCACCATCTAATTGATTTGCGCGCCAGTAACCTTCAGGCCCTTTGGGTGGCATGAGTTGCATCTGCACATCGGGCGCCTCTTTGCGCACCGCCTCCATGGCAGACTGCCAAGGCAACACCTTCACACCAGCGGTCGGATTTGATTTGAACATTGCAGGAATGCGAGGTGAGGCTTGCCCTGCGGCATCGCGTGCCAAGCGAATTTGATCGCCCGCTTGCTTGCTCCATGTCAAGCCAGTCGTCAAGATCACTGCACTCATCAAACTGAGCGACACGCCCACGAATGTGTGCCACTGCATCCAAAATGCTCGCCCTTTGACTTTGGGTTGAGGCACAAAAGGTTGAGGCTTACGTGGCCACCACAAATACAAACCTGTGACCAACATCACCATTAACCAGCTTGCAGCCAGTTCGATCAGCCAACGCCAACCATCGTTTTGCAAATAGTTGGAATGGAGCTTGCGCGACCAATTGCTGAAGCGCTCTGACTGCGGCAAGCTCCCTAATACCTCGGCTGTGTAGGGATTGACATAAACCACAACCGCCTTCGTGGGAATACCAAAATTGGGGCGCAAAAACTCAGCTTTGTCTTTTGCAGCCGTTGAAGTACCACCGCCGTGACTGCCATGACCACCGATATCTTTTTTATGCTCGGTCGGTGGTGGCATAAATACCACCCTCGTTGAGTCGGTGGGTGCATGCATTGGTGCAACAGAATGCAAAGTCCAACCTTCGGGCGCAGCCATCTTCGCTGCGCTGATTGAATCGTCTAATAAGCGAGCTTGAGAAACTGGAACCACGCTGTCCAGGTGGCCATGCATCACTTGCTCGACCTGCGGCACGAACACATAGATCAAACCTGTAATGGCCGCTATCAACGCAAACGGTGAAGCAATTAATGCGGACCAAAAATGGATACGCATTAACAAACTACGGCGCTGGGCGCGAACCACGGCGGGCGATGGTTGATTTAAATTCATCATCACTTTTCCCTTACCAAAAAGGGCGGCCGAGGCCGCCCTTCATCAGCATGGATTAATCAATCTTTGCTTCAATACCAAAGTAAATGGCACGGCCATCACCTGGGTAATACAACGCCGCTGTATTGACACCAGCCAAGTTGGCAGAGATGTTGCTGTCTGCCGCGTATTTTTTATTGGTTAAGTTACGAGCGTCTGCAAACCATGACCATTTTTTGTCAATGGCTTGGCCCGCCTTGAAGCCTACCAAGGTGTAACCATCGCGGTAAACGCTGTTGGTGTTATCCATGGGTGCTTTGCGTGGGACCCATTCAATCTTTGGTCCTGCATAGAAGCTTGGCTTGCCGTTGACTTCTGCGCCGAAGCGGTAGAGGCTTTCGGCACGAACAATGATGGGCGGAAAGCCTGGGAGTTGTTTGTTGCCATAAGCGGAGTTGTCCACAAACTTAAAGTCGCTGTAAAGCAATGCCATGCGACTATCCATTTGACGGGCATACAAATGACTCAAGCCCAACTCAACGCCTTGATGCATGGATTTAGGCACATTGATTGTGGGTGCTGGCGAGCAACCAGGTACGACACAAGCGCTCAAGAACTCATTGCGCAAGTTAGAGCGATAGTAGGTTGCATCCCAACCATATTGACTGTTGCCATCGACGGCCTCGCCACGGGCGCCCACTTCAAACGTTGTCCCACGTTGGGCTTTGTTAGCCAATGTTGTGGAACCTGCCAAACCATGGATGGGCGCTTCAAAGTTACGGCTCACACTGGCAAACACTTGATTCTTAGGCGTTAAGTCATGCGTCACACCAACACGAGGGCTCCATTGACTGAAGTCGTGGTCGTAGTTGTTGGATGCTGAAACCACATCAGAAACTTTGCGAGTTGCTTTGTCGTATTGCAATGCACCCACCAAAGTGGTCTTGTCAGAGATACGGTATTTGTCCTCCACAAAGAACGTGTGGTTTGTGGATTTTTGTGAGTAGTCAGATGTTGGATTTCCTGTGACTAAACCACTTGTGTTTGGCGCGTGCGACGTGCCTTTGGTCGTTCCTGTGCTTGGTAGATATGCAACCGTGAACTGGTTTGCGCCTGATGTGTTGGTGAGTTTGAGATGGCCGCCTTGCGTGTCCACATTTTGCTGAATGACGCTAAAGGAAATCGGATGCCAAAGGTTGTAGTTCATGGCGTAAGCGGCAAACTCATACACATTGTTGCCGTCACGTACCGTTGTTTTGTTAGCCACGCGTTGTGAGTCAACGTCACGTCGCTGATTGTTGTCATTGACGTAGGCTGCGCCAGAGTTGCGGATGTTGGGTGTCGATTCCAACTGTGCTTTAGTCAAATAGCCCGGCAATTGCGTGCGGCTACGAACTGCGGCCACATAAAAACGTGACTCCACATCACGATTCACTTTTACGCCAAAGTTGGCCAACAGCTTTTGGTTTTCCATCTCTGCGTGTTGGCGAAAACCGTCTTGTTTGGTTTGCGATACAGCCACGTAGTGGTCCCACGCATTACCGCCTGCTTCGGTAGGTTTGCCAACGCCAGCAGTACTACCAAAGACTTTGTTGTACCCAAAGCTACCCGCTTCAGCCTTGCCCACAAATGAAGGGCTTGTATAACCCGTAGGAGCCACAAAGTTGATCGCGCCACCCAGCGTGGTTGCGCCGTAAGTCGTGGCGTTTGGACCGCGCAACACTTCGACAAAGCGGGAGGCATTGGGGTCAAGTGTTTGCATATCAAACATGCCGTCGGCGTAGTTGATAGGTACACCGTCTTGCATCACCTTCGTGCCAAAGCCGTGATACGTGCGGCTTAAGCCTGAGCCACGAATGGCCAAGCGTGCTTCTTCCGAGCCAAAACGATCCTGAATGAATACGCCAGGCGCCATACCAAGGCTGTCGCTCCACGTTGACTGACGGCCTTCGCGGACTTGATTCAAGTCAACGATGGATGCGCCACCTGGAATGGTTTTCATGTTGTCTTTAGCGCTCTCAACAGAGCTCTGAGTCATTGAGTCTGGTTTGCCCGTGATCACCACGGTGTTGAGGTTGCTGACGTTTTGGCTTTGAGCCATCGCCACACCTGAAAATGCGATCGCTATAGCAATCGGGGTCAATACAAATTTACTTTGTTTCATTTTTTCTTCCTTGTGAAAACATTAACTGAAATCGATTCTTCAAGCCGCCATCGCCATCTCATCCCCACCCACCCAAGCCCCACGCGCAGGGCGCTGATACACACGCGCAGGCAAAAAGGCATTGAGTTCACGGCACACCGTTTCGGTGGCGGTGTCCAAGATGGAAGCGATCTCGCGCAGCACTGGAAGGTCACGACGGTCTAGCGTTTGCTCGCCGCCGTCGGCATCACGCGACAGAAGTTTTAAGAAGTGAGCCAAGCGATCGGTCACGGGGCCACCGCGTAGCTTCATCATGTCGTGGGTGCGGCGCTGTTGTTGCAAGTAGGCTTTGGCAACAATGCCAAAGCGCGACAGCTCGTGGTTGGCAACTACCAGCTCGGCTTGGCCGGTGGTGATGGCGGTGATGGTGTACGCGTAGGGCTCGGCGCAGAGGGCCTCTACGCCCAGCAGGTCGCCGGGCAAGCCGAGCTGCACCAGCGACAAACCGTCATAGCCCATGCGCTCAAGGCGAAACACGCCTTCAGTGATGCGCCACACAGGGCCGTATTCGCCAGCGCTGACCAACACTTGGCCGCGTTTGATGGTTTTAATTTTGTCCATGAAACCTTTCCTGAAATCTCGATGGCTTGTGGTGCGCGTACAGGCAGCACAAAGCCAACAAATGAGGTGGCAGCTCTTGGCTGCGCACCCGCTTTAAAGATCAGAGGAAAAGTGCAGGCGGCCCGCGCGATGGCAACGGGGGCGCAGTGATGGCCGCAATGTGCGCTGCCGCAATGGGCTGCACGGCATGGGCCAGTGGGGAGGGTTGAGTCAACGATGTGTTGAACTCAGGGGGCGGCGCGCTGATGACCACACACAATGGGCAGTCCATCGTTTTGGCAGATGCAGCGCTGTCATCGTCGCCCTGCACCACCAGCTTCATCATGCCAGTGCCGGTACACACCATGTCCA
>JAIXRH010000010.1 GCA_027485285.1 Comamonadaceae bacterium | reverse complement strand
CACCGTCAGTGTCTTGTCACCAGTGATGGTGTTGTTAAAGCTCACGTTACCCAACGCGCCTGCACCGGTTGAGCTCAGGACCGTGTTGGCCAACAGTGTCATTGGGTCGCTGTAGGTCTGCGTGCCTGTGGTGGCGACGGTGGGTGCGTTGATCTGAACGAAGCCTGGGGCATCTGTCGTCAATTGACCAATACTCACGGCCTTGTCAAACAAGGTCGTGCCGGCGGTATTCACCGTCAGGGTCTTGTCACCAGTGATGGTGTTGATGAAGCTGATGTTGCCTGCGGCAGCGACGCCTGTGGAGCTCATGACCGTGTTGGCCATCAGGGTCATGGAGTCGTTGTAGATCTGCGTATCGCTGGTGGTGACACTGGCGGCGTTGATCTGCACAGCGCCTGGGGAGTCAGTCGTCAAATTGGTCAATGGCGTGACACCGCCCACACCACCACCAAAAACGGTCGTGCCACTGTCATTGACCGTCAAACCATAGGCGCCGTTGACCGTATTCAACATAGCCACATTCACACCCTGCAAAATTGTGTCAGCGCCCACGCTCAGGGGATCGTTGAACGTTTGTGCAGCCGTGGTCTTGATCAGTCCGCCGTTGATGACAACACTTCCACCAGCATCTGTGGTCAAACTCGTCAGCGCCGTTGTGCCGCCCACGGCACCTGTGAAAGTGGTCACGCCTGAGGTGTTCACGGCCAAGGTGTGTGCACCGTTCGAGGTGCTGCCCAACGTGATCGCACCCGCGCCTGTGCTGGTCAAGGTTGTCGCTGCGCCCAAGGTGGCTGCGTCACCATAGCTTTGCAGGCCTGTGGTGTTAACAACGCCACCGTTGATCGCCACTGTGCCGCCAGCGTCAGTCGTTACGCTGGTCAGCGCCGTTGTGCCGCCCACGGCACCTGTGAAAGTGGTCACGCCTGAGGTGTTCACGGCCAAGGTGTGTGCGCCGTTCAAGGTGCTGCCCAACGTGATCGCACCCGCGCCTGTGCTGGTCAAGGTTGTCGCTGCGCCCAAGGTGGCTGCGTCAGCATAGCTTTGCAGGCCTGTGGTGTTAACAACGCCACCGTTGATCGCCACTGTGCCGCCTGCGTCAGTCGTTACGCTGGTCAGCGCCGTTGTGCCGCCTACGGCGCCTGTGAAAGTGGTCACGCCTGAGGTGTTCACGGCCAAGGTGTGTGCGCCGTTCAAGGTGCCGCCCAACGTGATCGCACCCGCGCCTGTGCTGGTCAAGGTTGTCGCTGCGCCCAAGGTGACACCACCGTTATAGGTTTGCAAGCCTGAGACAGTCACCGATCCGCCATTGAGGACAGATGCACCATGCAAGGTCAAACCAGCACCCGAGCTGCTGAGCGCTTGGTTCACCGTGATCTGAGGTGCGTGAACCGTGATGGGGCCGGCAATCGCCACAAGGCTATTCAAAGTCACTTGGGTCAAGTTTCCAGATTTACCCAAAGTCAAACCACTGATCGAGTTTGCAAAGGTGTAATTGCTGGTCACCAAGGCGCCAAAGCTTTGACTGGCTGGTTCAACCGTCACGGCACCTGAGCCTGTGAATCCTGAGGTTGTGGGTGCCGTGTTGTGGGTGTAGGTGACACCGCCCGCACTTCCTGTCCCCGTAGCACCTGTGTAGCTGTTCAAACCAGTCAGTCTGAGTGTGTTGCCACCCAACTTGTTGAGTTGGCCAGCGCCAGAAATGGCGTTGGCTACCGTCACATCCGCACTGAGATCAAAGTTGAGGGTCGCGCCTGCGCCAATGCTGACCGTGTCAGTCCCTAGCGAGGCCAACGCATCTGCACCATCACCCACGTTCAATGTGCCACCTGAGAGGATGGTCACCGCTGAATAGGTATTGGCGCCCTTTAAAGTCAAGGTACCCGAGCCCGACTTGGTCAATCCACCGGTGCCTGCCAGAATGCCCGCGTAACTCAAACTCTTAGACGCGTCCACCGCAAAATTACCCCCACTAGCGACCAAGGTGATGCCACGGTTGGTATGAAGCGTGAAGCTCTCGGTGGCTTGCAGTTTGCCGCCATTGAGGGTGATTCTGTCGGCCACGGCTGCGGGTGTGGTGGTCCCCAAATAGGTATCTGCAGCCACTGCCAAGGTGCCACCATTGATTGTTATTTTTCCTTCATGCGCATGCGCATAGCTGCTGCTCAGCGTGCCAGCAAAGCCAACGGGCAACACGACCATGCCGACGTTGCCAGCATCCGGTAACACCCCCGTTTGAACCAAGTTACCCGTCACTGCCCAGTTTGCAGCATCAGACCAGTTGCCAGAGCCCCCCACCCAAGTCACAGAAGGACGTTGAGAGATCGAGGCAAGCGCATTGCCCGATGACAAATTCACGGCATAGTTGTCTTTGTCTGCACCCGCCAACACCACACCTGACACGGTGACCAACTTGGCCCCTACATGACGATCGGCAAATGTGCCCGTGGCCGATGTGTAGGTCATCACGTCGTTGACCTCAAGCGCGCTGAATGTCGTCGCACCGCTGAAGGTGGCATTGGTGTTGCCGTCATAGACCTTGTTGTCCACCACGAAACCGACCAAATCAACCGTCTTTTTCTGCACGGTCAACAAGCTGCCACCACTTTGGTTGGTGGCGTAGCCCAGCTTGGCCAAGCCATCCGTCAAGGTGTAGGGCGTCAAACGGTATTTCAGTTTGCCGGCATTGGAATAGGTGGCGCCTTCAATGGTGATTCCCAAGCTCGTCAGGCTGTTATCTCCGTTCACCGCTGTGCGCGATGTTGACAGTGGCGAGGTGCCATCAGGCTTGAGGCTAGCCAAGGTCAAGGTGTGGTCAAAGCCATAGACGACCGAGAAGCTATCAATCGTGGCGTTGGCTGTGGGTTGCTCGCGGTAAATCGCGTTCACCAAGTTGGGACTTAATGCCAAGGTGAAGTTGCTGGCTGACTCGTCAGAGTTGTAACGGAAGCGTCCAGAACCCGAGCCCACCAAGGCGGTCAGACCGGTGCTGTCTGCCACCTTGCCACCCATCAATCGAATTGTGCCGCCTACACCTGCTGTCAGGGTTGGCGCGCCTGAGATGATGATGTTGCCGCCCGTAGCCGTTCCTGCAGCGGTCGACTTACCAGCGTTCAGCAACACCGCGTTGGCTGTGGTGCTGGTGGTTGTGACGTTTTGAGCGATCGTCAAATGACCCGTGAGCGTTTCAACACGCACATCACCTGTTGCGGCGATACCCGTTGGATTGACAGTGCCGATCGTCAGCGCAGCACTGTTCACATAGGTGAAGCCACTCACACCGCTTGCGGCCAACGTGTTCACCGCATTGCTGGTGTTGTCGAGCGTGACGGAACCACTCAAAATTGCCAACTTATCAGCCGTGATGATGCCGCCTGCCCCATCGGTGATGGTGCTGCCAGTCAATGTGACCGTGCCCGTTGATGTGACTGGCGCATTGATCGCAACTGCACCGCCATATATCGTCACAGGGCCGGCAATATTCGCTGCGGAACCCACGGTGATCCCGCTCGTGTTACCTGACTTACCGAGTGTTAGCCCAGACAAATCGGCTGAGTAATTCAGGCTGCTGGAATTGAAATCAGTGCTGAATGATTGGTTGAAGGGCTCGATCACCAAACTACCTGATGTGTTGAACACCAAGGCACCATTGCTAGAAAACTTATCTGACACAAACCTGATGTTGCTCACGGATGTGGGCACCAGGGCGTCACCAGTGACATAGCCCAAGGTGATCGTGCTTGAGGCGTTAGCAGTCTCGATCGATGTTGACCCCGTGTTCAGCAAAATATCACCCCTGCCGCTCAACATCTGCAAGGTGCCCACGCTGGTATTGGAATAACCCATTCGCAAGCCGCTTTGGCCTGTGGCTGCGATGGATGTAATTCGGATATCGCCGTTCGGCGCCAAGATACGTGTGGTGCCTTCGACGGAAGTTCCCAAGCCAGTCGATAAGCCGTTGGAAACATCGACATCAATGACGATGGCGTCAGCCCCTGTATGCGTTGACTTGAACGTCGTCTGGGCAGACAGATTGCCGTTATACATACCCGTCAACAAGCCACGACCCGCGTTGTCAATGTTGCGTGTCTTGATATAAATCTTGCCATTACCCGTATCGAGCGTATTCACACCGTGGGTCGCCATAGCACCGATAGTCGTTGTGCCAGACATGGCGTAAATCGCCACATCACCACCGGTTGTTTGCACCGAGCTGGCTTCCAAAATAACACCCGCCCGAATTGAACCGTAGGCTTGGACGATCGGACTCGTGTTGGGGACCGCATAGCCATCCCCCACAGTTAAACCGTTCCACATGGTTGTGCCTGAGCCGCCGCCCATCCAGACCTTGCCAGAGTTGGTGGATATCGATGAGCCATTGCTCAAAATGATGGAACCATCCGTTTTTTGAGCATCACTGTTGCTCCACAGCACCACATCACCGCCATGGCTGGTCACTGAGCGGGAGGCCTCCAAGGTGATGCTGCCTGTGGATTTGAAAAAGACTTTTGCGCCAAGTGCGCTGGTTTGCACATTGTTGTTGAAGGATAAATTACCGCCGTAAACCTCGACCGGGCCGGCAATGCTGATGGCCGAACTGGTCGTGATGTGTTGCGTGTTGCTTTCTTTACCTAAGCGCACCCCAGTGAGGGAGGTCGCAAAGCTATAAGCAGAAGTGACAGCGCTGGTAAACGAGGTGCTGGGTTCAATCACCACGGTGCCAGCTCCAGTAAAGCCTGAAGTCGCGGGTGCCGCGTTGTTGGTGAACACGATGCCACCAGCCGTCACTTCTGTGCTTCCTGCATAAGTAGCAGCACCCGTAAGGGTCAAGGTGTTGGTACTGAGCTTGGACAGTGCGCCTGAGCCTGAAATCACGCCAGTTAAGTTGATAGCGCTGCTGGAGTCGAGCAACAATTTAGACAAGTTAGCGATGTTGCCGCCTATTGACACCACACCCGCGCCAGATTGCATTTTCAAGGTGGCGCCATTGGTACGGTTGGCGTTGGTCACGGCATGGCGAATGATGACGGCGCCATTGACACCGTTGCCAACCACCAAGTTGTTGCTGGCATCGCGCGCATAACCGTTGGCTGTTGAACCTTTACCTGGTGCGGTACCGATCTGACCGTATGAAGCGCCACCTGCGCCATAGGCCACAGAAGTGCCCGTGATGTCTGAAGTCAATCCAGCACCGCCTGTGCCAGGACCGTTTTGGTTCGTCCCAGCCACGCCGTTGCCTACAGTGCCGCCGCCAGCACCACCGACGTTGGTTTCTGTACTGTCTTGGCTGCCGACGCCACCGGTTTGTGCTGTCCCCACGCCCCCAGCACCCCCAGCTTTGAAGCCACCTGCGCCACCCGCACCGCCACCACCACCGCCCGCGGTGTAACCGACACCCCCCGTGCCAGCCAAGCCAAGACCCCCCGCAGCATTGCCACCACTGTGGGCGCCCCCCCCTCCGCCGCCCACCAAAATAGTCAACAAGCTGGAGTCGCCACCGTTGGCACCATTGCCGGGGTTCACGGCTGCATTCGCGGAGTTCACACCTGCTGCACCGCCAGCGCCTACTGACAGATTCAAGCCCGTACCGGCACTTAGTGATGACATCGAACCATTGGCCACACCGCCGCCGCCACCGCCGCCACCCGCGAAACTTCCTTGCACAGAACCGCCGCCACCGCCACCCCCGCCGACCAACAAGTAGTCAATCGCAGACACACCGTTCAGCACAAAGAAACGATCGCTGCCAGCGGTGTTGAATTGGTAGACCAAATAACCTGCGCTGGTGGCGTCTATCTTTGTCAGCGTTACGGCTGAGCCCATCGTGGCTTTCAATTGATTGGCCACCACCAAGGCGTAATCGGCCACATTGCCCGAGAAGGCCGTCAAATTGCCGCTGAGCGTGATATTGCCCCCATTGGAATTCATCAACACAGCGTTCACAGCAGGCGTGCTGTCAAAGTTAGCCGATTGCACATGCCCCGTGATCTGGATGGCGGTGTTTTGTGTCACCACATCGCCTGCCAAATAGGTGGTGCCTGCAGTGATTGACACACCGCCATCAGCGCGTAAGGTGTAGCCTGCGCCCGTGGTCAAGTCCAAGCCCATCACCAAGTTGCTGCTGCCCGCTGTGGCGGTGAACTGGCCCCCCGTCTGCACGTGACCCAACACAGTCACACCCGCAGAGCCTTTGACCAAAATAGAACTAGCCGTTGAAGACGCTAAGCCACCATTGACAAAAATGTTGCCGCCATACAAAGCGATGGGGCCGGCCACGTTGATGGACTGCCCCACCATCAAACCCGAGGTGTTGCCGTCTTTGCCCAGGCGCACGTTGTTGATCGTGGGTGCAAAGCTGTAGTTGGTTGCCACAGCGGTGGTGAAGCTGGCAGATGTCGATTCGACCACGACAGCGCCCGCGCCAGTAAAGCCAGAGGTGGTGGGCGCTGCATTGTTTTGATAAATCACTGAGCCATCAGCCACGGCAGTTGCGCCTGTATAGGTCGACACACCCGTCAAGGTGAGTGTGTTGTTGCCTTGCTTGGACAACCCTCCCGCACCAGACACATCGCCTGCAAACGTGGTGCTGGTGTTGATCAAGCCAGTGGTCAGCACCGTACCGGGGCTCAGCACCAAGTGACCGCCTGTGGAACCGCCACCTGTGATCGAGCCGATATTCAAGCTGCTGTTGAGCTGCAAAACCGCACCACCCACGTTGCTCAAACTCACCGCCGTGGTATTGCCTAAGGCGTTGATATGCGTGGTGATGACCTTGCCGCTGGTGATCAGCGTGTTGCCGCTGTAGGCGTTGTTGCCACTGAGCGTCAACGTGCCACCTGCAGCATTGACCGATAACCCACCTGCGCCACTGATCCGACCACTGAATGTGGGTGCAATGGCATTCAAGGTGAGCGTTCCAGACCCAGAGGTAAACGTGTGCAGGCTGTAACCATTGGCTGTGCCAGAGCCTGAGCCAATGACACCGCCCGTACCTGCGCTGCTACCCAAGTAGCGGACTACGACCAGGCCCGAACCACCTGCGCCACCTACCGTGTAAGCTGGGCCGGAATTACCCATGCCGCCACCACCACCGCTACCGGTGTTGGCTGATGCGGTACCGCCAGCGGTTGACAAACCACCGTCAAAGAAAGAGCCACCCGCACCCGCACCTGTTGATGCAGAACCGCCCACAAGGCCGCCGCCACCTCCACCCGCGCCGTAAATCACGCTTGCACCGGTGATTGAACTTGTCACACCAGCGCCACCAGCACCGCCTGTGGTACCAGAGAAGTTAGCTCCAGCGCCACCCGCACCACCGCCACCGCCAGCAGGTCGGTCGAAATTGCCAGTGCTTGCATTGCCACCGGCAAAGCCCGCACCCGCCGTGCCAGCTGCACCCACACGATTGGCGGGCGTGGCACTGATGCCACCGCCACCACCTGAAGCACCTGTTGTGGCAACACCACCGCCGTAATAGTTGGCACCGCCGCCGCCACCCAGTGCAGTAAAGGTGTCCAACACAGAGCTAGCGCCTGAGCGACCCACACCTGTGGCGCCCGTTGTGCCCGTTCCTGCCGCACCGCCGGCCCCCACACTGACTGACAGAGCACCGCTGGAAAGGGTTGATGTCGTGCCAAACACCACTGCACCCGCGCCGCCGCCGCCGCCACCGTGCTCGCTCGCTGTTCCCGTACCGCCGCCACCGCCACCACCCACCACGAGGTAATCCAAGGCCGTATCGAAACTCACCGTGGTGGTGCCATTGAGCACCATGTCATTGGCAACGGTCGTCACTCCGCGGCCCAACACAAGGGCGGTGTTGGCAGCCAAAGTCGCTGCGCCTGTGCCCAAAGCGCTGTTGTTGTACACACCCATGGTGCCAGCGCTGACAGTGGTGCCACCGGTGAAGGTATTCGCGCCCGTCAATACCAATGAACCCGAACCCACCTTGGCAAGCGTTACACCTGTGCCCGAAATCACACCCGTCAATTTGCCATTGCCTGTTTGGCTGATGGTGAGCGCACGTCCATTGGCCAAGGCCAAGTTGAAGGCGCCGTTGACGCTGCTGCCGCTCAACCACACATCGCCTGTGGTTGTGTTTGTGGTGCTGAGGTTGGCATTGAGTGCCAATGCGCCACCGTAAATTCGAACAGGGCCCGCAATGCTCACAGCCGCACCTAGGGTGATATCAGCTGTATTGGTGGCATGGCCCAGCGTCAGCCCACTGAGTGTGTTGGCCAAGGTGTACCGGTTGCTGCTGAGAGCGGCGCCAAAACTTGTGCTGGCCAAGGGCTGAATCGTCACAGCGCCGTTACCACTGAAGCCTGATGTGGCTGGCACCGTGTTGTTTGTAAAAATAAGTTGGCTGCCCACTGGTCCAGCGTCTGTGGCACCTGTGTAGCTTTGTGCGCCTGTGAATGTGAGTGTATTGCTGCCCATTTGCGTGACACCGCCCGAACCTGCGATGTCATGCGTCACCGTCAACGCATCGGTACGGTTGAAGGCCAAAGTCCCTGTGACAGCCACCGCACCTGTGCCCAGCGACCCTGTGGTGCTGACGTCACCCACCTGCAAGGTGCCCGCACTGATGGTGGTGTTGGTATAGCTGTTGGTCCCTGACACCACCATGGTGCCGTTGCCCGACTTGGTCAGCCCACCCGTGCCTGCAATGATGCCCGCGTAGCTCAAGGTCTTATCGGCATTCACTTGGAAAGTGCCGCCATTGTTCGTGAGTGTGAGGCCACGGTTCGCATGCAGTGTGACGCGGTCTGTGGCATTCAAAGTACCGCCATCCAGCGTGATCAAGTCAGCTGTGACGCTTCCCGGCTCTGCACCCAATAAGTTGTCATTGGCCACGCGCAAAGTGCCTGCCAAATGAATCTTGCCGGTATAGGCTGTTCTGATATCGTCCGCCACAGCCGTGGTGCCGGTTGGAATCATGGCCAAGGCCACGTTGCTCTGATCGGGCAACACCCCTGTTTGCGCCAAGTTACCCGTCACCGCCCAATTGGCCGCATCACTCCAGTTGGCACCTGCCGCACCCACCCAAGTCGCGGATGGCAGCTGAACAATCGTGCCCGACGCGGTTTGACCCGAAGCGATGTTCCATGCATAGTTATTGGCGCTGGTGCCCGTGAGCGTGACAGCTGTCACCGTCACCACCCGCGTGGCGGACACATGACGTTGGTCGTAGGTTCCGCTGATGGCGCTGACCGAGACATCATCGCTGCCAAACACCACGTTCGGTGTGACGCCCGCCGTCAAGACCGTGGCAGAGGTGTTGCCGTCATAGGTTTTACTGGCTGTCAATGTGCCCGTGAGCGTGATCAACTTGCGGTTGATCGTCACGGGCGAGCCGGCCAAGGTCACGCTGTAGTTGTTCAGGTTGGCCGTGCCCGTGTTGGATGTGAGCGCCGTCACAAAATTGTTGCCGTTGTTGGCCACATTGGCCGATTGCGCGGTGACGCCAGTGGGCACCAAGGTTTCGTTGTTCACCAAGCCTGTGATGATGTAAGACGTCGGGACCAAGGCCGTGCTGCCGCTGTAGGTGGCGGTGATCGCCAAGGTCACGGGCGCACGGTTGATGGTCAGGTTGTAAGTCGCGCCAGTCAAGGTGTATTTGTCGCTGGTGATGCTGAAGCTGTTGGTCGACAAGCTGTTGTAAGTGGCTGCATTGGCGCTGGCCACAGTGGCGGTGCCACCATTGAGTTGCAACGTATCGCCTGCCACCAGCCCTGTCACGACTGGGTTGTCGTTGGTAGTGAAAAGGGTCGACGCATCGTAGGTTTTTGACATCGTCAAAATGATCGGCGCTTTGGTAATTTCACCAGGCCCAGACATCACGGGATTGCTCAACCGATACCCGTAAATGGTTTTGTTGCCATTGGTGGCGGTGACGATTTCGGCATTGACATCCACATTCTTGCCCGTGCCTACACCGATGATGGAGGTGCTTGTGCCGGCTGTGGTGAACACCGCATTGGAGTTTTGCGACAAGCTCAACACATCGCCGTTCAACAAGCCTGTGACCAGCAGGTTTGCGGCACCCACGCTGGCGCTGGTGGTGCCGTCATAGTGCTTGCTGATGGTGCCAACCAAACTACCCGTCAAGACAGGGGCAAAGGTGTAGAGCAAACCATTGCCATTGCCCAACACTTGGCTGGTGCCGTAGGTCGCGTTGTATTGCACAAAGTTGTTGACCAAGTTGCCCGTGTCGTCACCGCCATTGGCCAGGGTTGCCAAAGGCGTGGGGTTGGCGCTCCAGACTTGCCAGCTTTTGCCATTGCTCACGGTCAAGGCATTGACGCCTGCCGCGTTGATGAACTTGGTGCCTGTCAACACAATGTTGCCGTTGGTCGTGGTGATGCCCTGCCCGCTCATCAGCGTCAGGTCTGCGGTGTTGGCAATCGTTACATTGCCTGTGGCGTTGATCAGCCCCACGGCCAATGCAACGCTGTTTTTCATCGTCAAGGCATTGATGGTCGACCCAGCACCAGTGGCCAAGGTGTTGATGGTGTTGCTGACGTTGCTCAAAGTAAAGCTACCCGTGCCGCCTAGGGTGATGCCGTAACCGTTGTCATCCACCAAGCCCGACAACGTCATGGCCGTACCCGTGGTGGACAAGACACTGGCAGCACCCAAATTCACGGCGCCCGCCCAACTGCTGCTGCCTGTTGAGACGCGCAAGGTGCCACCGTTGAGGTTCAAGGTTTCGTTGCCAATGGATGCGTTTTGGATGTCCAGCACCGCGCCGCTGGCCACTGTGGCTGTGCCCGTGTTGTTGCCCAAACCGTTGTTTTGTGTGACCACCACGGTACCTGTGTTGACCGTGACATTGCCACTCAAGGTGTTGGCCCCAGACAGCGTGAGCACACTGGCTGATGTGTCTTTCACAATGTGGCCTGCACCACTGATCACACCACTCAGGGTTTGGTCTGTGCTGCTGCTGTTTTGCAACTGCGCACCTGCGCTGAGGGCGATGTTGCCCGCGTAGGTGCCAGCGCCCAAGCTGGCTGTGCCGCTGAGCTTTAAGGTGCCACCGGTGATGGTGGTGTTGCCACCAAAGGTGTTGGCGGCGGTTAAGTTCAACACACCCGCTGCGCCCTTGGTCAACGTGGTGGTGGCACCGCTGATCAAACCAACGGTTGCCGAGGTGATGGGGTTCAAGGTGACAGCTTGGGTGGCGTCAATGCTCAGCACCGTCATTTCATCGGCGCTCACGCTCACCGAGGTCAGGGCTGTGGCGCCGCCCCCCACTGCACTGGCCAAGCTCACATCACTGGTACCTGCTGTGATGGTCAAAGCCTTGGCGGCGGTGGTAGCGGTGAGCGTGCCCGTCACAGACAAATTCGCACCCGAAGTTAAGTTGCTGTCAAACAAGAAGCTGTTGCCCGAACCCGCCAACACCACATTGCCGCTATAGGTTTGCACGCCACTGGATGTCACTTGGCTGCCGCCCAAGGTGGCCAAACCACTGACCGATACTGTGCCCAAACGTGACATGGATCCACCCGTGGTCAAAGGGCCAGAGATGGTGAAATCGTAACGACTGGCCGAGCCATCGACGGTGGACGACGTGGTGATTTGCGTGCCTGTCAACGTGGCATTGGCAGCCAAGGCCACCAAGCCGTTGTAAGTTTGAGTCAAGGCGCTGGTGTAGGTGCCACCAGACAAAGTGAATGTGGTGCCATTATTGGCAATACCGTTAAACGTCATCAAACCCGCATTGCTGGCTGTGGTTTTGCCGTAGTTCAAAACGGTGTCTAAGTTGAACGCTGCTGCCGTGGCGGTCAGCTGCAAGGAAGAGTTGGTGGGCAAGCTGCTTGAAAACACCGCACGGTTCAAGGTGCCAGCGGTAGAGCCCATCAAGTTATTCATGGTGGTGTTGAGCCCGCTCATACTGGCATCGCCCGTGCGCAACTGCGTGAGGCCTTGCATCACTTTGCCCAAGCCAATGCCTGAACCGTCAATCACGAGGTTAGAGCCTGTCAGCACTTGGGTGTCGCTGTAAGCCATGCCCACCACGGTGGGGCTGCCCTCTAAACTTAACGTGTGGGCCAGCTTGGTAGAGGCGCCCACCACCAATTTGCTGTCGGCAAATAAAGCGGGAGTTGCGCCACCTGTGTTGGCTACCAAGGTATAAAAGTAGCCGTTGTCGCCTGTGGTGACCGTACCGCCATTGAGCAAATAACCATTGGCTGTGACGCCACCGTAAAAGCCCACTTGCGCCCGCTTGGCTACCGTGGTGCCGTCGGCTTGATAAGCAAAACCAGAAATAGCTTGCGGCGTTGCGCTGCCGTAAATCCCTTTCAGGTAAGGGTACAAACCGGGGCCCGTGCCCCAGGTGGAGGTGTTGAAACCAGCATGAGGCAAAGCCCCTTGCAATTCTGCGGTGGTCTTGGTGATGGCCCCACCCGTGCCACCACCGCCTGCGGCATCGGTGGCCATTCCGGAGGTCGTGCTGTCGTAATAAATGTTGTTACGCGTCACGTAAATGGTGGTCACTTGATTGCCTACAGGGCCGGTCACCAAGTTGGCCCTTAAGCCGCCGAATGCAGCACCGATCGAGGCTGCGCTGGTGGTGGAAGTGACCATGCCAGTTGAATAAGCGTTGCTGAACGTACCTCGATCCGCATAACCCACCAAACCGCCCACGTTGGTGGTGCCCTTGACGGCGCCGGCTGCAAAAAAGTCTTGCACGGTGCGGTTGGTGGTGTCTGCAAAGCCTAGGAAACCCCCAGCGTAGTTACCCGTCGCGGTGACCATGCCAGTGGCGTAGCTGCTAGAAATGCCCCCGCTATTGGCCATGTACCCTGTAAAACCACCGACGTTGTTGGTGCCTGTGACGGAACCAGAAGCGCGCGAGTTGGTGATGCTGGAATAGGAATTGAAAATGCCAACAAATCCGCCTGAACTGTCTCCCGTGCTCTTCACGGCCACGTTGGCGTAAGAGGTGGTCACGCTGGCGTTATTGGTCATGGCGCCCACAAAACCACCGGTGTTACCCACGCCAATGACGGTACCTGTAGCGCCAGATGTGTTGACGGAGCCATATTCCATGCGGCCAATGAAACCGCCCACGTCATAGCCCGTACCCAGTACCACGGTGTTGGCTGTTGAGCCTGAAATGGTGACGTTCCACAAGTCACCCACCAGACCACCCACCTGATAGGTGCCTTTGACGCCGTAGTACACCGTATTCGCGCCACTGCCCGAAACGCCAGTCACCACATTGAGGGCTGATGCGTTGTTGATCGCGTTTTGTG
>JAIXRH010000089.1 GCA_027485285.1 Comamonadaceae bacterium | reverse complement strand
GACAGCAACCCAAGTCAGATCTTTGGCAAGATCAACGCCAATGGCTCTGTGTTTTTGCAGAACCCAAATGGGGTGTATTTCGCACCTGGCTCGAGTGTGGATGTTGGCGCTTTGGTCGCTACCACCCACAGCATCAGCGATGCTGACTTCATGTCAGGGAACTACAGTTTCAGCCGAACTGGGTCCACTGGGAAAATTCTTAACCAAGGTGCGTTGACCTCAAAGCTCGGCGGCTACATCGCGCTGTTAGCGCCTGAAGTGCAAAACCATGGCGTGGTGGTTGCCAAAGGTGGAACCATTGTTTTGGCGGCGGGTGAGACTTTCCAGTTGCAGTTTGAGGCGAACCATGCACTGACCAATATTTTGGTATCGCCCGCCACGATAGCCACCTATGTGGAAAACGGCCATGCAGTTTTAGCGCCGGGTGGTTTGGTGATTTTGTCGGCCCAAGCAGCCAACGCCATTCAGGGCGGTGTTGTGAAAAACACGGGTTCGATTCAGGCCGATGGGCTGGTGAACGATGGTGGCGTGATCCGTTTGGTGGCGAGCGATCGCATCACGAATACGGGCACCCTCACAGCCGATGCTTTGCCAGGGGGCACAGGGAGTGGTGGGCAAATTTTGGTGATCGCCGAACTGTCCAATGCCAACAGTGTGGCCGCCATCGATGGCACGCTGAGTGCCAAGGGGGGTGACCTAGGTGGCAATGGCGGATTCATCGAGACATCGGGCTCGCATGTGCAGATTGCGGAAACCACCAACATCACCACGCATGCGCCTCAGGGCACGGGTGGCAGCTGGTTGATCGACCCGACTGATTTTTCAGTCGGCGGCACTGGCAGTGATATGTCGGGCGCCACTTTAGGAAGCCAGCTCAACAGCAACAACGTCACCATCATGAGCAGCAGTGGTGCAACAGGCACCAGCGGAAACATCAACATCAATGATTCTGTCTCTTGGGCTGGTGCCAAAAAACTCACGCTGTCAGCCGCCAACAACATCAACATCCATAACGCCATCCACGTGCCCACAGGCGGGTCAGTGGCCTTGGAGTATGGCACCAGCGTTGCAACGGGTGACTTCAACTTTGGCAGTTTCAGCGCCAACAACACGCAGTTCACTGGGGCTATCAACTTTGCAGGGACAGGTGCTGGTTTGTTCACGACCAAGCAGGGTGGTAACGCAGTAGACAGCTACACCGTGATCAGCAACCCTAGCACCTATGTTGCGGGTAGTAATCCAACCGGTGGAATCATCAGTGTCAACAGCGTCAGCAGCGGCAAATATGCCTTAGGCCAAAACTACAACTTCGACCGGTCTTTCACCGCGTCTCCCATCACGGGCAGCTTCACAGGTAAGTTCGTTGGCTTGGGCCACACGGTGGGTAATCTGACGGGTACGGGTGCGATCGGTTTGTTCAGCAACTCATCGGGTTTGATTCGCGATGTGGGTGTCAACATGTCCACCAACAGCGCCGTCGCTGGGACGGGCGGTTTGGTGAACACCAATTCTGGGGTGATCAAAAACAGTTTTGCCAACGCATCGATCTACACCGTTTTCAACAGTGGAGGCGCTGCCCTCTATGGCACCTTCGGTGGTTTGATCGGCACCAACTCAGGTTTGGTCACCAATAGTTTTTCTACCGGTGTTGTTTCAGGAAATGCCTACATTGGGGGGCTGATTGGCAGCAATGGTTCAAGCAACAGCGCCAGTCCCAGCAACATCTTGAACAGTTTTTCAAAAGTCAGTGTCACAGGCGCAGGCAGTTATGTGGGTGGCTTGATTGGGCAAAACACCACCACAGGCACTGGTGCTTCATCGACGGTCACCAACAGTTTTGCCACGGGCGATGTGTCGGCAACTGGCGCCAATGCAGGCGGTGGCTTGATTGGTTACAACTTTGCCAGTGCGGCCAGCAGCACGGTGGCTGTGACGGACAGTTACGCCACGGGCAACCTCACCGGTGCAATGACCAATGGCGGCAACAATTATTATTTTGGAGGACTGATTGGCTCCAACACGGTGAGCGGTATAGGTGCCAATGCCAGCGTCACTGGGAGTCATGCCCGCGGCAATGTGACCCTCGCATCCTCTTGGGTGGGCGGATTGATTGGCTTCAACCAAGTGAATGCAGCCAATGGTGTGGCCAATGTGTCGAACAGCTACGCCACAGGTGCCGTTTGGAACAACCCTGCTTCGCTGTCCAAAGGCACGGGTGGCTTGCTAGGGTTGAACCGCAGTGGTGGTGCTGGCAGCAGCTCAACCGTGACGGACAGTTATGCCACGGGCGCAGTGTCTGCAGGACAACAATGGACAGGTGGTTTGATTGGCTACAACTTCGCATCGGTCAGTGGCGTGAATCATTCTGTTTCAAACAGCTATGCCACTGGCGCAGTCAGTGGGTCGACGAATGTGGGCGGCTTGATTGGCCTGAATCAAGCTTCCAACACGGCAATGACAAACATCAACACAAGCTATGCAACAGGCAGCGTGTCTGGTACCCAGGGCTCTGTCGGTGGCTTGGTGGGCACCAACACCGTGGATACAGCGTCCAGTGCGAGTGCGAACATCACCAACAGCTACGCCAGCGGCAACGTCAGCAATGCTTCCAGCAGCTTTGTGGGCGGTTTAGTGGGTTACAACACCTCTAGCACCTCCGCAAATTCTGCTTTTATTTCCAACAGCTACGCCACAGGCAATGTGTCTTCTGCTGGTGATTCTGTGGGTGGCTTGGTTGGTAGCAACTTGGGCAATGGTGACTCACGCATTGTGCAAAGCTATGCCACTGGCAGTGTGCAGTCCACTTCAGCGCTGGGCACGAATGTCGGCGGTTTGGTGGGTTTAAACAGCGGTGGTGTTGCAAACAGCAATGTCAGCATCAGCCAAAGCTATGCCACTGGCACGGTCACTGCGCCCAAAACGGTCGGTGGTTTGGTTGGCGTGATTGGGGCGGGTTCTGGCTCGGCGAACATCGACCAAAGCTATGCCACTGGCAATGTGCAACAGACGGCAATGAGCAGCTTGGCGGGTGGGTTGGTGGGGCAGGTTTCATTCCCAAGTGGTAGCGGCTATACCCAAATCAGCAACAGTTTTGCAACGGGCAGCGTCACAGGTGCATCCAGCAGCAATTTGGGCGGTTTGGTGGGGAGCTTTGCAGCTGCAGCCAAGGGCGGTATTCAAAACACCTACGCTTTGGGTGCGCTCAGTGGCAGTAACTTTATGGGTGGCTTGATTGGCTCGCTGACGGCAGGCAGTTCTCTGCAAAACAACTACTGGAATCACACCAACAACGCGGGCTTGCACTTGACAAATGGCAGTGTGGCCGGGAAATTAGCCGCCACCGCAGGCATTGCCAGCCTGTCCACGACCCAAATGCAATCGCTGTCTAACTTCAGCGGTTGGGACACCACCTCGGTGTGGCAGTCACTGAGCTACTTCAACAACCAACTGCCGTTTTTAAGACAGAACAACACCCTGGCCAGCATTTCGTTGGTGACCGGCTCCAATAGGTATGGCGACACGCCAACGCTGAGTTATGCCATCACCAACTCATTTGGTGGTGCCATCACCAGTCCCACCGCCACGGGCACACCGGTGTGGACCTTGTCACAGAATGGCAATGTCATTGGCAACCAAAGCATCTCCAGCACCACCCATGCAGGCACCTACAGCCTGACCTACAACAGCGGCATCAGCTTGGGTAACTACACCATCATGAGTGGCAGTCCGACCAATTGGACCGTGACCAAAGCACCCTTGGGCATTTCTGTGACGGGTACCTACAGCGGCACCAACGCCATCACGCCCACCTCAAGCACCGTGACTGGTTTGAAAAACGGTGAAACCATGGTGCCCACAGCTGTCACTTTGAACGATGCGAATGTGGCCACTGCGAACAAGTACGTGACGGCCATCACCGCGAACACTGGCAACGCCAATTTCAACAATTACGACGTGGCTGCCTCCTTCAACGCCACGCCCAACACGACCTCGACCAACTCAGCGACGCTCAACCCAATTGCGCTGAGTGTTTCTGCCGTTGCCAGTTTGACCGGCAACCCCTACAAGGGATCAGCCTACACAGGCACTTTCACCAGCAGCGCCATGGTGCCTGCTGACGCTAACCTCATCAGCGTCACTGGCGTGGCAACGGGTACCGATGCGGGCACCTACAGCTCAAACTTGGCTGTGTCGCTCACAGGTTCAGCTCTGACCAACTACAGCACGCCCGCGGTGACCAATGCCAACTTTGTCATCTCGCCAAAACCCATCACCATTACTAACACAGCGTTGACAACCGACTACGACGCCGTGACGACCTACGCTGGATTGGCGGGGCAAATCAATTACGCAAACACGGCATTGGTGGGAAGTGATGCCCTGGGGGGAGTGACGCAAACTGCCAACAAAAATGGCATTGCACAAGCAGGCAGTTTCAGCGTGACCCCCAGTGGGGCGAGCATCACCAGCGGTAACCCCAACAACTACCAGTTCAGCTATGTCAGCTCGAACAATACGGTGAGACCCCTAGCGCTTACGGTGAGCAACACCTCAGTGGCTTCCAAGGTGTATGACGGGACCACTACAGCCATCGTGACCCATGGCACTTTGCAGGGGGTACTTGCCCCAGATGCTTTGAATGTGGGGCTGAATCAAGCGGGTAATTTTGCAAGTGTCAATGTAGGCGCAAACATTGGCATCACGATTGCCGACGTGTTAAGTGGTTCAGCGGCGTCTAACTACACCTTGACGCAACCCAGCGGATTGACTGCATCGATCACGCCCAAGACATTGGGCATTACTGGGCAGTTGGGGGCTCATAAAGTCTTCGATGCGACGACAGCAGCCACACTCACAGGCGGTACTTTGACAGGTGTGGTGGGCAACGACGTCGTCAATTTGGTTCAGTCAGGCACTTTTGCCAGTGTCAATGTCGGCACCAACATCGCTATATCGGCTGCCAATTCCTTGAGTGGTGTGAGCGCTACGAACTACCAGATCAATCAGCCTAACCAGCTGTTTGCGAACATCACGCCTGCCATTCTGACCGTCGAAGGCTTGGCTGCTTCGTCTAAGGTTTACGACGGCACAACCTCAGCCAACCTCTCAGGCAGTGCCGTCGCAAGACCCTTGGGCGGCGGACAAGTGACGGTCAGTGGCAGTCCTATTGGTGCTTTTGCAGACAAAAGGGTGGGCAACAACAAATACATTGACGTGACTGGTTTTTCGTTGTCGGGCGCTGACGCTGGCAATTACCAAGTGACGGGTTTGTACGGCGTTTATGGCGACATCACCCCAGCCAGTTTGTCGGTGTCAGATGTGTCAGCTGTTGACAAAGTTTACGATGCAACAACTGCGGCACGATTGACTGGAGCGACTCTTACCGGTTTAATCAGTGGCGATTCCGTGCAAGTGAATACAGGTGTATTTCATTCAAAAAATGTGGGAAATAACAAATCTGTGACGGCCTCCGTCACAGGCGCTGACGCTAGCAATTATGTTGTGACGGGTTTGGCGGGCCTTACCGCCAACATCACACCCGCACCGTTGACCGTCAGTGGTCAATCCGCTGCCAACAAAGTCTATGACGCCACAACATCTGCTGTTCTTACCGGCGGCGTTTTAAGTGGCGTGCTGGCAGCAGATGCGGTGACCTTGAATCAAGCAGGTCGCTTCACGACCAAGCATGTGGGTACGGCCAAATCAATCGTTGCCAATAACTCATTGGCAGGCAATGACGCACCAAATTACCTCGTCACTCAACCTGCCATTTTGACGGCCAACATCACGCCGGCTACCTTGGCTGTTTCTGGGTTAACGGCATCCAATAAAACTTACGATGCAACGACGCAGGCCGTCATGACGGGTAATCCTGTTGTGACGCCTTTGGCTACGGATGTGGTGACTTTGAGCGGTTCGGCGACTGGGGTTTTCGACAACAAAAACGTAGGCACGGGAAAGCCAGTCTTACTGGCAGGATTAACCATCAACAACGGTTCAGCGGATGGTGGCAACTACATCATGCCCACTGACATTGGCCTCAGTGCAGACATTGCAAAGAGAGATTTAACGGTCAGCAGCACAACTGTCCTCAGCAAGGTGTATGACGCCACAACAACGGCAACTTTGTCTGGTGGTGTGTTGGTGGGTGTGCAAGGGGGCGATGCTTTGACGTTGACTGAGTTGGGAAGTTTCAGTGACAAGAATGCGGGCATTGGCAAAGCAGTCACGGCGAATAGCAACATCTCAGGCCCCAGTGCATCTAACTACAACTTCATGCAACCCACGGGCTTGATTGGCACGATCACCAAAGCGCCTTTGTCAATCATTGGATTGGCTGTGAGCGATAAGACCTATGACGGAACAACAGCTGCGACTGTGACTGGAAATGCTGACGTGAATCCTTTTGCGGTTGACTCTGTCACCGTCATTGGCATTCCAAATGGCGAGTTTTTGAGTAAGAACGCTGGACTGAACAGACCCGTCACGCTTTCAAACTTGACCTTATCAGGACAGGACGCAGACAACTACACAGCTACAGGTTTGACGGGCATCACTGCGACGATCAGCCCAGCACCTTTGACAGCCACAGCCAGTGCTTTCACGAAAGTTTATGACGCAACGGCCAGCGCAACACCTTCTCT
>JAIXRH010000032.1 GCA_027485285.1 Comamonadaceae bacterium | reverse complement strand
GTTGGTGGCTGAGATTGCCCGCCGCTTGAAAGCTTAATTTTTCACATTCACTTTTTCATTGAAACCACATGAAACTCGACGTCAAAATTCTCGATCCTCGTATGGCCGACCAATTGCCGCAATACGCCACGCCAGGTAGCGCCGGCCTCGACTTGCGTGCCTGCTTGGATGCCCCCATTACGCTGGAGCCCAACGCTTGGCAGCTGGTGCCCACAGGTATTGCCATCCATTTGGCTGACCCCGCTTATGCCGCGCTCATCTTGCCGCGCTCGGGGTTGGGCCACAAACACGGCATCGTGTTGGGCAACCTGGTGGGCTTGATCGACAGCGACTACCAAGGCCAGCTGATGGTCAGCGCTTGGAACCGCAGCGATGTGGCTTTCACGCTGGAACCCATGGAGCGCCTGGCCCAGCTGGTCATCGTGCCTGTGGTGCAAGCGCAGTTCAATGTGGTGAACGAATTTGCTGCGCCCACCGAGCGCGGTGAGGGCGGATACGGCTCGACCGGTAAGAAGTAAATCAGTGCAACAAATCGTTGCCAGGCGCTTGCGCTTCAATCTTGAAAAAGCCTGTGCCCAAAGTGCCACGTTCTTGCTCGTCTTGCGAGGCTTCGCGCACCGATTGCACATCGAGGTGAATGCGAATTGCAATGCCGGCCAGCGGGTGGTTGCCGTCTAGCACCACATGCTCGGGGTAGAGCTCGGTCACGGTGTAGAGCAAGTCATGGGGCGCATCGGGATTGCAGCCAGCGGGAAGCGCATGACCTTCAACGGTGTGGCCTTCTTCTAGCTCTTTGGGAAAGCGCGAACGCGCTTCTAAAAATACCAAGTTCTCGTCGTAATCGCCAAACGCTTCTTCAGGTTCAAGTTGCAAATCGAGGTGATCGCCCACGCTGTGGCCTTGCAGAGCTTCTTCAATCTTGGCCAGCAAGTCATCGCCGCCCACCAAAAACTCAATCGGGCTGTCCAATTCGTCCAGCACCTCACCCAAAGTGTCTTTCAAGGTCCAAGTTAAGCCGACCACGCAGTGTTGTGTAATTTCCATAGGGCAAAATTGTCGCACGATGCATGTGAACCAACCCCTGACCCTGCTCGGTGGCATCAGCCCCGCCGAATTCATGACCACCTATTGGCAGCGCAAACCCTTGTTGGTGCGCCAGGCCATTCCCGAATTCCAAGCCTTGCTCAGCCGCCCCGAGCTGTTTGACTTGGCCGCGCAAAACGAGGTCGAGTCTCGTTTGGTCATGGGGACCAACGGCGGTCAACGCGACTGGCACATGCAACGCGGCCCGTTCAAGCGCCGCGCCATCCCCAAACTGACCGAGCGCGATTGGACCTTGTTGGTGCAAGGCGTGGATTTGCACGACGACCGCATGGCCGCTTTGATGCAGCAGTTTCGCTTCATCCCAGACGCCCGTTTGGACGACGTGATGATCAGCTTCGCCACAGAGGGCGGCGGCGTGGGCCCGCACTTTGACAGCTACGACGTGTTTTTGCTGCAAGCGCACGGCCAGCGTCGTTGGCGCATTGGGCGACAAAAAGACTTGTCGCTGGTCCCTGACATGCCTTTGAAAATTTTGGCCAACTTCACGCCTGAGCAAGACTGGGTCCTCAACCCGGGTGACATGCTGTATTTGCCCCCGCGCTATGCCCACGAAGGCATCGCCCAAGGCGAATGCATGACCTACTCGGTGGGCTTTCGCGCCCCCCAAACTGGCGATTTGGCTCGCGAGTTGTTGGTGCGCCTGAGCGAAGGGGCGGAAGACACGGCAGGTTGTGATGTGTACAAAGACGCCACCCAGCCTGCGGTCGCCAAACCAGCCGAAGTGCCCCAAGGTTTGGCTGAATTCGCCAAATTAGCCTTGCAAAAGTCGCTAAAAGATCCTAAAGCGCTGCAACGCGCTTTGGGTGAATACCTCACCGAGCCCAAAGCCAATGTGTGGTTTGAGATTGGGGAGACGCCCAATCAACTCAGATCTGTGTATTTAGACCGACGAAGCAAGATGATGTATGACGCGCACCATATTTTCCTGAACGGCGAAAGCTGGCGTGCGGCGGGTCAAGACGCCGCTTTGATGCGACAGTTGGCCAATCAACGCTGCTTAAGCGCGGAAGATCTTGCCAAAGCCAGTGACGAAGCGATGGGTTTGTTGATGGAATGGTGTGACGATGGCTGGCTTCATTCTGGTGCTTCAATTCCTGTAAATTGACGCCCGGCTGACAAGCAGACCTGTGTTATCTAGGATTTACCCTATAATTAGGGTCTAAGTTGGGGGCTCGAGTCCATCAGCTTGGTTGTGGTGAAAACCACCTCAATTTCCGGAAATTGTTTTCAATCCCCTTTAAGGAAAATTCACATGAACAAGTCAATCCTGTTGGCATCTTTGTTGGCTGCTGCCGCTCTCGTCGCTTGCGGCAAAAAAGAAGCTCCTGCTGTGCAAGCCGCACCTGCTGCCGCTTCTGCGCCTGTTGAAGCTGCTTCTGCTGTGGCTTCTGAAGCCGCTGCACCAGCTTCTGACGCTGCCAGCAAGTAATCAGTTTTCGAACTGAAAGC